>JBOHTO010000181.1:0-20248 GCA_050733695.1 Gemmatimonadaceae bacterium | reverse complement strand
CCCGTAGTGATCCTCGTCCAGGACCTGTTCGGCGTGGTTGAGATCGAGGTTGTCGTCGGATCGGGTGTTCCACGGCAGCTCGGCTATCCATTCGAGGTAGGTGCGGATGACCTGCGCCTCCATCGATTCGCGACCGGCGCGTTCCAGTCGGCCGAGCTCGCGCTCCACCTCGACGCGAGCCTCCTTGGGCAGTTCGAGCTTGTTCAGCTTGTCGCGCAGATCCGTGATCTCACGGCTCTGGTCGTCGTCGCCGAGCTCCTTCTGAATTGTCTTGAGCTGTTCGCGCAGATACATCTCGCGCTGCCGCTCGCCGAGCTCTTCCTGCACCTGCGACTTTATCTCCTCCTGCGCCTCCAGCATTCCGATCTGGCGCTGTACGTGGACGAGCACGCGGCGCAGGCGTTCCTCGACGCTGAGCGTTTCGAGCAGCCCCTGCTTCTCCGGAACCGGAAGCTCTATGTAACCGGCGACGAGATCGGCGAAACGTCCCGGCTCCGTGACGGAGTCAAGCACCTTGTGCACCACTTCCTCGGGGAGGCCGCGCCGCTCGCCCAGTTCTCCCGCCCGTTCGCGGGTCTCGCGGTGGAGGGCAGTGAACGCCGCATCGTCTTCGCTGAGAGGCCGCATCTCCTCGACCGGCATGACAACGGCAGCGAGGTAGTTGTCCGTTGTCGTGTACTGCAGCGATGTCGCGCGCTGTTCGCCCTGCAGCAGGAGTTGCACGCCGCCCAACCCGCGCTGGATCTGCCCGATGCGCGCTATGACGCCCATCGAGTAGAGGATGTCCGCGGACGGCTCGTCGCTGTTGTCACGCTGTGCGACGGCGAACACCAGGCGGTCGCCCTTGAGGGCGGATTCGATCGCTCGGAGCGTTCCCGGACGGCCCGCGGCTATCGGGGCCGTGAGCCCGGGAAAAATCACCGTGCCGCGCAGCGGCAACACGGGTAGCGTCTGTCTCTGTGCCATTGGAACACCTTCCGTGAAAAAACCTTGTCGGCGGGCGCCGGACCACCCTGTCCGGGCTCGCACACTCCATTCCAGCCGCACGGTAACGAGAGAATCGGTCCCGGGTTCTGCGACAGCGCGGCAGATTCTGCAACTTCCGGCGGCCGTCCTGACGTAGTGCGCCTGCCGCTTCGGCGCTTGTCCTTTCCAGAATACGCCGTCAATGCTACACTACAGCCAACTCGCCCGCCCCTTCTCGCAGCGGATTCTTCGCGTGCCAGACCCCGTATCGTCCACGTCCGAGACCGAGCTTCGCCAGCACGTCGAGCGTGCCCTGGACTCCCAGTACGACGTGGACCGGGAGATCGGTCGCGGCGGGATGGGCATCGTCTATCTGGCCCGGGACCGGCGGCTCAAGCGGCAGGTGGCGATCAAGCTCCTCCCGCCCGAGCTCGCGTTCAGGAGCGAGATACGCACGCGCTTCATGCGCGAGGCCGAGACTGCCGCCCAGCTCAACCATCCGAACATCGTACCGATCTACAGCGTCGACGAGCGCGAGAATCTCGTGTACTTCGTCATGTCCTACGTGGAGGGGGTGAACCTCGGGAAGCGATTGCATGACCACGGACGGCTCGGGATCGACGAGACCAGCCGCGTGCTGTGCGAGGTGGCGGATGCGCTCTCGTACGCCCACGCTCGCGGCGTGATTCACCGGGACATCAAGCCGGACAACATCCTGCTGGATTCCGAGCACGCGCGCGCGATGGTGACCGATTTCGGGATCGCGCGTGCCGTCAGCGACGGGTCGGACTCGCGCCTCACCGCTACCGGCATTGCGATCGGGACGCCGGCCTACATGTCGCCGGAGCAGTGCGCCGGAGACCGCGAGATCGACGGCCGCGCTGATCTGTATGCGCTGGGCGTGGTTGCCTACCAGATGCTCACGGGCGAGCTCCCGTTCTCGGCGAGCAACACGCCGGCAATGCTGGTGAAGCATATCTCGGAGCGGCCGGCAAACATCGCCGAGCGGCGGGCCGATGCGCCACCCGACCTCGCTCGCGCCGTCATGATGTTGCTGGAGAAGGATCCGGACAATCGCTTCCCGGATGCGGCGGCTCTGCTCGCCGCTCTGGAACACGGGAACGTACCGACGCCGCCGTCGGCCCGCGCCGCTGCGCGTCAGAGCGTTGCGGGAACTTCGCTGGATGCCCAGCCGGCCGGCGGTTCCCGCCTGGAACAGGGCTCCGACCCCGACGCTCCGTACGAGCCGACGACCGCCGAACTGATCCGATGGAATGCGGAGCCGGTCGAACGATACAGGCGCAAGGTGGCGCCGTACCTGGCAGTGAACGCCGTGATCATCGTCGCATCGATGCTGGGTGCTGCGGATTTTCTCGTCGCGACGGTTGTCTGGACAATCATCATGGCGTACAAGTACGCGAGACTGTGGACCGAGGGCTACGACTGGCGCGATGTGTTCCGGCAGCCGCGCGACCGCGATCTCTTCGACGTCACGTCGGAAACCATCGAGGACGTCCAGGCGGTATTTGACGCCGAGCGGCGGCGCGAACGGCGCGAGCGCCTGCGCCAGCGGCGGCTCGCGCGTTCGAGCGGCGAGGGCGCGGCCGCGGGAGTTCTCGCGAGTCCTGCGAGGGGCATGGCTGGTGCCCGGTCGCCCGGCGTGCGTGGCGATGATGCGCCGTCGGCAATGCCGGAGGTGCGTCAGGCGGCACTGGATCTCCGCGCGATCATCGACATCATCGAGTCGATGCCGCGCAACGAACGATCCCTCGTCTCCGACGTCGTTCCGTCCGCGCGCGCGCTGCACGAACGCATTGGGAAGCTGGCCGCATCGGTGCAGACACTCGAGCGCGGCGCCGTGCCCGACACGGCCGGCGCGATCGAGGCCGAGATATCGAAGCTGGAGGCGGCCGCGAATCCCCTCGACCGGCCGGCGAGCGAGGAACGCGTGCGGCGACTGGCCTACCTCAAGCGGCAGCGCCGATCCGTGGGCGACGTTCTGCGCCGAGGCGCGAACGCCCGCGCGCGGCTGGAGCAGTGCGTGCTTGCCCTGCAGGGGATACGATTCGACGTGCTGCGCCTTCGTGCCGGTACGGAGTCGCACGAGCACGTCACCTCGCTCGCTTCCGAGGCGCTCGCCCTCGCCCGCGATGTGGACATAGCGGTCGATGCGGCGGAGGAAGTGGCTCGTCTGACGGTGCGGCGCGTCGAGAATCAGCAGGCGCCGCGCGGAGCGTGAGCGACCTGCTGCTCGGCCGGATCAAGGGAGCGGTAGGTGACCGGTACAGCATAGACACGGAAATCGGACGCGGCGGGATGTCGGCCGTCTACCGTGCGTACGACGTGCGGCTGGCCCGGCCGGTCGCGATCAAGGTGTTGCCGCCCGATCTCGCCTTCAATCCCGGCGTCCGCGAGCGCTTCATGCGCGAGGCGCAGACTGCCGCCCGCCTGAGTCACCCGAACATAGTACCGATACACAGCGTCGATGAGCACGATGGCGTCGCCTTCTTCGTCATGGCGTACGTCTCGGGCGGCAATCTGGCGACGCTGCTGCATCAGACCCCGGCGCCGCCGCTCGCCGGAGTGAGGCGCCTGTTGCGCGAGGTCGCGGACGCGCTCGCATATGCGCACGGGCATGGGGTGGTGCACCGCGACATCAAACCGGACAACATCCTGCTCGATCCGGACTCCGGCAGCGCAATGGTCACCGACTTCGGGATCGCGCGCGCGATGGAGGAAGGACAGGGGAATCGGCTGACGCTCACGGGTGTCGCAGTCGGAACGCCGGCGTACATGTCGCCCGAGCAGGCAGTGGGTGAGCGAAACATCGATGGACGCACGGACATCTATTCGCTGGGGATCGTCGGTTACCAGATGCTCGCCGGCGCCGTGCCGTTCCGCGCGAGCAACACGCCGGCCATGCTCATGAAGCAGGTGAGCGAACGCCCCGCACCGCTGCGAAGTGTGCGGCCCGACCTCCCGCGCGCGCTGTGCGATGCGATCGACCGATCGCTGGCCAAGGCGCCGAGCCAGCGGTGGCAGAACGCCGCGGCGTTTCGCGATGCGATCGCGCGCGGGGACGCCCCGCATCCTTCCGGACAGGGCGGGCCGCGCCATATCGCCAAGCGGCCGGCGCAGGATCCGTCGCTCCGCGAAGCGAGGCGCATGCAGCAGCACGGCGCCCGCGCGGAGCGTCGCCGCCTGCGGGCAGCAGCCGCCAGCGCGGCCGATCGTGCGCGTCCCCTGCGCGAGCGGATTTCGCGTTTCAGACGCTTCGCCGCCGCCACAGCATTCGCTGCCGTTGCCGGCTTCATGGTGGTCGTTGGCGGCGCCGCGGCGGAGTTTCCGCCTGCCCTGCTCGCGGGCATCCCGCCGGTCGTCATGGCGAGCCGGCTCCGCCGCCGTGCCCGCTCCCTGCGCCGCGACGGAATCAGTGCCCGGAATGCGCTCTTCCATCCCGACATCGCTTTCGAGGCCATGATCATCGAGGGTGAATGGCTTTCTCCCGATGAACTGGTCGCCGGGCTCGCACCCAGGGATGTGCTGGATGGGCCGCACGGTGCGCGCATCCGGAGCGCTGCGGAAACCCGCCTGATCATCGCGCGAATCGTGAAGGGTCTCCCCCCCACTGACCGCGCCCTCCTGCCGGACGTGTCGCGCACGGTCGATGCCCTCGTCGAGCGAATTGCAGCGCTCGCGGCCACTCTGCACCGCCTGGATGCCAGCGTCACTCACGACATGCTCCAGCGCCTCGATGCAAGGGCCGAAGAGCTGAGAGGGGAGGACGTGACCTCCGACCGCGATCGACGCCTCGCCCTGCTCGAGCGGCAGCGCGGTACACTGGCGGAGCTCCTCGAACGCCGCTCCACCCTCTGGACGCAGCTCGACTCCGCCGGGCTGGCGCTCGAGAACCTGCGACTCGACCTGCTCAAGCTTCGCGAGGCCGGTGTGGGTTCGGCAATCGACGACGTGACGAGTGCCACGCAGGAAGCGCGCGCCCTCTCGCGCGAGATCGGGACCGTTCTCGACGCCGCGTCGGAGGTGAAGGGCCTGTGAGCGAACCGGACGCGGGCACAGCCGCACACGGCCTGCGCGACCGGCTGGTCGCCGCCGTCGCCGGGAGTTACGAACTGGAGGGTGAACTCGGGCGCGGAGGAATGGCGGCCGTCTACGCCGCGATCGATCTCCGGCTGAAACGCCGCGTGGCGATCAAGGTGCTGCCGCCGGAACTCGCGTTCGATCCGGCGATCCGCGCGCGCTTCCAGCGCGAGGCGCAGACGGCTGCTCAGCTCAGTCATCCGAACATAGTTCCCATCCATTCCGTGGATGAGCGCGACGGAGTTGCGTACTTCGTGATGGCACTCATCGATGGCGAGAGCCTTGGCGCGGTCCTCACCCGCGAGACGTGGATCCCGGCCGAGAGGGCGCGGCGGATCCTGCACGATGTGGCCGATGCACTGGCGTACGCGCACGGACGGGGCGTCGTCCACCGCGACATCAAGCCGGACAACATCCTCATCGACGCCGACTCCGGCCGCCCCATGGTAACGGACTTCGGCATCGCGCGCGCGACCGCCGCCGGCACGCGCCTCACAGCCACGGGGATGGCAGTCGGCACGCCGACGTACATGTCCCCCGAACAGGCGGTAGGCGAGCGCGAGATCGATGGACGCAGCGACATCTATTCGCTCGGTGCCGTTGGATATCACATGCTCGGCGGGCGTCCGCCCTTCGACGCCTCGAACACGATGGCGCTGCTCATGAAACACGTCACGGAAGCGCCACGGCCGCTGCACGAACTGCGTGACGACGTTCCGGCCGAGATGCGCTCGGCGATCGAGCGCGCTCTGAGCAAGCATCCCGAGGATCGCTGGTCGGGCGCGGCCGACTTCCGCGACGCGCTCATCGGTCTCGCGGTTGAAAGGCAAGGGCAACACCAGATGGCGCGCGAGAAACCGGGCACTCCCCGCGCAAAGAAGGTCAGGCGCAGGAAGGACGGCGACAGTCTCGAGAAGTTCGCGGCACTCCCGGTGGATCAGCGCATCCGCAAACTGCGGATGACTGCGTTCACGAACCTGAGCACGATCGCGGGTCTCGCGACCATCAATCTTGTCACCTCTCCCGAGTTCTGGTGGTTCCTCTTCCCCGCCGTATTCATGCTTGGCGACATCGGGAAGAAGGTCGGGTCGCTCTGGTCCGATGGCGTCGATCTGCGTCGCGTACTGCGCAACGATGCCGCGGCGGATGAAGCTGGCGCCGGCGCGCGCGGCGTGGCCTCGCGCGGTGCGAAGGCCGCAGCGCTGCCGCCCGGACCCGGTGATGGGCTCGCGGCGCCGGAAGTACTGGCGGGGCCACTGGGCGCATGGGTCCACCGCGCGGCCGGCGATCGCGCGGCGATCGAGGCGCTTGTGGCGAAGCTGTCCACCGCTGACCGTGATCGGATTCCCGAAGTGGGCGAGACCGCGGGCGCGCTGCTCGAGCGCGTCGTCTCCCTCGCGCAGGCGTTGCACGTCTTTCACGATGAGGCCGATCCCGAGGCGCTCGCGAAGCTCGATGCGCGGGTCGCCGAGCTTCGGGAGGACCCGGCCGGGGCGGGCGAGTCCGGGCGGCGGCTCGCGCTGCTCCAGCGCCAGCGCGCGACGCTGGCCGAGATGGTCGCGCGCCGCGCTGCGCTCATGGACCAGCTCGAGAACGCCGCCCTCGCGCTCGAGAACCTCAAGCTCGACCTGGTCAAGCTCCGCTCGGCGGGGATGCAGGCAGGGCTCGGCGACGTGCAGCACGCGACGCGCGAGGCACGCGCCCTCTCCGCCGAGATCGCGCGGGTTCTCGAGGCCGTGGAAGAAGTACGCGCCGTCTGAGGGGATTGGGAGACCGCAGGTCCGACTGTCGCAGCCCCGTACGATGAAGTCGTGAATACACGTACGGGTGTTGCTCGGACTGCCGCCCGACTCTCGTGACCGGGTCAGACAACGCCCTGATGCTTCGGAGTTTCGTGCGTCGGGTTGACATCGGGCACTTGACCGGTTCAGTTGCGAAGGGAACAATCGTTTTCGACCCGCCTGCGCGGTTCATTTCTCTCGAGTCGGAGTAATTCAGAGATGAGACATCAGATGCGCTGCCGCGGAGTCGCCATTCTGGTTTTTGCCACACTGTTCGCGTGCGATGAGCAGGACCGTGGAATGGTTTCTCCCCCCCCTGACGTAAGTACGGCGGCGGACGCCGCTTTCGATCCCGACGCTGGAATCAGCGATTGGCGGTTGGTTCCCGACGAGTACCTGTGGCAGCGAATTCAGGAATCCGGGGGTATCGCCGCTGTCGCCTTGCGATCGCCGGGAGAGGCGGAGGGCTTCTCGAGGCAAGGGGGTTTCCTCATCTCCGCCCTGGACTGGGATGCGGCGAACGCGGCACTGGGGGCCACTCCGGGTACAGAGATCATCTGGGAGGACGATCTACTTCCGTGGACCCGCGTTCGTATGGCAGGTCCGGAAGTGCTACCGGTGCTTCGCGCGCTTCCCTTCGTGGAGTCGATAGAGCCCGCGTACATCGTTTCCGACAACCTCTGGGCGTTCAGCTGCGAAACCGACCTCTGGACCAAGCAGTACACTGACCTGAGAACGCCGTCGGGAGATGTGTTGCCGTATGCGTTCACCCTGATGCGAATCGACCGGGCATGGGAGCTCGCTACCGGAGACAATGTCCTAATCGGCGTGATGGACTCGGGTACTGATGAGCATCAGCAAGAGCTTCACTCAAAATTTGATGATACCCACCCAACGCGGTGGATTCAGCATTTCGCGACCGCTGGTCAGGGCACTTGCGCTCATGGAACTCACACAGTCGGGACCGTTGCAGCACCAATGAACGGAGAGCTCAACGTGGGAGTCGCGTACGAATCCAACGTGATCAGCGTTCGGCAGGATGACCGATCGTGGGGCGTCAATTCCACGGATGCCGTGCAGGCCCTGCGAATCGTTTCTGACGCGGAAGCCAAGGTCATTGTAATGGCGTTCCAATCACCGGATACGTATGACCATCTCGAGGATGAGATCGTGCATTTCTACAACACCCGAGATCATGTATTCGTCGGGGCTGCTGGCACAAGCCCGACTTGCGATGATCCATTTTTTCAGGAGAACCAGGTTGCGTTTCCTGCCGAGTTGCCTCAGGTAATCGCGGTTTCCGCCGCAGCTTGGGACGGACACCGCCCATGTCACACCTGGTACGGCTGGCAGACCGATCTTGTCATTTTTCACGATATGCCTACAACGCCAGTGGCGTCTCACGGCACCACGCTCGAGGCGACAAAGTATTCGTCGAACGGGGCGGCCGTAGTCGGAGGGATTGCCGCTCTTGTCCGGCAAAGGTACCCGGACATGGATCATAAGGATGTCCTGGCGCATCTCATAGCCACCGCAGAGGATAAGAGCCCATCGAACCCTGGTTGCGGGCTCACGAAAGCGTGGGCGCGCGTCGTGAATGCTCAGTATGCCGTCGGCGGGATGTGCGTGCCGCTCATGTCCGGCGTGAATTATGTGGAGGTGAGCGATACCGATCCCTGGGTGTACGAAACGTTTTCGGCGGCGGCCAAGGCTGGAGTCGGTCCGATAACGTACCAATGGTCGAACGGGTCGACCGGATCGAGCGCAACATACTCTTTCGGGATAAACAGCGAGCATAGTGATTACAACCGCACCGTGTCAGTAACAGTGACGGACCATGGCGCTGCGTACCCATCCGAAACACGTTCAATGACAGTCGCCGTGCACTATAAGCCGCCGACCGAAGATGCACCGCCAACCGATGAGCCGCCGCCCGATTGCGGGAGAGTAGGGGAATGTTAGTTGTGAGCTGCCGGGCTACGCGTGGCGGTTTGCACGCATCCCATGCGCTGACGGGGTGCAGTGAGTTCCCAGCGAACGCAATCCGTCGTACGCGCAGTGCCGTTCAGAAAGCAGCTACGGCCTGTCTAGCTGCGGGCGCACTCGGATGCGGTGCTATTACGGGACTTTTCGACGACGATGCCGACCATCTCTGGATCAATCAGACCGGCATCACGCTTGCGGTGGGCGATACGGCGGTGTTGAGGATCATGCTCGAGAGAAACGACGGCGTTTCGGAGTGCCCTTCCAGGGGTGCGGTTTACCCATGCCGCGGAATTGACGTTGACTGGCAAGTCACCGACCCCGCGGTGGCCGTCATCGACTCGATAGGAGTGCTGCGCGCTGTCGGGGTGGGGCGCGCGCATATACACGTGCAGGTCGGCGACCTGCATGACTCGGCAACCGTCGTCGTCAGGGGTGAGACAAGAGGAATATTCCGTGGCGTAGCGGACATCGGAACCGGAGGAACACACAGCTGCGCTCTCTCGGCTGATGGACGCGCGTATTGCTGGGGCGGGAGCTGGTACGGCAACCTGGGTACCGGCACGATCCGAAAGTTCACAGCTGTTGTCTCTCCGGCACCGGTAGACACGGACCTTCGCTTCATCGACATCGATGCTGGAGACCGGCACGCCTGTGCCCTCACGGCCGACGGATCGGCGTACTGTTGGGGGGAGAATCGATCAGGGGAGGTCGGCGACGGCTCGACGAGGCTCAGGGCACGTCCAACGCGAGTAAGAACCGGCCTTCTGTTCGCCTCGATCCAGACCGGACCCGCAACGACGTGTGGTCTGACCGAGGATGGCCGGCTCTATTGTTGGGGGCGCATGGGCAGCAGCTCGAGTCCGGTGCGTCTAGCCGAAGATGTGCAGGTCGCGCAGCTGGCCGTTGGCGGGCCTGTTTGTGTGCTTGACCCCGCCGGGCAAATGTTCTGCATGAAGGGCGCGAAGGATGATTTCAACGCAGTTCCCGGTGATCTCCGCTTCATCGAGTTGACAGCAGGTGTGTCTCACATCTGTGGAATCGACGCCGAACACAGTGCGTACTGCTGGGGGAACGGAGGCGGAGGACGTCTGGGCACGGGCTCTTCGAACGTCGATCCGTTGCCCGTGCAGGGCGGCCTTCACTTCGTGTCGATTAGCGCGGGCAGCTCACACACGTGCGCCGTCACGACAGACGCGAAGGCCTATTGCTGGGGTGACAATTTCAAGGGTGAGCTGGGAGTCGACTTCGCATGGGGCGATCCTGGATACGCCTACTCGCAGCCGTTCCCCACACCCATCGCTGTTGATCTGGCCATTTGGGAGATATACGCGAGCGAATGGGAACACACGTGCGCCATAACAATGACCGGAGAGGCGTACTGTTGGGGCATGGATCTATCAGGACAGATCGGCTGGGGCGTGCAGGAGGGTTATCGCGGTCGCACGACGGCGTTGCGCCCGGGGCCAACGCCCGTTGCGCCACCGATAGGCCTGGCCGTGAATTGATGGAAGCAGAGAGCCTGGAACTGAAGCAACGGAAGCGCCTTCTGGCTGGCGCGTTCCGCTGCACCTGCGTGTCTTTCGTCTTCACTGCGCTCCTGTCCGTAGTCGCTTCTGCACAGGCGACAACCGCGCCTCCCGTGGCTGAGGGGACATACGTCCGCCTTCGGCTATCCACTCATTCGGATTGGGCGGAAGGAACGCTTATAGAGTGGGGACCGGGCGATACGCTGGCTCTCGCCCATGACGACGAAACTCTGCGGATCGCGCTCGCCGACATCGAGAGGATCGACGTTAGCGAGGACTACTCGTCCCTCTTCTGGGGGGCGCTCCTCGGTACTGGAATTGGCGCCGTGACAGGAACTGCCCTGGTTTACGCAGACTGGAAGTGGACGGGCTTTCTCTGGACCGGGGACGGACTTGCCCTGTTGCCTTACGCCGTGGTGCTTCCCACGGCGACGGGTGGCGTGATCGGATTCATTCTGGCCGGCCACGATTGGGAAACCCTCCGTCTGTCGGGTGCGAGAGTGAGCCTTGGGCTGGACCCCGCCGGAAGCTTCTCAGCCGGCATGAGTTTGAGCTTCTGAGCCGACCTGGCTGCGGTGGGTGAGCGTCTCGCCCGCCGCACCACCCAAAGTAATCCGTCATTCTGAATCGTCCCGGGTTGTCCGGAGACTCAGTTAATTGAGTGTTCCAGCGATTGCTGATGTGGTGTCACGTTGATCAAACTGCGCTTCATACTCCGCGGGGGTTAGATACCCGAGCGGTTCGAGCAGTCGACAGGTGTTGAACCAGGCGACCCATTCCAGCGTGGCGTACTCGACGTCGTCGAGGCTCCGCCACGGACCAGCATGCCGAATGACCTCGGTCTTGAACAGGCCGATCACCGACTCGGCGAGCGCGTTATCGTACGCATCGCCGCGGCTCCCGACGGAGGCCTCGATCCCCACGTCCGCGAGGCGGTCGGTGTAGCGAATGGACAGATACTGCGACCCCCGGTCGCTGTGATGCACGAGCCCCGCGTCGATCTCCCGGTCGGACACGGCCTGCTCGAGCGCGTCGAGGGCGAGATCGGTGCGCATCGACGCACTCGCGCGCCAGCCGACGATGCGCCGGGAGAAGACGTCGATCACGAACGCCACGTACACCATGCCCCGCCATGTCGCCACGTACGTGAAGTCCGCCACCCAGAGCTGATTCGGGCGGCGGGCCACGAACGTGCGGTCGACCAGATCCCGGGGACACTCAGCCGCCGCATCGGGGATCGTCGTCCGCACACGGGCCCCGCGCACGACGCCCCGCAGCCCCGCGCCCCGCATGAGCCGCTCGACCGTGCAGCGAGCGACCGCGATCCCCTCGCGCCCAAGCTGCCGCCACACCTTCCGCACGCCGTACACGCACCGATTCACCCGCCACACGCGTGTGATCTCGCCGTGCAGCTCGTCGTCACGCTGCGTCCGGGCCGGCCGTCGCGTCGGGTCTCGCTCGCGCGCCTTCGCCTCGTAAGTAAGTCGACGGAGCAATCGGCACGACGGCGCAGATCGGCTCGACTCCATACGTCGCGCGGTGCGCGTCGATGAACGCCACCATCACGTCCCGCGGCGGTCGAGCTCCGCCTGGGCAAAATACGCCGACGCCTTGCGGAGAATCTCGTTCGCGCGGCGCAGCTCGCGATTCTCCCGCTCCAGCACCTTGAGCCGCTGCTGCTCCTCAGTGGTCAGCCCCGGCCGGTCTCCAGTGTCGCGCTCGGCTCGCCGCACCCAAAGCCGCAACGTCTCCGCCGCACAGCCGATCTTGCTCGCGATCGACGTGATCGCTGCCCACTGATTGGGGTACTCCGCTTGGTGCTCGCGGACCAGCCGAACGGCCCGCTCCCGCACCTCAGGCGAAAACCGCCTCGCTTTTGTCATGCTCCCATCCTCTCACGATTGGGAGCCTCCGGCAATCCCGGGGCGATTCATTCCCGCGCAAGCTGGAATCGATGTGTGAAGGGTGCGGCAACGCGCGCGGTTGCGAGGACGGGAACCCCCCAATAACGTAGGTGGATGACTTCCTTCATCCAGCTCGCAATGTCTCGTTACGGAATTACTCACATTCTGCGCGCCGCAGGTAGCGCTGCGCTCCTGCTCGTCATTCTCGCGGCCCCGCTCTGTGCACAGCGCACTGGCGGCGGCGGCGCGATTCCCACGCCGACGTCCGTGATCGGGTTCGAGCCCGGCACCGATCGCAAACTCCCCGCGTGGGGGGATGTCGTCGACTACTTCACTGCGCTCGACCGGGCGAGCCCGCGCGTAACGGTGCGCACGCTCGGCCTGACCACGCTCGGGCGTCCCTTCATCGCGGCCTTCATCTCGGATTCGGCCACGATCGCCCGGCTGCCACACTATCGCGACATCCAGCAGCGGCTCGCAGACCCGCGTGTCTGGCGCGACGGTGAGCGCGCGCGGCTCATCTCCGAAGGCAAGACGGTGGTGCTCGTGACATCCAGCATCCACTCGACCGAGGTGGGCGGAATTATGACGCCGCTGGTTCTCGCTCACCGCCTCGCCGGCGGCGGCAGTCAGGCGCAGAACGAGGACGCGGCGCGCATCCGCGAGAGCGCGATCACCATCCTCGTTCCATCGCTCAATCCCGACGGCGTGGACATCGTGCGCGACTGGTATGTGTCCACACTCGGCACTCCCGCCGAGGGTTCCGGGCCGCCCGTGCTGTATCACCACTACGTGGGGCACGACAACAACCGCGACTGGTACGCCTTCACACAGATCGAGACGCAACTCACGATCGACTCGCTGCACAGCGTGTGGCATCCACAGATCGTGAATGACATCCATCAGCAGGGTTCCAGCACGTCGCGGATATTCATTCCGCCCTTCATGGATCCCATCGAGCCGAACGTGGACCCGATCATCACGGCCGGCGTCAACCAGCTCGGCATGTCGATGATCTGGCGACTCACGGCGCAGGGGAAGACGGGCATCGCGACGAACGCGTCGTACGACGCCTGGACGCCGGCGCGCGCGTACCAGCACTATCACGGCGGTGTGCGGATACTCACGGAGACGGCCAGCGCCGATCTCGCCTCGCCCATTGTGATGCCCTTCGATTCGCTGCGGCAGTCGCGCGGATACGACGCGAAGGTGCAGAGCTGGAACTTTCTTACTCTCTGGCAGGGCGGTCGGTGGACGATCGCCGACATCATCGACTATCAGACAAGTGCGACGTGGGCCCTGCTCGCCGAGGCGGCACGCGACCGCGAGACGTGGCTGCGCAGCTTCGCCGAGATACATGAGCGTGCTATCGCGGGCAACGACGCGGCGGGCCGCGAGGACTGGCCGGCCGCGTTCGTGATCCCGGCGACGCAGCAGAACATGCCCGAGCTGGCGACGATGCTGCGCATCCTCCAGCGCGGACAGGTGGAGGTCCGCCGCGCACGAACGCCCATCGCGGCCGGCGGCGAGACGTACCCTGCCGGCAGCTACGTCATCGCGACGGCGCAGCCGTACGGAAGCTTCGCCAAGGCGTTGCTGGAGCGGCAGGACTATCCGGACCTGCGCGAGTACCCGGACGGGCCACCCAGGCGGCCGTACGACGTGACGGCGCACACGCTTCCCCTGCTCATGGGAGTCGATGTCGCGACCGTCGACACGCTTACCGTCGCCGTGAGCGACCCCATCGCCTTCGTTCCAGAGCCGGAGCTGCACGTCGCGGGGCTCAGCGGCACGTCGTCGAAGCGGATCGGCATGTACCGCAGCTACTCGGCTTCCATGGACGAGGGATGGACGCGCTGGATCCTCGACCAGTACAGCATCCCCTACACGTCGATCGTGGATTCCGATGTGCGCGGTGGCGATCTCGCCGAGCGCTTCGACGTCATCATCATCCCCGACCAGTCGCCCGCAACGCTCGAACGCGGTCCGTTCCGTTCGGACTATCCCGATTCCCTGAAGGGGGGCCTGGGAGATGAAGGGGCGAGTGCGCTCGCCCGATTCGTGGAGAACGGCGGAACGCTGATCACCTTCAACGAGGCGAGCGAATACGCCATAGAGGCGCTCGACCTGCCAGTGCGCAACGTGCTTGCCGGGACGAACTCGCGCGAGTTCTACGCGCCGGGCTCGTTGTTGCGCGTGGAGCTCGCTTCCAGCGGCGCGATAGCCGGGCACATTGACCATGCGCCCGCCATCTGGTTCGAGGACAGCCCCGCGTTCGAGATCACGGATCCTTCGAGGGCGACGGCCGTGCTCACATATCCCGACGCCGGCGACGAGGACGACGGAGAAGGACCGCTCCTTTCGGGATGGCTGCTCGGCGGCGAGCGGCTGGCCGGCCGTGCGGCGATGGTCACGGTCGACAAGGGTGAGGGCACCGTGGTGCTGTTCGGGTTCCGCCCGCAGTACCGCGCGCAGACCATGGCGACGTATCCACTCATCTGGGGGGCGATACTCGAGCCGTAGGCGGCGGCGCGATTCCGATCGATCGCACGGCGTCATACCGCCCGGCCACACCGCTCCGACTAGATTTCCGGGGATGACACGAGACGCCCTCCGTCGCCTCACGGCGACCCTCTTCCTCCTCTCCGCGTGTACGTCACGCCCCGAGGCGCAGCAGACGCGCGGCGGGGAGAACGGGGCCGACAGCGCGAGCGCTACTGGGGCGGAGCATGCGGGTCCGGGCATCCCTGTCGCAGACGACTCGATTCTCGAACCACCGCCCCTCGTTCCCACGCCCGAAGTCGTGCGTGGCCTCTACGTCAACCGATGGGCGGCTGTCGGCCGGAAGGTATGGCAGCTCATCGATGTCGCGAAGCGCACCGAGGTCAACGCGCTCGTCATCGATGTCAAGGATGACCGCGGTTACATGCTCTACCGCTCGGAGGTTCCGCTCGCGCGGAAGATAGGCGCCGACACGATCTCGCCCATGTCCCGTGAACGGCTCCGGGCGATGCTCGACACGATGCGCGCGCATGACATCTACCAGATAGCTCGTATCGTCGTGGCCAAGGATCCGCTGCTGGCCGAGGCGCGCCCGGAGTGGGCGATCCGGAGCGAGACCGATACGGCGACGGCGTGGCTCGACAGCAAGGGCAAGCCCTGGCTCGATCCCCACCAGAACGGAGTCTGGCAGTACGCGGTGGACATCGCACGCGAAGCCGTGGCGCTCGGCTTCAGCGAAATCCAGTTCGACTATGTGCGTTTCCCGGACGAGAAGGGAATCTTCCGGGAAGTGGCCTATCCGCTTGCGGCCGGCCGGACGAGGGCGCAGGTCATTCGCGATCAGCTCGGCACCGCGCGCGACTCACTCGAATCACTCGGCGTGCCGTTCACCATCGACGTGTTCGGTCTTACGACTTCGCAGACCACGGATATGGGGATCGGGCAGAAGTGGGACATGTTCATCGATCGCGCCGATGTCGTACTGCCAATGACGTATCCTTCGCACTACGGGCCCGGGAGCTACGGCATCGCGCGTCCGAATGCGAATCCATACGACGTGATCGACGCCGCGCTGGAATCGGCTCGGCGGCGGCTCGAAGGGGCGGACAGCGCTGCCAGCGTCATCCCATGGTATCAGGATTTCACCCTCGGTGCGCCGCGTTACGGCGTGAAACAGGTCCGCGCGCAGATGCAGGCGGGCTACGACAACGGATTCCGGAGCTGGATGCTCTGGAACCCCGGAAGTCGCTACACCATCGCCGCGCTGCGGGCCGAGATCAGGCCCGAAGCGGAGGAGCGTTCGCCGAAGCCCGACTCGACCGCGCAGCCGGCACCTGCCCCGGCCGCGGTCGCCGATTCGCTGACAGCGGCGCCGCGCGCGGATTCCTCGGCGGCGCGGGACTCCTCCTCCGTGTCGGACTCGTCGGTGACACCGCGGGCCGCCGCGCCGGTGCCGGATTCCTCGGAGGCACTTCCGGATTCCGCCGAAGCGCTCCCGGATTCCACCGAGTCACTCGCGGATTCCACCGAGGCGCTCCCGGATTCCACCGAGTCACTCGCGGATTCCGCCGCTGCGCTGCCGGACTCTGCCGGCGGGGCGCCGGACTCTACCGGCGGTTCACCGCGTCTATGATCCAGGCCGCGGATGTTTCCACCTCGCGGAAGAGATCGGGGTGGTCGACCGACGTGACCGGCTGGGCGTTCTGAGTGAGCTGATTGGTCGCGCGCTCACGGCCCTGCGGCAGAAGATAGCCGCGGATATTGACGCTCGTGCCCGCCAGAAAGCGCATGTCTTCCGCTTCCACGCGCAGGAACCACTGCGTCCCCGCCGGGATCTCACCGTTCGAACCCCTGAGGTGGTCCGGCACTGTGCGGGGAGTGGTGATGAGCACTGATTCATCGAGACGCGCGACCTCGTAGCCGTGGTGCTGGAGTTGAGTGGTTGCGATCTCCATCGTCAGCTCCGGAGACTGACTCACGCTCTCCGAGACGGCCTCTCGATCGGAGCCAAATGGGTTCACTCGTGAGCAGGCGGCGCTCAGTGTGGCGGCAATCAGCAGGGGGAACAGCACTCCGGTGGAGCGCATTGTGACCTCCGAAACGAGTTCTCGAGATTCAGCGTGGCAGGTCACTCCTCCATGCACGGGGCAGGCCAGCGCGCCGAGGCGCGTTGGCGGCTCGCACCGTTGATGGCTCGCAAGACGCTTCTGCTGGGCGTTCTTGCGCTTGCCATGGCTGCCGTTTTCATCCGGCTTGGGGTGTGGCAGCTCGATCGGCGCCAGCAGCGTCTGGCGGTCAATGCCCTTGTCGAGGAGCGGCGCAACGCACCCCCGGTCCCGCCGGCATCACTCCCGGCCGATGCTTCCAGGGCCAGGTACCGCCGGGTTCTGATCCGGGGAAAGCTCGACTACGCACGCGAGTTCATCTACACCGGCCGCACGCACAATGGCTCACCGGGGGTGAATCTCCTTACGCCACTCCGGCGCGCAGGCCACGATACCGCGATCCTCGTGAACCGCGGCTGGGTCTACTCCGGAAGCGCGTCGGAGGTCGACCTGGATCGCTGGCGAGAGGGCGATTCGATCGCGGGAACAGGTTACGTGCTCATGTTCACCCGGCCCGACGGCCGCGGTGCGAGCGTGGGCGGCGACCCGCGCAAGGTCCGCCAGCTCGACCGCGAGTATATCGAAGCACGCCTGCCGTATCCAGTTGCGCCGTACATCGTGATGCTCACGGGGATCGACTCGTCGCGTGTCGCCCCGGGTGCGGCGAGCCTGGCCCGCCTTGCGGTGCCTGCGCTCGACGAAGGGCCGCATCTCAGCTACGCAATCCAGTGGTTCAGCTTCGCGCTCATCGCGATAGCCGGTACGGCGGTGCTCATTCGTTCCGAACGGGCGACCCGGTCTGCGTTGCCGGGCGATGACGGCCGTGCCGCGCATGTTGTAAGGGGGCAGCGCGAGGATTAACCTATCGGGAGTGGCGCGCGTGTATCGCTGCGTCGCTCGTGTGATCACTCCGCCCCGGACAAGCCACCATGGCCGACAAGCCGAACGTACTCGCCACCGAGAAGGAAGCGCGCGACGTCGCCGAATCTGCACGTGAGAGCGAGTGGGGTGGTGCCAGCTTCGCCCGCGAACTCTTTCTGGGCCGGTTCCGACTCGACCTGATCCATCCGCACCCTCCGAGCGACCCCGCCGAGGAGGAACGCGCGCGACCGTTCATGCAGCGTCTGAGGGCCTTCCTCGAGCGCGTCGATTCGGAGGCGATCGACCGCACGGGCCACATCCCGGAAGAGCTGGTGCAGGAGCTCCGGGACATGGGAGCGTTCGGCATCAAGATCCCTACCGAATACGGCGGGCTCGGGCTCTCGCAGACGAGCTACATCCGCGCCATCGAGATGGTCACCTCGAAGGACGGTTCGCTCACTGCGCTGCTCTCGGCATCACAATCGATTGGCGTGCCGCAGCCGCTCAAGCTTTTCGGCACCGAGGAGCAGAAGAAGCGATTCTTTCCGCGTCTCGCGGCGGGCGCGATCTCGGCGTTCGCGCTCACGGAGGTCGATGCGGGTTCCGATCCGGCCAATCTGCGCACCACCGCGACTCCCACGGAAGATGGCCGCCATTTCGTGCTGAATGGCGAGAAGCTGTGGTGCACGAACGGGACGCGCGCAGAGCTGTACGTCGTCATGGCGCGCACGCCCGACCGTGACGCCGGCGGTCGTTCGAAGAAGCAGATCACCGCCTTCATCGTCGACGCAGCGATGCCCGGCGTCGAGATCGTCCATCGCAGCCACTTCATGGGGCTCAAGGCGATCGAGAACGGCGTGATTCGCTTCACGAACGTGAAGGTGCCCCGCGAGAATATCCTCTGGGGTGAGGGGAGGGGACTGAAGCTCGCGCTCACGACCCTCAACACCGGCCGGCTCACGCTTCCCGCGAGCTGCGCCGGCGTCGCGAAAGCGATGCTCCAGGTCGCGCGCGTATGGGGCAATGAGCGAGTGCAATGGGGTCAGCCGATCGGCAAGCACGAGGCGATATCGCAGAAGATCGCGCGCATGGCCGCCAATGCATTCACGATGGAGTCGCTCGCCGAGCTCGCGAGCGCACTGGCGGAAAAGGGCGCGGCTGCGAATGACGGTGCCGGCGCGTACGATATACGCCTTGAAGCGGCGATAGCGAAGATGTGGAACTCCGAAGCGGGTTGGCGGATTGTCGACGACACGCTGCAGATCCGCGGCGGCCGCGGCTACGAAACCGCTGCCTCGCTCGAGGCCCGCGGCGAGCGGCCGATAGCGATCGAGCGCGCGATGCGCGACTTCCGCATCAACCTGATCTTCGAGGGCTCATCGGAGATCATGCGGTTGTTCATCGCGCGCGAAGCGGTGGACCGTCATTTCGAGCTCGCCTTCGACATAGTGAACCCTGAAGCGACAATGAAGAGGCGGCTGTCGGCGCTGGCGCGGTCGGCGAAGTTCCACCCGCTCTGGTACGCGCGCACTCTCGTCGGCAAGGGGCAGACGCCGAGCTTCCGGGAATTCGGCGGGCTGGCGCGTCACCTGCGCTTCGCCGAGCGAGCGACGCGCCGGCTGGGGCGCGCGATATTCCACGCGATGGTGCGTCTCGGGCCAAAGCTGGAGCGCCGGCAGATGGTCCTCTTCCGGGCCGTGGACATAGGCGCCGAGCTGTTCGCCATGTCGGCCACGTGCGTGCGAGCGCAGATGCTCGCGGAGCGTGGGAATGCGGAGGCCATCGAGCTGGCAGACCTGTTCTGCCGCGAAGCACGCGTCCGCATCGACCGCCACTTCGACGACTTCTACGGTCCGAACGACAAGGCGCTCTACGACGTAGCGATGAACGTGCTGCGCGGGAGGCACATGTGGATCGAGGACGGCATCATCGGGCTCATGGGCGGGCACGGCGTGCGGCCGGAGCCTGGCGATCCGGCTGCGCCGGTGAAGAGCGGGGATGGCGCCGCACGGCCCGGGCGCGCGCCGGCGGAGCGCGTCGGGACCTAGCGCATCAGGACACCTACACGCCCGCGAACGACCGCATGTCGCCAGGAGCAAGTGGCGAGCCGCGCGCGTTCAGAGCAGCGTTCCGCCGAGGAGCAGGAGCGCAACGCTGAAGTAGATGATGACGCCCGTCACATCGACGAGAGTGGCAACGAAGGGGGCCGACGCGCTGGCGGGATCGAAGCCGAGGCGCCGGAGCAGAAATGGCAGCATCGAACCCGACAGCGACCCGATCGCGACCACGCCGAGCAGCGACACACCGACGGTGATGGCTATGAGCAACGCGTGCGGCCCGTAGTCGTACCAGCCGAGCTCCTGCCACATCACCACGCGAACGACGCCGATGACCCCGAGTATGAGGCCGAGCGCGAGTCCGGCGGGTACCTCGCGGAGCGCCACGCGCCACCAGTCGCGAAGCCGGATCTCCTGCAGCGCCATCGCCCGTATGATCAGCGATGTTGCCTGCGATCCGGA
>JBOHTO010000180.1:0-4161 GCA_050733695.1 Gemmatimonadaceae bacterium | reverse complement strand
CGTCGCGGGCAACTCGAGGAATCGCTGCTGTATGCGCACAGGGCACTCGAGTGCTGCGAGAATCACGTCGATCGGGATCGGATCCTCGCGGACATGGCGACCACGCTTGCTGCAATGGGGCACCGCGAAGCGGCTCGCGATGCGCATGTCATCCTCGCATCGACCGCTGAGGA
Source organism: Gemmatimonadaceae bacterium (assembly GCA_050733695.1). GTDB lineage: Bacteria > Gemmatimonadota > Gemmatimonadetes > Gemmatimonadales > Gemmatimonadaceae > JBOHTO01. The sequence continues at coordinate 3,988 of JBOHTO010000180.1, read as the reverse complement.
GCAGGAGATTCGGTGGATCGCGACAATCAACCTGCTCGAACTCGCAACGCTGGCCGGCAGCGAGCCAATGTTCGAACGCTACCGCGCACAGCTTCGCGATGCGAAGTTGCCTCCGGCTCTTGCAGCGTATTACCATCTCCACGTTGGGGAGGGGTGCGGTCGATTTGAACGGTACGAGCGCGCGCAGTCTGCTCTGCAGGCGGCCATCACCGTGGCAGAGCAGCATGGCGTCAACGAGGTTCTGATGCGTGCCGAGGCGGCGCTTGCGAATGTGCGCCAGGTGCAGCGAGACGAGGCGTGCCTGCAGCCCACGCCAACACCGGCTGTCGCCGAAGTGATTCGCGCGATGAGTGGACTGCGCGCAGCCGTGGGGACACCAGCCCCCTAGTTCCAGTCGGCGCAGCCTGGTCCGGCGAGCCCTGCGGAGGGCGTGGGCAGCGCCGCTCCGTCCTCCCCGAGCGGCTACGCGGACTGGCCGCCCGAACGGCTGCTCTATCAGAAGGTCGGCGGCCCTGCGGGGGCGCTACCGGGCGGGCGCTACCGGATCGGAAGGCGATTCATTCATCGCGTCGCTGTCGAGTCTGCCTTCCCCGCAGCCCGTCTCGTCCAGACGACGACGACTCCGCAACGCGCCGTTCGCCCGCGAAACTGAGGCGGGACTTCGGACGCCTGATAGATCTCTATCGCCTCGATCTCGCCGGGATCGATAAAGGGACCGACTCCATCCGGAGACGCCTCGAACTGTACGCCGTCGATGTAGTAGTTCATCGGGCATACGCCCGTGTTGGTCGTGCCGCGGGAGCGCGCGGATTGTATGAGATAGTCAACGCCGCCGAGTGGCGAGGGGACTGGGCGGAGCTCGATTCCAGGCACGCCGCGCAGAACGTCCGCCAGATCCACCGCCCCGCGGCCCTCGATGTCGCGGCGCGTGATGAAATAGCCAGCCCCGCGGTCGCGCCGGCTCTCGAATCCCGAGAAATCTCTGCTACGGGCCGCGATCATGACCGGATCAAGCTCGGCCGGGATGCGATCGAGCGCCAGCGTTATCGAGTTGTGCGCTCGCGGCCGGAGTCGAACGCTTACGCGCGCTGGCACGTACCCGATTCGGCGTATCTCGAGGATGTGTTTCGCGCCGGTGAGTCCCGTGAACGTGAACTCGCCACGCTCGTCCGCTCGGACCGTCCGATCTGTCCCGAGGTCCGTGACAAGCGCCTCCGGAACCGGCTCGCCGCCAGTGCCGCGGATAAATCCATGTAGTACGAGTAGTACGGCTTCGCGGCCCGTTGCAACGTCACTGGCATTTCCAGCCGTGGCGGCAGTCCGGTTGTCGCCGAGCATGAAGTCCTGGCGCGCAATGCGATCATCGCGGAGCCGGAGTTCCGCCCGCCCGGAATCGCCGTCGTCGATGGTCGCTTCGACGAGGATCTGCGCTCCAACGGGAATCCCGCACGCGCGATATGAACCAGCCGCATCGGTGCGTGTCTCGATCGTTTCTATCGCAGTCGATCGTGGCGGTGTCCCGGTGGCTGGTGCGGTCCATGAGACGCGGACGCGCGCCCCCACGGCCGGAGTCGCAGAGCCGGTCAAGCGAACCGTACCAACCACCGCACCCGCACCAACGTCTTCCATAGCCAGGCCCGAGCATATCTCGCCAACTACCGACCGTAGTGGCGGCAGCGCAAGCGATACTGTAGTCGTATCACCAGCGCGCAGCACGACGTCGCGGCCATCCGCGACGAGCCCGAGGAAGCTCAATCGCGGATGCAGGAATGATACGCTGTACTTCCCGCCCGGTAAGTCGGCGAGTAGAAACCGGCCGCGCATATCCGTGACGGCGGTGTACTGCGTTCCTGAGATGAACACTCTCGCGCCGGCCAGGGACGTACCCGTCGTGCTGTCTGTCACGCTGCCAGCGAGCGTGGCGCCCGGTGGCGCATCCAGTTGCTGACCTCCGCGCGTAACAACAGAAAGCACTTCTCCCCCTTCTTCCCTTATTCCCCCGAGCACGATCCGCGCTTCGGTATGGGGTTGGCTGAACGTTCCGGGCAGTCGCACGGTACTGCGCGCGATCGCCTGGATGGGAAGCTGGATGTACCAGCGATCAACGATCCACGCGCCGGTATCGAGATGCCTGAAGTCCACACGGCCACCAAAACCTCTTTCCGAGAACGGTGCGGCCAGGCCAGTATAGCTGAACTCGAGAAACCGGAGCTCCGACGAGCTGACGTCGAGCCAGAGAACGCCTCTCACGTCCACTCGACCTCGCTGCCCCGAACCGTGCGGCTCGAACGCAAGCCCGATCAGCCCCTCGTGCCGGGCGTCATCAAGAACGGCCTGAAAGCAGTGACCATCGAGGAAGCTGTCGGACAGCAGCACGTCTGCATCGGGTGCGTACAACCAGGTAGCATCATCGGTCGATCGCGCATAGCCGCCTCGAGCCAGTGTATCAGCCGCGAGACTCTCGAACGGATTCTCGGTTACGCCGGAAATGCGCCAACGGCGTTCCTGGCGCACGCGCATGCTCTCCGGATCGAGCTCTCGCTCGTAGCGGCTCACCGTCGTGCGGAAAAGCCGCTCGTCGTACGCGAGTGCCGTCGCGTACAGCGCCTTTCTCGCCTCTTCCCATAGTGCCGCCGTCCGGCGGCCGGATCCCGGCCTGACAATGCAGCGTGCGTCGGCGGTGACAGTTACGGCATCGAGCATCGTCGGTCGCGATTCCATCGTCAAGTTGCGTTCCAGCACCTGCTCCGGCCGGAGCTGGAACACAGGTGACATCGTGGCCGCATGTCCCACGCGTTCCGCCCGTAGTCGGTACCTGTCCGGTCGTGGCGCGCGGAGAAGGAACGAACCGTTGGCTGTGCTGAACGTCGCCGCTACCCGGATCCAGCCAGTGTCGAGGAGGATGACAATCGCGCTGTTGACTGGCAGCCGGGTCGCCGATTCGGTGACCGTACCCTGGACCGTCTGGGCGAGTACGTCGGTCGTGAGCAAGAGACCGAGAAGCGTGACGATCCAGGTATGGCAAGCGATGCCAGGCATTGCGATGCTCCGGTACATGTCGGCCAGTTGATCTGCGCTCGACACCTGCCACCGAGGCGGCGTCGTCGGATCACGCCTGGGTCGCCGCACGTCCAGCGCGCCACCAGAGGCGATCCAGTTTCCGTTATCCGTCCGCTTCCCGTCCCGAAGCTGTCGAGATCCACGCGCAGCCAATGTCGGAAATAAGGTACTCTTTGATCACCGTGCGCGCCTTGGTTCCCTCCACCTCCTGCTGGAGGACGAACAGTGTGTCACCGCGCATCGTTGTACGTACCTGCGTCTCATCGGGATTTGGAAGAAGCTTATCGACGCACGCGCGGTCGAGATCGCTTGAGAGCAAGCTTACGAATACCCTGCTCGAGATATGCGATTCGACAATCTCCTGGTCGTAATGAATGGCGGCGAAGTCACCGCTCTCCAAGCGGTAGAGTGCAAATAGTGCCGACGATAGACTGAACATCTCCGGGAAAGATAACCCCATGATTTGCGCACCAATATCTGGCGACACGCCGCGCCGCCTTCGGACCGGGATCGAGACACTGTCAATCATAGTTCCGTCTGTGCGCATGAGCCGGAGTTCATTCAGCCCCTGAAAACCGAGAAGGAGGGTGTCGGACCAACCGACCACCGATACCCTCGTGTAGATACCGGCAAGGGGCTCTGATTCCCTGTACTCAGGAGGCATCGGGACCAAGTAGGAAAAGCTGTCACTCTGAATATCCCATGCAGCGATTCCCGTCTGGCGCGCGATATTCTGGGCGCCGAACCACATTCTACCGTTCAGCCAACTTGCGGTCTCGAGCGATCCCTCGTACCTCCGATGAAAAAGAAACTCGCCCGTCGACCTGTCGTACACGTTCAGTCGCCGCTGGCCGACGTCGGCCACCAACAGCATCGAATCCAAAACGAACACAGACCCAACGTTACTGAGTTCGCCCGGACCCTTGCC
>JBOHTO010000179.1:0-3398 GCA_050733695.1 Gemmatimonadaceae bacterium | reverse complement strand
GAACGCCGAGTGCCGCGCCGACGCGGGCGACGCGGCGGACGCCGCGGGCGAGGGAGCGACGGTGCACCGGGCGAGGGCGGATCAGGCGGCGGCCCACGGGGCATCTGAAGTTGGGCCGATTCTACATCACGACGGCGATCGATTATTCCAACGGCGACCCGCACATTGGCCACGCCTACGAAAAGATCGGCGCCGATGCCATCGCACGCTATCGCCGCCTCTCGGGCGATGACGTCCACTTCCTCATGGGCATGGACGAGCACGGGAAGAAGGTGGCCGATGCCGCAGCGGCGGCAGGAGTGTCGCCGCAGAACCTCGTCGATGTCATCGGGGACCGCTTCCAGCGCACATGGGAACACCTCGGAATCTCCCACAACCAGTTCATCCGGACGACGAGCGCCGAACATCACAGGGGCGTGAAGGCACTCATCGAGCATATCTTCGCCAACAATCCCGATGACTTCTATGGTCGGGAGTACGAGGGCTGGTACTGCGTGGGCTGCGAGGCGTTCAAGCAGGAGAGCGAGATCGCGAGCGGGAGCTGCGTGCTCCACCCCACCCGCACACTGGAGTGGGTGAAGGAACGGAACTGGTTCTTCCGCCTGAGCCGGTACGAGGCCTTTCTGCGGAAGCTGTTCCAGGAGCGGCCGAACTTCCTGTGCCCGGAGAGCCGTCGCAACGAGATCCTCGCCCTTCTCGACCGCGGACTCGAGGACATCTCGGCGAGCCGGTCGCGCTTCTCCTGGGGAGTTCCCTTCCCTGCCACACTAGAGGGCGGCGAGCCGCAGACGACGTACGTCTGGTTCGACGCGCTTCCCAACTACCTCACCGCCACGGGCTTCCCGGAACCCGAGTACCGCGAACGATGGCCCGCCAACCTGCACATCATCGGCAAGGACATCACCCGCTTTCACGCCGTGATCTGGCCGGCCATGCTGTACGCCGCCGGTCTGCCCCTCCCCGACCGGATCTGGGCGCATGGCTTCGTGCTGCTCGGCGGAGAACGGTTCAGCAAGTCGGCCGGCGTACGCCTCGACTTGGACGAAGCGATCGGTCGCTTCGGAAGCGACGCGTTTCGCTATTTTCTGATGCGTGAGGTCCCGTTCGACGCAGATGGCACGTTCTCCTGGGAGCGGTTCGAGGAACGCTACAACTCGGATCTCGCCAATTCGCTCGGCAACCTCGCGAGCCGCGCGGTGGCAATGATCGAGAAGTACTGCAACGGCATCGTCCCGCCGGCCCCCGTTGATGGTACCGACGTATTGCAGGACCCGGCCGACGGGGAAGACTACGCTGCCTACCATGCCGCACTCGACGGCAGTCGCGGATACCTGCTTCACGAGGCGCTCCGCCGGCTCTGGAGGACCGTGGGCCGGGCGAACGAATACGTCCAGGCATCAGCTCCCTGGGTGCTCGCGCGCGACCCGGCGGAGCGCCCCAGGCTCGAAGCCGTGCTTGCCTCGCTGGTTAGGCGGCTCGCCCTCCAGGCGGTGCACCTGTGCCCCTTCATGCCTCGCAAGGCCGGTGAGCTCTGGACGCAACTGGGAGCGCCCGGCGACCCTGCCGCGCAGCGCTTTGAGGACCTTTCCGAGCTCGATCCCGCCGGGTGGCGCGTCTCCCGGAGCGGACCTCTCTTTCCTCGAGACGCGAGGTAACGGCGCGACAGGCAAGGGCGGTGACTCCGATCACTAACCCCTTGTGATTCAATAGCTTGGAACATGCCACGCAGGCGCTGGGCGGGCGTTCTGCCCCATTGACGCCGACCATGCCACGCCCCCAATTTATGGTTACTGTTGAGCTGGCCTGGCCGTCTTGCTTGTGTCCCCAGGCGATGGAGTATTGATGGCGCCGCGCCCCACCCGCAGGTCGTGGACGGTGTTGATCGTCCCACACGGAAGCGACTCCCCCCGGAGCATCGCCGTCTCCGAACGCACCATGCGCATCCTGACAACCGCCGGCACTGCAGCCGGTCTGCTTGTCATGCTGTCGCTGGGTGTGGTCGCCACGGCTTTCACCACTACCGGAGCGGCGGACGCGCGTTCGAATGGGCGGCTCAACGAGGAGCTCGTCGATCTTCGCAATCGGCTGAGTGTCCTGCAGGATACGATCGAGACCATCGGCAAGCGCGATGAACAGCTCCGACTGCTGGCCGGTCTTCCCCCGGTCGAAGACGCGGTGCGGGCCGCTGGCATCGGCGGCCCGGGCGGCCCCGAACTCGGCGTGGACCCACTCTACAGGACGAATCCCGCGCTGGGCCGCCTCGCCTTCGGCGCCCGGACCGACATCGATGGCCTCATCCGCCGCGCCAACATCCTTTCTGCGAGCTTCGCCGAGGTGACTGACTCGCTATCGAGCCACGCAGACAGGCTCGCGTCCACCCCGTCCATCATGCCCACTGCGGGATGGCTCTCCAGCAACTTCTCGCGCGCGCGCAAGCACCCCATTCTTCACGTCGCGCGCCCGCACGAGGGTATCGACGTCAGCGCCCCGATGGGCACTCCGATCGTCGCGCCTGCCGCAGGGCGGGTGGTGAAGGCGGGGCGCGAGCGCGGCTACGGCAACGTGCTCGAGATCGACCATGGCAACGGGATCGTGACCAAGTTCGCCCACTGCAGCAAGATCAGCGTGAAGCGCGGACAGCGGGTAACGCGGGGGCAGGTCGTGGCCAACGTCGGCAACACCGGTCTCTCCACCGGGCCGCACCTGCACTACGAGATCCACGTCGACGGCAAGGTGGTTGATCCGCTGCGCTACGTCCTTCCGGCGGACGCGATCCCGGACTGACGCGATCGCCGGGCGGCTCATTCCCGGGTCGGTCGTCCACTGTCGTCCGCTGTCGTCCACCCGCCGAGGCGCCCTCGCTCAGTTCGTGGGGTTGCCGCCGCCGTCCTTGTCGCCGCTGCCGATGCCGAGCAGGTCACCGGCGGCCGCGTTGATGATCAAGGCGCCGGCGGTCATGGTGCCCACCAGCAGCACGGTCCGTAACGTGGAGAAGCGCCGGAGCTCGACCGATGCGATCACGTCGCGCGGCACCGCCACCTGCTCCCCCGCCCAGAGATCCTCGACACCATTGGTCTTGTCGGTGGCTATCACGGAAAGCACGAGATCCTCATCCGATCGATTGGTGATCGTGCCTTCCACCGCTGCGACTGACGGCCCCAGGAAGCGCGCGAGATCGGCCGTGCCGCGGTCCGTGAGGGATGCGCGGACCCGTGTTCCGGGACCAATCTCGCTGCTCGAGATCGGCACGTACGTGAAGCAGCCGGAGCTGCTGAAGGCCGCAGCCAGGGCGAGCGCGATGACGCGCATGGGCATCTGTCCCTCCGAGTGATCTGGCGGAAGACCGCCAGCGTACATGCCGCCAGTCGAGGCGGTGAGCATCGAAGCCCGGACTCCAT
>JBOHTO010000178.1:0-19209 GCA_050733695.1 Gemmatimonadaceae bacterium | reverse complement strand
GGATCGAATGATCCCGGCCCGCCTTGTCCGTTGCTGCATCGCCGCGAGTTGCTGAAACGGGCGGAATGCAATCGCCGCGCGACATCCGGCGCTGTACCCGCAGCCCACGTCAGGCGGCGATCACGGGAAGTTGAGGGCGCCCTGTCGGTTCCGCGCGCGCGGCTTCGATGAACCCGCCCCCGAGCACGCGCTCACCATCGTAGAGCACGAGCGACTGGCCGGGCGTGATGGCAGAGACCGGCTCGTTCAGGGCAAGCTCGATCTCATCATGCTCGAGTCGGATGATCTCGGCGGCAGCCGGCAATGCGCGATGGCGCACCTGCACGGCGACCCGGGCGCCGGCGCGCGGGATGTCTGCAAGCCAGTTGATCCCACGCGCGACCACGCCGCGACCGAGCAACTCGGCGCGCGGTCCGATCACGACCGCGCGCTCGTCCGGACGGATGGCGACAACGAACATCGGTTCATCGAATCCGCCGGGCAGGCCTCGACGCTGTCCGATAGTGAAGCGCGCGAAGCCGCCGTGCTGTCCCACAATTCGGCCGTCAGACCGAACGACCGGGCCCGGTGAGAGCGACGGCGCGTCGCGGCCGAGTCGTCGCTCGATCACCGTCGCGTAATCGCCATCCGGAACGAAGCAGATCTCCTGGCTGTCGGGCTTCTCAGCCACGAGATCGAGTCCGAGGGCGTGCGCGCGGCTCCGCGTCTCGAGCTTGGTGAGTGTGCCGATGGGGAGCAGCATGCGGGAGAGGGCGCTGCGGTCGATTCCCCAGAGGAAATAACTCTGATCCTTGGCTCGGTCCACGCCCCTGTGCAGGGCGCCATTGTGAACCCGGGCGTAGTGCCCCGTGGCGATCCAGTCCGCGTCGATCGCGTGCGCCCGGTGCATCAGGTCGCGAAACTTGGTGAATGTGTTGCACCGCACGCACGGGATCGGTGTACGACCGCGTGCGTACTCCGCGACGAAGTCCCCGATGACATCCTGGCCGAATGTGTGCTCGAGGTTCACGACGTAGTGCGGGACGCCCAGCCGCTCGCATACGCGACGCGCATCGTTGATGGAATCGAGCGAACAGCAGGGGCGGTCGGGGACGTCGTTGCCGTAGCAGAAGAGCTTCATCGTCGCCCCGACGACATCGTATCCCTGGTCGACGAGCATCGCTGCGGCGACGGATGAATCCACGCCGCCAGACATCGCGACGAGCACGCGTCCACGCATCGGTCAGCTACCCCGTCAGCTCACGCCGGTCAGCCGGCGTGCCTTTGCGATCAACGCCGGGAAGAGCTCGGACACACGTTCCACGCAGTCGGGTGTATTCATCGATCCGAAGCTCATGCGGATCGCCGCGCCGGCAATCTCGTTGCGGACTCCGAGCGCAGCCAGCACGTGCGACGGCGCCACGCTGCCCGTCTGGCAGGCCGAGCCCGAGGAACATGCCACGCCTGCGAGATCGAGCGCCATGAGCAGCGCCTCGCTGTCCGTGCCAGGCACCGAGATGTTGAGGATGTGCGGCGCTCGTGGCGCGGAGCTGCCGTGTACAACGGAGTCGGGAATGCGCTCCGTGAGCGCATCCTCCAGGGCGTCGCGCATTTCACCCAGTCGTTCCCACTCCTCGGCGCGCTCCTCGGCCGCGAGCTCGGCGGCGCGGGCGAGTCCGACGGCGGCGGCCACGTTCTCCGTCCCGGGACGGCGGCCGCGATCCTGTGAGCCGCCGTGCAGCAACGGCTCCAGCGGCGTGCCGCGCCGGATGAACAGGGCGCCAACTCCCTTCGGCGCACCGATCTTGTGTCCGGAGATCGTGAGCAGATCGACGGGCACCGTCGAGACATCGATCGTCACCTTGCCGAACGCCTGCACAGCGTCGGAGTGAAAGAGGACGCCACGCCGCCTTGCGAGCTCGGCTAGCTCGGCCACCGGCTGGATCGTGCCTATCTCGTTGTTCACCCACATTACCGAGCACACCGCCACATCGTCGTCCACGAGCGCGTCGAACGACTCTCGCTCGACCACCCCACCGTTCGAAACGGCGAGCGACCGCAGCTCACCCCCCTCGCGCACCGCCTGGTCCATGGCGCCGAGCACCGCCTTGTGCTCTATGGGAGTCGTTACGAGCGCATTGCGTCCGCGCTCGCGCAGGCCGCGCCACGCCCCGAGCGTCGCCAGGTTGTCGCCTTCGGTGCCGCCGGAAGTAAAGCAGATCTCGTCGGGGCGGGCGCGGAAACACGCGGCGATGCGCTCGCGCGCTTCATCGAGCGCAACACGCGCCTCGCGCCCCCAGCGATGCGCGCTGGATGGATTGCCGAAGCGCGTCGCGAAGAACGGCTGCATGGCCTCCAGTACTTCCGGCCGAACCGGAGTCGTGGCGGCGTGGTCGAGGTAGATCGGCCTGGGCATTCACGAAATCTAGCGCCGACCTTTCGCTCCCGCACCGGTGCTGGACGCGGCGTTGCTCCGAAGGACGGCGCGCACCGGCGCAGCGTCGAGCGCCGCAAGACGCTGGGGTGGAGCGATCAGCTCGTACGCACCGTCGGCGACGTTGCGGAGGTCGAGGTTCTCGATGATGAACGAGCCGCCATCGAAGAGTGCGTGATGCACGTCGAGAGTCACGCTGTGTCGCGAATCGACCGACGGAGAATCCACCCCGAGCAGCCGCAGGCCGCGCTCAACGAGCGCCCGTGCGCAGTCGCCGGTGAGCGCCGGCCAGCCATCGGGAAAACTCCCCGACGCCACCGTGTCCCCCGTGCGCAGCAGCAGACGCTCGACATGCCGCGGCAACACGGCCACGATCATCTCCATCGTGATCTCGCTGCCGGGCGGCGCCGTCAGGACCAGAGCTGGCCCGATGAACGGATCGAGCGGAAGAGCGTCGGCCGCGATCGCGCCATCGCGAACGTGCAACGGTGCATCGGCATGCGTACCGCAGTGAGGGCTCATCGTCAGCGAGGAGACATTGACGCTCGCGCCGCTGGCGATCTGCCACGTCCAGCGGCATGAGTACGGAGTGTCGCCCGGCCACTCGGGGACGCCTCCGTCGAGCCGGATCGAGATGTCGTGGAACATCGGTCAGGGCCCGCGTTCGGGTTCCCGGTCGTGCGGCAATCCGGGTGCGCTGTCCGGCGCGCCGCCGGCAGCGGCGGGGGCCGCGTCGGCGCCAAAGAACGCGGCTCGCACCTTCCAGAGCTCGGGGAAGAAGCGTTGCGAGACTGTGCGTTGCAGATATCGGGCGCCGAGCGTGCCACCCGTGCCACTCGTGGCAGGTCCGATGATTCGCTCGACGAGCTGGACGTGCAGGAATCGCCACATGGCGAAACCCTGTTCGTACTCGAGCAGACCTTCAGCGAGAAGAAAGAGCGCCGTCACTGCGGGATCGGTGTAGATCCTTTCCAGCGTTGTTCCGTGCGACGTGAGGAGTGAGTCGAACAACTGCTGCAGCGTCGGCCGCGCGAGCGCCCTGGCGATGAGCGGGGGAACAGGTCCGTGCTCCGAGAGGGCCTGCATGAAGCGGGCGTCGCGCAGACCCGAGACGGCCTCGAGTGCCCTGAACTGTTCGCTCTGCGACCCACTCGAAGTGCCGAGGTACCCGCGGAACTGCGCGAACCGCTGCGGGGGCAGGGTTTCGAGGGCCGCAAGCTGGCCCGTGATGATCCCGACGAGAGCGTTCACGCGTCGCACTGCGGCCAGCGCTGCGAGTGCGTCTCCGGCGATCATGTGGGCAATGAGCTCATCCAGTTCGTGAAGCAGCACCTTGAACCAGAGTTCGCTCGCCTGGTGCACGACGATGAAGAGCAGTTCATCGGGGTGTTCCGGTGCCGATCGCGGACGCTGCAGCCCGAGCAGCTCATCGAGCGCGAGATATGAACCGTAGCTCGGCTCCGCGCCGGATGCTGCTGCGGTCGCCGCAGCGTCGCCCCCGGTCCGGTCATCCGGTTCGTGTCGCACCGGGTTGCTCAAAAGGTGGAGACCTCGAGCGACATGATGTCGTCGACCAGCATCGTCTCGTGCGTGACGAACGGCTCGCCATAACGACGGCGGACGAGCGCGCCGCATGCCGCGGCCTGGTTGCGTACGACGTCGAGCAGCGGATCACCAGTCGGATATACTTCTCCAGCCTGCTTCACGCCTTCGAACTGCGACGCATAGCACCGGATCGCTTCGAGCTTGCGCTCCATCTCATCCGAGATGTCGACCACGAACGTGGGTTTCTCGAAGTCCTGTCGATAACTGGTGCAGTGGATGACCTTGAGGGGCCTGTGCGGTGCGTCGCGAGAATCGAGTCGGCCGAGACCGGCCACGTAGCAGGCATCGCGCACGAGTTCCGCCGTAACGCGGTGATCCGGGTGTCGTCCGCGCGGCGCCGGTGCGATGACGACGCGGGGCGCGAAGCGTCGCACGATCCGCGCGACCTCCAGGCGCGAAGCAGGCGTGTTCTCGATTCCCGCGTCGGGGAAGCCCAGGTTCTCGCGTGCCTGGACGCCGAGGACCTCAGCCGCCCGGCTCGCCTCGGCGGCGCGCAGATCCGCCGAGCCGCGGGTGCCCATCTCACCGGCGGTGAGGTCGAGGACTGCAGTCCGGTAGCCGCGTACGGCGGCCTTGATCAATGTGCCGCCACAGGTGAGCTCGACGTCGTCACGGTGCGCGGCAATGGCAAGAATGTCGATCGACGGCATGCGGGGGAATATAGCCCGACCGGAGGTGGCGCATTTCCGCATGGAGGCGGGGTCACGCGGCAGTGAACCGCCCGGCTCCAAGGGTTGCGGCGAGAGTGACCGCCGACTAGACTGGACTGACCTACACAAAACCGGATAAACCACTACCGTCGCGGCTTCTTCGCCCGCGCCGCGGTCCCTTCGTGTCCCACAACCACCTTCCGTATGCGACTCAAGGTCATAGCATTTCTCGCCGGCCTCACCCTCGTCGCCGCCTGCGACGATGAGAATCAGCCCACCATCCCCTTCCTCGAGTTCGAGTTTGCGGTCACGCCGATGACCATAACGGTCGACCAGGACGCGTGCGCTTCCATCGACGCGGACCTCACCACGAGCGGCAACGAGATTGACAATGCCGACGTCGACTTTGCCAGCGGCGATGAAACAATCGCTGTGTTTGATGCGACGGACCTCGACTCTGATGGCGTCGAGGACAACACGGCCGGCGGGATCTGCGGCGTCGGCGGCGGGGCCACCACCTTCACCGTCAGTACATCCAGCGCACAGGACACCTTCGAGAAAATCGTACAGGTTACGGTGATCCCCGATTCCGTGGCGACCGTCGAGATACGGCCGGCAACGGGGACCCTCTTTCTTGATGCAGAACTGGAGCTGGAAACCCACGTTGTCACGCAGGATGGAGACACGGTCGTTCGCAACCTGACCGACTCCGACGCGCTCGACAGCGACATTCGTCGCCTCGCGTTCACCAGTTCCAACACAGACGTGGCGACAGTGAGCTCGAACGGCGTGATCACGCCGGTGGCGAGCGGCACTGTGCTGATCATCGCCTCTCTGGAGGGCGTTTCGGACACGACCACGCTCAGCGTGGCGCCGCGCCCCGTTGAAACCGTGGAGATCGAGCCGAACCCGGCTGCTGTCTTCGTCGGCGATACGGTTCACCTGTCGGTCACGCTCAGGGCCGCCGACCAGAGGGAGCTGACTGGTCGGGATGTGGCTTTCTCGAGCAGCAACGCTCTCATTGCGACGGTCGATGATGCTGGAATCGTAACGGGGAAAGCTCCGGGAGGCGCGACGATAACGGCTACGTCGGAGGGGAAGTCGGGCCAGTCGACGGTTTCGGTGACCGCGCAAACGCCCTGACGGAAACAGCTCGACGATCGCGAAGCACGCAGCGGGCCGGAATCGTCATTCCGGCCCGCTGTGTGTCTGGTCCATGGTGGATCATTCATGTCGCAGCGCCGCGATCTGATCCATTCGCGCCGCCGGTCCCGCCGGCAGCGGTTGCGCCGCCCTACTCGTAGCGCAGGGCGGCCACGGGATCGAGGCGCGCAGCGCGGACTGCGGGGAGCATCCCGAAGACGATTCCGGTGAAGCCGCTGGCGAGCAGCGCTGCCACGATCGCCGAGAGCGGGGTCGAAGCAGGCACCGCGGGCCAGATGGTTCGCACCGCCAGGGCGACGAGCACGCCACTCAGCAGACCGAGCGCGGCTCCGATCCCCGTGAGCGTGACAGCCTCCACGAGGAACTGCCAGAGGATCGTGGCCTTCGTGGCGCCAAGTGCCTTGCGCACCCCGATCTCGCGCGTCCGCTCGGTTACGGAGATCATCATTATTGCGACCACTCCCACGCCACCCACCAGAAGACCCACAGAGCCGAGTGCGAGCATCACGATGAAGAACGTGCCAAAGAGCGAGTTGTAGATTTCCATCAGGCGGTCCTGCGTGATGATCTCGAAGTTGTTCACACGCGCCGGCCTGAGCGCGCGGTGTGCACGCAGCGCGGCGATCACGTCATCGGTCGCCTCGCCTACGGTGACACCCTCCCGCGGCTTGACTATGAAATCGAAACCACGCCTTCCAAGACCGAGATGGCGGCGGGCTGTCTCGAGCGGCACGATGCCCTTCGGCTGATCGCCGCCACCCGCGGAAGTGGGCGTTCCCATGGGGCTCGCCGTGTAGTGGTACACGCCGATCACGGTGAGCGGAACACGGTCGACCTGCACGGTCTTGCCAACCGGATCCGATTCCCCGAACAGGGCTTCGGCGAGCTTGGCGTTGAGTATCACCACGCGCGCCGCATTCGCGTTCTCGGCAGCGGTGAAGCTGCGTCCGGGATGAATGTCACCGCCGTCGATCTCGATCCAGTTCGCCGTGTACACCTCGAGCCCCGCGCTCGACAGCATCCGGTCCTGATACCGGAACGATGCATTGGAGCCGCGGTGCACGGTGACGCTGAAGATCGTGGGCAGCCGCTCCAGCACCTCGGCCTCTTCCACGGTCAGATGCGGATTTCTCCGCGATGGGCATGTGTTGTCCGTTCCATCGCACCCGTGCGGACCGAAGTCGGCTCTTCTGTAGATGAAGAACGACGTGGGGCCGGCCGCCTCCAGATCGCGCGCGAAGCTCTCGTTGACGCCGCGCACGACCGACGACATCGCCACGACGACGAAGACGCCGACGGCTACCCCCATGATGGTGAGTCCGGCGCGAACGCGGTTGGCGCGGATGGCGTCCAGCGCTATTCCGATTCCCTCGATCACGGTCGTAGCCTGCGCGCCGAGTCGCACGGATCACTCCTGCCGTAGCGCGGTGATCGGATCCAGGCGCGCAGCACGCCGCGCCGGATACACGCCCGACACGATCCCCACGACCGTGCCGAGCAGCGTTGCCGCAACGACCGACCAGGGTGCGACAGTCGCCGGGAGGAAGGGGAAGCGCCAGGAGATTGTCTTTGCGATCGTGATGCCCAGGGCGATGCCGATGATTGCGCCGAGCGTGCTCAGGGTCGCCGCTTCCACGAGGAACTGACGGAGGATGTCCCTGCTCCGCGCTCCGAGCGATTTTCTGATCCCGATCTCCCGAGTGCGCTCGGCGACGGCGACGAGCATGATGTTCATGATCACCATTCCGCCCACGACCAGCCCGATCGCCGGCAGCGCGGTTCCCACGATCGTCATTATCCCCTTGATCTTCCGGAACTCCTCGAGCGCGCTCTCGGACGTCTCCATGACGAAGTTGTCGGGTTCCGCAGGGCGGAGACCACGCCTCCCGCGCATGACTTCCCGCACGCTCTCCATCGCATCGCGTAGCAGCAGGGTCGTGGGAGATTTCACGATGATCGCGTCGATGTCGCCGCGCGGGTTCGTGAGCCGGTGCAGCGGCGAACGGTAAGGGGCGATCACCATGCGATCCATCGACATTCCGAAGAGCGATCCCTGCTTCTCGATGACGCCGATCACTTCGTACGGAATCCCGCCCATGCGCAGATCGCGCCCCACAGGGTCGAGGCCTTCGTAGAAGTATTCCGCTATGTCGTCGCCGATCACCACCACCGGCAGTCCCAATCGCGCTTCCTGCTGCGCGAAGACGCGTCCACTCGAGAGATCGTAGTTCTTGATCGTGAAGTAGTCGCCCTCCACCGCGTGTGCTTCCACCTCCCTGGGCCGGGTTCTCGATGTGGAAGCAGAGACGTTGTTCTCGTTGTCCACTGCGTAGCGCGTTCCCTCCGGCAGTGCGCCCTTCACGAGATCCAGGTCGGCGTCAGAGAGCCGCGGTCTGCGCTGCATGCGCAGCCATTCCTCCTCCGTCATGTTGCCGCCCGAGAACCAGGGTATCCGCCTCAGCGTGAAGGTGTTGACGCCGAGCAGCTTGCCTGCGAAGTCCTCCTCCATGTAGCGACCCATGCCCTCGACGATCGAGACCACGGCTATGAGGAACATCACGCCGATGGTGACGCCGAGCAGCGTGAAGAAGCTCTTGAGCTTCTGCACGCGAATCTGGCCGAGGGCGAGCCGGATGGCCTCGGAGAAAGGCACCCTGGAGTTACCCTGGTCCGTGTCGCGCCGTGAAGCGGTCGCGGCGGTCGTCACTCTCGATGAGGCCGTCGCGCAGGGCGACAACGCGGCGTGCATGCGCCGCGATTTCCGCCTCGTGCGTGACCATGATCACCGTCTGCCCCTGATCCGCGAGTTCCTCGAACACGCGCATGATCTCACCGGACGTCGTGGAGTCGAGGTTGCCCGTGGGCTCATCCGCCAGGAGTATGGACGGCTCGTTGACGAGCGCGCGCGCGATGGCGACGCGCTGGCGCTGCCCGCCCGACAGCTCGTTGGGCCTGTGCTGCGTTCGATCTCCGAGCTGGACGCGCTCGAGCGCGCCGATAGCGCGATCCCGGCGCTCGTCCGCCTTGACGCCGGCATAGACCAGCGGCAGCTCGACGTTGTGCAGCGCGGTAGCCCTCGGCAGCAGGTTGAACGTCTGGAAGACGAACCCGATCTCGCGGTTGCGAATGCGCGCCAGGGCGTCATCCGTCATGTCGGACACGAGCTGCCCGTTGAGCCAGTACTCGCCCGCGTCCGGCGTGTCGAGGCAACCGATGAGATTCATCAGCGTCGATTTGCCGGATCCCGATGGTCCCATGATCGCGACGTATTCGTTGCGCCGGATGGCGATGTCCACGCCGCGCAGCGCGCGTACTATTTCGCCTCCCATGTCGTACTCGCGCGTGAGTCCGCGGGTGACGATCACCCAGTCCGGGGCGGGCGCTTCGCCCGTACCCGCGACGACGACCGCGCGTTCGGCGGTGGTGCTGATCGGTGGTTCGCCGATGACGTCCTCCGTCATGCCGACTCCTCCTCGCCCGCTGCGGCTCCTTCCTCCGGTGCCGCCTCATGAACGAGGGCCCCATCCCGCAGCTCGCGGATCGCCTGGTACGACCCGGCGACTATTCGCTCGCCTTCCTCCAGGCCACTCACAACCTCGAAGTGCTTCTCGCCAGATATCCCGACTCGAACCGGACGGAACACAACCTTGTTGTCCGCACCCACGACGAAGACACCTTCGACATCGCGCTCGCCCACCTGCCGCTCCGGCTGGCGCCCGGCGAGCGTGATGGCCGTGTCTGCATCTCCCGGTTCCTCGCGCTCTCGTACCGTGAGGGCGATGATGGGAATGGACAGCGCCCTCGACTTCGCGTCCGTGATGATCTTCGCCGTGGCGGAGAAATCGGGCCGCGTGTCTGCCGGCGGATCGAGCAGCTTGATTGTCACCTCGTAGTCGACCGCCTGCTCCAGTGCCTGCCCGCCGCCTGCGGCCGCATCCCGGATCGAGCTGTTGGAGATCTGCACGACGCGACCAAGGAACGTTGTGTCCGGAAATGCGTCGATCTCTATGACAGCGGAGTCGCCGACGGAGATGCGAGCGACGTCTGTTTCGTCGACCTTGACCTTCGTCTCCATGGCGCTCATGTCGCTGATGGTGAGCAGAGTGGCCGCATCCCTGTTGAGCGTTCCCATGATCGCGGTCTCGCCCTCCTCGACGTTGAGGCGCGTGATCCTGCCGCTCATCGGCGCGACGATGGTGGTCTTCTTCAGACTGCTCTTCGCATCACGCAGTCCGGCGCTCGCCTGATCGACGCTGTGTTCCGCAGCGCTCAGAAGCGCCTCCGTGACTTCCGCCTGTGTCCTGAGTTGCTCCATCTGCTCGGCGGAAACGAGGTTTGCATTGCTCTCCTGGATCTGCGCCGAGCGTTCGTGGTTTCGCTTCGCCTGGATATGGTTCGCCCGCGCCTGCGCCTCCTGCGCCCTCGCAGCGGCGAGTCCGGCTTCGGCGCGCTGGACGGCTGCTTCGTACTGGGCCGGATCGATCTGCAGCAGGAACTGTCCTGCTGAAACGAGCTGACCCTCGTGCACATCGAGTCGCACGATTCGCCCGGTGATGTCCGCGCTCAGATCGACCTTCGTCTGAGGCTGTACCTGACCGCTCGCTGTCACGGAGGCGACGAGGTCGCGCCGCTCGACCGGTTCGATCCTGACCTCGACTCCGTCCTTGCCGCGCGTGGCGGCGGTGATGCCGAGCACGGCCACGATGCCGATCACCACCGCGCCCGTTATCGACCACTTCACTTTCCTGCTCATGTATCTCCCCTCCGGCTCAGCGCAGTGGACGGCCTACCGCACTCTCGAGCGCGGCGAATGCCTTGTGATAATCATAGATCGCCGTGATCCGCTCGCTTTCGGCGCGCTCGAACGACGCGCGCGCCTCGGTCACATCGAGGAAGCTCGCCGCGCCGACGCGATAGCGCTCCTCGGCAAGCGCGAGCTCCTCGCGGGCCTTGGCGGCGTTCTCCTGCTGCAGCTCCACGGTCGTCGCCGCCGTAGTCAGAGTCAGGTATGCCGCCGTGACGTCGGCCGTCAGTGCGAGCTCGCGCGCTTTCACGGCGTAGCGCGCATCCGATCGCGCGCCGACGGCTTCCTGCACGCGCTGCTCGCGGGCAAATCCATCGAAGAACGGGAGCGAGATCGTGGCGGAGAACGACCAGGGCGAGGCGGTGAAGTCGAAGGGATAACGGCTGTTGGAATCGCGTATCAGGGCCGCCTGCTCGTCGGTGAATCCGATCGCCTGGCACTGCTGGGATATGCGAGGGAGGCTGGCACCCATCCGGACGGAATCCTCGAAGAAGCAGTTGGCGCGCTGTGCCATCGCGCCGGCGCGCGCCTGTGCCACGGGAAACTCATCGTCGGTGAACTGGCGCGTGTACCCACCCCATCCCGTGTTCAGCGACAGAGTGGGTGAGTACAGCGACTGCGCTCGCCGAACGTTGAGGTGCGAGGCGCGCTCCCGCGCCTCCAGGGCGTTGAGCCCCGGGTTCTGTCGCCGCGCTATGCCGAGCACCTGTGGCAGCGAGAAGTCGGGCTGGCGCACCTCGAGCGTCGTCACGAGCTCGACGCCGGCCGGCTGCGCGACTCCGAGTTCCTGGAAGAGCCGCAGCTTCGCGATGGCGATCTCATTGTGTGCCCTGAGCGCGGCGACGCGCGCCTGCCCGAGCGCAACCTCCGCGCGGCGCACATCGAGCTGGGTCGCCGAACCCACTGCTTCGCGCGCCTCGGCGAGGCGGAGCTGGCCCTCGGCCGCGACGACGAGCGTGTCCTGCAGCTCGGCGTTGGCTTCGGCCTGGAGCACGGACAGGTATTGCTGCGTCACCCGCGCGTCGAGCAGGGAAGCGGCGCCGTCGATCTCCGCCTCGACGGCCTCGCGGTTTGCCTTCGCGTAGCGCGGTGCGATGAACGACTCGCTGTTCACCTGGAAGCTCAGTCCGAGATTGTACGACGACTGCAGGACATCGGAGCTGGCGCTCAGGGTCGTGCCGTTGAAAATCTGCTCGCCGCCCTCCTGGAAGCGGGTCCCGAGCGACCCGTCCACGCGCGGAAGGAAGGCTCCGTACGCGCTGCGCACGGCTGCGTTGGCGGCCCGACCATCATTGGCGACCTGCCGGTAAACGGGGTTGCTTCTGCGGGCGAGCGCGACGGCCTCGGCGAGGGTCAGCGTGGGACCGGTCGCGCTGGACGCACTATCCCCGGCGCGCGCGGTTCGCATGCTGTCCGCTACCTGCGCTTCGAGGGGCATGGCGGCAAGGAGCGCCAGCGCCGCGAACTGCGTGATATCCATGTCCGGACGTTCCTTGATGAGGTCGGGGTGCCGTACGCACACCGTTGATGAGCGGTTTCATGTCCGGGAACGTAGCGCCCCGCCGGCGAGGGCGGGGCGGGCACTGCTGGCGTACGCGAGCGATGAGGTGAGTCGGCCGGTCAGCCCGGCGGATCATCCCGCGTCGCGATGATCCCGCGCGACGGTATCGCCACGCGTAGCACGCGCCCCTCGGCATCCAGCCAGATGTCGCGCACGCCCGCACCGGTCTCCGTGAGCACCATGTGCTCGGCGGATATCGTCTCGCCACCGATCGCCAGCGACTCCGTTCCCATGGACTCTACGCGCATTGTCGTCTGGACGTTGCGACGCGGGACCACCACGGCAACATCGCCGGTGCGCCCGTGCAGGAAGTAGTACTGATGAAAGACATCCTCATCCAGTATGAGCGCACCGTCCGCGACGATGTATTCACGTGCGGATTCGCCTCGCGGAGTCTGGCTGCGGGCGCTGAACCTGCCGCGGTTGATGAGTCCGCTCAGGCGTTCGCTCAGATCACCATCCACATGAACCTCGACCTGATAGCGCAGTGGCGCACCAGTGCTATCGGTCTCGAGGGCGGGCGCGAGCCGCCTGTCGCTGTAGGCGGATGTTGCGGTCGCGAGATAGACGGAGTTCCCGCGGCTCTGCCGCTGGATGATCCGGAACTGTTCGCGTCCGATGTCCTCGCCATTGCGCGTCACGGTGAAGCTTCCCTCGTCCACCGTGACTGCCTGGGCGGCAAGCACGTGGGGGAGAACGCCGATGCCGGAAACGATGGCAAGGAGGGCGGCGATGCCGGGAAAGTGTGTTCTCATGCCGTCTGTCCTACCCCTGTGGGGGGACCCGGTTTCATTCGACCGGTGCAGGCGCCCGGAAGATGCGCTCACTCACGAGCGCGAAGATGCGCTCGTAGAGCGCCCTGCCCTTTTCGGCAGAGGCCAGCGTGGGCCGCCCGATCGAGCCGGGACTCGCTTTGGGGACGCGCAGCCAGCCACGGCGGTAACGTCGCAGTTGATCGCGCGACATCATATAATCCTGTGCGAGCTCCATGTGCACCATGTCGGGGCATAGGTGCAGCATGAGCGACGTGTCCACCTCGTCGCCATGCATGGCTTCCGTCTGTCCCTCGAGAAGGTCCGAAAGGTCGACGGCCAGAATGTCGACCACACGCACGCGCGCCGTGGTCGTTATGACGGTCGCGAGGGCCTCCTGGTGAGGATCGTGGCCGTGGGCAGTGAGAAGAATGAACTCCCGAAATCCGGTGGACTCCCATGAATCAAGCAGGTCATTGAGCATTCGATGGAGTGTCTTTCGCCGGACGGAGCCGTTGCCGGGGAAGCCGCGTTCGGTCTGGACGTTCACGCCGTACTCGAGCGTTGGTGCGAGGAGGACGCCAAAGGCGGCGGAGAGGTCGGTCGCGATGCGCTCGACGATGTACGTGTCGCAGCCAATGGGGAGATGCGGGCCATGCTGCTCGCAGGTTCCCACCGGTATGATCAGCCGGGGATCGTGCGCGATGGTGTCGGCGATCTCTTCCGGGATGAGTTCCTTGAGGCGACGCGGTGCGTTCGCCGGGGGTATCTGAGTCATTACTGAGCCGGTCGGATTGCAGGAGGCAGGCCGCCACAGGGCGCGAAGGATCGGCTGGTCCGTTGCGGCTGGTGCCGCGGTACTCTCCGGCGCGCTCTGGCTCGACGACCCGGCGATACGGTACGTCGGCGGAAGCGCGATTGCCACCGCCGCTGCGGTCTGGCTCGCCTCCGGGCTTGCGCGCGGCGAGCGACGCTGGCCGTACGCGGCCACGATCGCCCTCGTCTTCTTTCTCATGCTAGCGGGAGATGCACAGCGCCATCTCTGGCGCGTGGAAAGCGACTGGGAGCGCTACCGTGGCGAAGTGCTCACCCGCGGGTCGGCGATGCTGCGCGAGTCGCTGGATCAGACTGCCGCGGCGCTCCAGCAATCCGCTCAGCGGGCGCTTGCGGTTCCGGGCGACCCGGCTGCCGCGTTCCGGGAACTCGCGATATCGCCGGCTGGCGGCGGCGAGGACCGGGGGGTCGTTGTCTATCGCGGAGGGGCAGCAACGGCCTGGGGCGGTACCGTGCGCGTCCCGACGGACTCCCTGTTCGCGCCCGGCGGGGCTGTGGCCACTCCCTTCTACCTGTCGCTCTACGCCGCCGCATCCAGCGATGGCGCTCGGGCAGTGGCGACGGCGCTCGTGCACGCCGAGCCGCCGGCCGACCGGCTCGTGCGTGCGCTGGATGAGATCGTGGCGGAGCGGGCGAACGTGACGGCGTTCGACTTCACGTCGCGAAATGCCCTTCTGTCTGCGCCCGGCGCGTTCATATATGCCCCAGGCGGAGAGCCGCTCTTCGGCGTGCGGCCTCAGCCACTGCTGCAGGGCGGAACACGTCTCCGGATCGTGGAGCTCGCACGCGAGCGCGGGGCAGCGATGCTCGGAATCGCGCTCGCTCTTCTCGTCGGCGGAGTATGGGTGCGCGGTTCGCGGCTGCGCGCGCGTTTCGCCGCGCTGGGGCTCGCGCTGGCGTGCGCCTATATCATCCCGTTCAACGCGTTCTCCAACGCCACGCGGCTGTTCAATCCGGCGATCTACTTCGCTCCGCTTGGGGGTCCGTTCACGGCGAGCGCGGGCGCGCTGGGGATCACCAGCGCGATCCTTCTGCTGGGGTTGCTCGCGCTGCTGCGCGCCCACGTTCGCGCTCCTCCGCGCTGGCTCGCTGGTGCCTCAGTTGTCGTCATTGCCGCGCTCGGACCGTTCCTGCTGCGAGACCTTGCGCGCGGCATCACGCCGCCTGCATGGGGCGTGACCATCTCGTTGTGGCTCGGCTGGCAGGTCACACTCTTTCTCGCTGCGCTCTCGCTACTGCTCGCGGGCGTGACCGCCGGACGCGCAGCTCTGGGTACGCGCGAGGGCGTGTCGATGCTGCTCGCGCCCTCGCTCGCGGGTGCTGCAGCGCTCCTGGGCCCGGTTCTGTGGAACGCGCCTGGTCGCTGGCCGCCGTGGTATCCCGCCCTGTGGATCGCTGCGATTGGAGCGTTGGCGCTCGCCCGTCGCGATCGCCGTTCAATCGCGGCGGCCGCTGTGGTGGCGGGTCTTGGCGCAACGACGCTCGTGTGGGGTGCAACGGTGCGTGAACGAGTGGCGCTCGCCACCGAAGACATCGGCCGGCTGGATCGGGTAGACGAAGCGGCAGCGACGCTGCTCGATCGGTTCGGGGAACAGCTTGCTGCCGACGCCGCGCCCGAGACACGCGCCGCGCTGCTCGAGGCGTATGTTCGGTCCGATCTCGCGGCAGCGGGTTATCCGGTGCAGCTCACCTCGTGGGCGCCGGACGGGTCGCTCCTCGCCGAGCTTCGCATGGCTCCGTTCGAAGGCGCGACGGATGAGTTGACCGGTCCAGTGGAAGAGGCTCTTCGGACCGGGGCCATGGTGCAGCGCGCAGTGACGGGAACGCTCGGACCGCGCCTCCTGCTGGCCGTCCCGGACGAGAACTTTCATGTGACGGCGGCGGCCGTCGAACCGCGGACACGGCTCATCCCGGGCGAGCCGTTTGCGCTGCTCCTCGGCATTGCACCGGAGCCGGCGGGTGAACCACCCTACACACTGGCGCTCGCCGAGGTGGGGGCACATGCGCTTGAGCGCGAGCGCGCGGCCGGCTGGGTCCGGACGGGCAACGAGCTGCACAGCGACTGGACGGTGCAGACGAGCGAGGGGCCGAGGCGCGTGCACGTGGAGGTCAGCCTGCGTTCGATGGACGCGCTCGTGCAGCGGGGCGCACTGATCCTGCTCGTCGACCTCGCGGTGCTCGCTCTGCTGTGGGCATTGAGCGCGAGCGGTGACGGCGGCTTCGCGCGCTGGATGCGATCGCGCCGGGGACAGTGGATGCACAGCTATCGCGGGCAACTCACCCTCGCGCTGTTCCTTTTTTTCGTCGTCCCGGCGCTTCTTTTCGCGGCCTGGTCGTACAGACGATTGCAGGGCGACGAAGTGCAGAGCCGCGAGCTGCTGGTGCGCGAGACGCTTCGCGCCATTGCTGCCGGCGGTGACATGCGCCAACTCGAGTCGGCGAGCAACCGGTTGCAGATTCCTCTCCTGCTGTTCGAGGAAGGCGAGCTTGCGCGCGCCAGCGATCCCCTGTTCGAGCTGATCGCTCCAACGGGCCGGTTTGTCAATCCCGCGGTGTATCTCGCGCTCGGCGTTGGCGACGAGATCACGCTGGGCCGGACCGAGCACCTCGGCGCTTTCGAGACGCTCTTCGGCTACCGGGCAGCGTCGGATACGAGCGGTTCGCAGGTGATCCTCTCCGCTCCTGCACCCATAAGCGAACTCGCGCTCGACCGGCGGAGACGCGACCTCGGCGTACTGGTTCTGTTCGCCACGGCGATTGGCGCGGCGGCAGCCCTCTGGCTCAGCGGCGTGGCTGCGCGGCAGTTCGCCCGTCCCATCGGTGCCCTGCGCCGTGCGGCACTGGCGATCGCGGCGGGCGAGCGGGAACCAACGCTGACGGTGGTTCCACCGTCGGAGTTCGAACCCGTGTTCACGGCGTTCCGCCGGATGGCCGCGGACCTCGACGCAAGTCGCAGCGCCCTGGAGCAGGCGCAGCGCAGGACCGCCGCCATTCTTCGCAATGTCGCGAGCGGTGTCGTTGCCGTGGATCGCGACGGTCTCGTCACACTGGCAAACCCCCGCGCCGACGCCCTGCTGGCAGTCGCCCTTCCGCCCGGAACGCCGGTGCGAGCAGTGGGGCCCGAGATGGAGCGCCTGCTGCTCGATTTTCTCGAGCAGTCCATGGATGAGCGTGAGTTCGACGTCGAGCTCAACGGCCGGAAGATGCACGGGCGGATGACCAGGCTCACCCACGGCTCGGCCGGCGCCGTCCTGACGCTCGATGATCTCACCGATCTCGCTCGTGCCCAGCGCGTGCTCGCATGGGGAGAGATGGCGCGGCAGGTGGCGCACGAGATCAAGAACCCGCTCACGCCGATACGGCTCGGCGTGCAGCACCTTGCCCGCGCGCGCGCCGATGCGCGAGTCGACTTCGACCGCGTGCTGGATCAGAATGTCACGCGGATACTGGCCGAGATAGACCGGCTGGACGAGATAGCGCGCTCATTCAGCCGCTACGGAAGCGCGCCGGCCGAACGTACTCCCCCGGGGCCTACGGATGTTGCCGCGGTGGTGAGGGATGTCGTCGCCCTGGAGACAATGGGAGGGGACGTGGACGAGGGAGACGATGCGGTGTCGTGGACCGTGTTCGGCGCCGAGGGTGCACTGGGCGCCGCGGCGCGCCCGGATGAGCTGCGCGAGGTTCTCCTCAATCTCCTGGAGAACGCGCGCCTGGCGCGCGCGAGGAACGTGGACATTCGGCTCGTGCGCGAGGATGCAACGGTCCGGATCACGGTCGAGGACGATGGGGAGGGAATCCCCGAGAGCGTCGTCGCGCGCGTCTTCGATCCGCACTTCTCCACGCGCACGAGCGGGAGCGGCCTCGGTCTCGCGATAAGCCGGCGCATCGTGAACGATTGGGGGGGGAACATCTCGCTCTCGAGTGAATCGGGTAGTGGCACGCGCGTCACGGTCGAGCTGCCATCCGCCCATCTTCCCGGGCAACCTGACTCCGCCCGGCGATCCCCGTGATGCGCACGGTCTTGATATTCACGAACTCGCGCAATCCGAAATCGCTCAGCTCACGACCATATCCGGACGCCTTGACGCCGCCAAACGGGAATCGCGGATCCGAGGCCACCATTCCGTTCACGAACACGGAGCCCGCGTCGAGGCGTTCGGCGAACGCGCGCGCCTCGTGCGGGTCGCGCGTCCATGCGCTCGCGCCGAGCCCGAAGCGGGTGTCGTTGGCCTTCGCGATGGCATCGTCCAGATTCCGCACGCGAAAGAGCGATGCTACGGGGCCGAAGAGCTCCTCCTCATCGGCGGGCGAACCGCGAGGAATATCGGTGATCACCGTCGGCGGGTAGAACGAGCCCGGGCGGTCGAGCGGCGCGCCGCCAGTGAGCACGCGGGCCCCCAGCTTCACGGTGCGCCTGACCTGGTCGTCGAGGTCCCGAAGGATATGCGGGAGAGCGAGAGGTCCTATGTCCGTGTTCTCGTCCAGCGGGTCACCGACGCGAAGCGCGCTCATTCGGTCGACGAAACGCCGCTCGAACTCAGCGGCTATGGGTTCGGCGATGATGAAGCGCTTGGCCGCGATGCAGGACTGGCCATTGTTGATGGTGCGCGCCCTGACGGCCGTGGTCACCGCCCTCTCCATGTCTGCGCTTGGCATCACGATGAAGGGATCGCTTCCGCCCAGCTCGAGCACAGTCTTCTTGATGTACTTCCCGGCCGCGGACGCCACCGCACTGCCCGCGCGTTCGCTGCCGGTGAGTGTGGCCGCCGCCACGCGGTCATCCGCGATCACGCGCTCGACCATCTCCGTCGGAATCAGCAGGGCCTGGAAGACGCCGGCCGGCGCGCCGGCGCGGCTGAAGATGTCCTCGAGCGCAAGCGCGCACTGCGGCACGTTCGTAGCGTGCTTGTGGAGCCCCACGTTGCCGGCGGCAAGTGCGGGGGCCGCGAAGCGCACTACCTGCCAGAAGGGGAAGTTCCACGGCATCACCGCGAGCACGACACCGAGCGGCTGAAAGACGACGCGCGCGTCCTCCTCTCCGTTCGCGATGTGCTGCGGCGCGAGGATGCGCTCCGCCTCCGCCGCGTAGTGCCGGCATCCCAGCGCGCACTTTTCGGCTTCGGAAACGGCGGCTGCGAGCGGCTTCCCCATCTCGGTGGTCATGAGGCGGCCGAGATCGTTGGCCTCGGAGTGGAGGATCTCGCCCGCGCGTGCCACCACTGCCGCGCGCTCGGCGACGGGGCGGCGGCGCCATTCCATGAAAGCCGCGGCCGCGCGCTCGATGCGCTCCTGGAGCTGTTCCGGCGAGAGCTCGGGGTACGTCGCGAGTGTCTCGCCCGATGCCGGATTGATCGTCGCTATAGTCATGCCGTCGCTCTGCTGGAAGTGACCCGATGCGCTGCGCGCCACGCGAAGTGAACGCGTGG
>JBOHTO010000177.1:0-22697 GCA_050733695.1 Gemmatimonadaceae bacterium | reverse complement strand
TCGAGCGCTTTCTGCAGGTGCGCGCCTTCGCGCGCCGAGCGGGGCTGTCGGTGCCCGACCACCCAGCCGACAAACTTGTCGAGCGGCTCGGCGCCTTCCTGCTGCCGGTAATCGAGGATGTTGGCATTGGCGAGCGGCGTGAAGGAACCTGGCCCCCGAGAGGCCAGTGGACCACTCTGCAGGAGACAGCAAATGATCGGTGCAAGCTCCGATAGCACCAAGACCCCTCTTTGAGGGACAAGGCCTTCACCGACTGCGCGGTACCGTTTGTTATCCGCACCCGTGCATACTGCACTCGTGAAATCCATCGTCAAGCCGTGTGCGGGAAACCCGCACGCACGGTTTGAAAGGAGGCGAGAGGAAACGGTGCGCTAACCCGGAACCGCGCCTCTCATCTGCCAATGACCCAGCTTGCATTCTCCGGCGTCGGTGTCGACTTCGGTGCCACGAAGGTCTTTTCCGATGTGACGTTCACGGTCGCGGCGGGGGAACGGTGGGGTATCGTGGGGCGCAACGGTACGGGGAAGACCACGCTCTTCCGATTGCTCACGGGTGAGCTCCAGCCGACACGCGGAAGCGTGTCGCGAACGCCGGCGCTGCGGGTGTCTCTGCTCGAACAGCATCGGGATTTCGGCGAAGCGGCAATGGTGTGGGAAGCCGCGGCCGGCGAGCTCGGCGAGTTGCTGGCCCTGGAACAATCGCTGATCGATCAGGCCAGCGCGCTCGCCAGCGATGCATCGCCGCAGGCGCTGGAGCGCTACGGCCGCGATCTCGAGCGGTTCGAGCACGAGGGTGGCTACGCGGTCACCTCACGCATAGATGCCGTGCTGCACGGTATCGGTTTCGATCCGGCACAGGCGCGCGTGACGCCCGTGCACGCGCTCAGCGGCGGTGAGCGCGGCCGGCTCGGGCTCGCGCGGCAACTCGTGAGCACCGCCGACGTTCTCCTGCTCGACGAGCCGACGAATCACCTCGACCTCGAGACCACGAGCTGGCTGGAGCAGTACCTGAAGGAGATCGGAAAGACGGTGCTCCTCGTCAGCCACGACCGCGCCTTCCTGAACGCGACCGTCGACCATGTGTTGCACTTTGAAGGCGACACGGCAACGGCGTACACCGGCGGCTATCAGGCCTTCGTCACGCAGCGCGCCGAGCGGCGGCTCGCCGAGGGGCGCGCCTTCGAGCAGCAGCAGAGGGTGATCGCCAGCGAGCGGGACTACATCGCGCGCAACATCGCCGGGCAGAATACGCGTCAGGCGAAGGGCCGGCGCAAGCGACTGGAACGGCTTCCGCGCCTGAGTTCTCCGATCGGGGCAGACGACGCCATGGCGCTGCGCTTCGATGTCGCCGAGCGTGGCGGCGATCGGGTCGTTTCGGCCGCGAATGTGACAGTGTCGATCGGAGAGCGCGTGCTCATCGAGGGATTCACCGCAACGCTGCCACGAGGGGAAGTGCTCGGCCTGCTGGGGCCGAACGGCGCGGGCAAGTCGACGCTCATCCGATCGCTCTTCGGCGAACATCCGACCGCGGGGGGCGAGCTGCGCATCGGCGGGTCGATCACGCCGGGCTACTACCGGCAGGACCTGTCGCAGGTCCCGCTCGATCGCTCGATCTGTGATGCGATCACGGACCTGCGCCCCGCGTGGGAGCGGCGGCTGGTGCAGGGTCACCTCGGCCGCTTCGGCTTTTCCGGCGATGAGATCAAGCGCGTCGCGGGTACACTATCCGGTGGCGAGCGAGCGCGCGTCGCGCTCGCGATGCTCGTGCTCTCCCGCGCCAACCTGCTCGTGCTCGACGAGCCCACGAATCACCTCGACGTCGAGTCCATCGAGGCGCTGGAGGATGCGATCGAACGCTATGACGGGACTGTCATACTGGTGAGCCACGACCGGGAGCTGCTTCGCGCGCTCACGACCAGGGTGTGGGTACTGCACGAGCGGCATATCACGGAGTTTGCCGGCGGGTTCGCGGAGTGGGAGGAAGTGAGCGCTGAACGCGCGCATGCGGCTCTTGTGCGGGCCGCAGAGGATCAGGCGCTGCTGCGTGTGCACGAGCGGCAGAAGGTTGCGTCGGCCGCGCGGCGCGGAACGCAGAACGGCGCACGAAAGGGCGGCGAGAAGGAGTCTCGCCTCGCCCGGCGCGAACTGACCGCTGCCGAGGCACTCGTGGCCGC
Organism: Gemmatimonadaceae bacterium; assembly: GCA_050733695.1. Taxonomy (GTDB): domain Bacteria; phylum Gemmatimonadota; class Gemmatimonadetes; order Gemmatimonadales; family Gemmatimonadaceae; genus JBOHTO01. The sequence goes on along the minus strand of JBOHTO010000177.1, from coordinate 20,524 downwards.
TGTGGAGGCGAGGGTGGCGTCGCTGACCACTGCACTCGAGGATCCCGGCCTGTACACGCGCACCGACGGAGTGGCCGACGCCCGGCGACTCGGCGCTGATCTCGATGCCGCGAAAGTCGAGCTCGAGGCCGCGCTGGAGCGCTGGAGCGCGGCGAGCGAGAAGGTCGATTCGATCGGGGGTGGGGGGTGAGATCGTCAGTCCGCGCTATCGCTATCGCTATCGGGAAGTTCGCTCGCCCGCGCCGGCACGACGGGTGGGGAAGAGCGGAAAGATCTCCTCGTACAGCCTGCGGGTGACGGCTCGCATCACCGCGCCGGTCTTTGGTCCGTCTGGCGATGAGTCGCCCGCTGTCGTGTTGAACGCACCGATCGCTGCCGAGCGCGATTCGGGTTGAATGGCGAAGAACGACACGAAGGCCTTCTGCCCGCCCGTGTGCCCGATGTAACGCGTGCCTCGGACGTCCGTGATGAAGTAGCTCAGTCCGATCGCTGTGGACACGCTGTCCGAACGCGCGATCTGCTGGTGCGGATCCCACATCTCCGCGAGCGATGAACGCTTCAGCACTCCATCGTGCGCATCACGGTGTGCGCCCGTGCCTGTCAGAAAGTTCAGGTACTTCACCATGTCGACGAGCGGGGCATTGAGCCCGCCGTTCGATGTCGTGATGCCAGTGTCGAAATCGAGGCCGTTCGCCGTCAGCTCGCCGTCGACAACGTGGTAGTTGTTGGAGCGATGCCGGAGCAGGTGGTACGGCGTGACATCGTAATAGCTCGAGTACATCCCGAGTGGCGTGAGGATGTTCTTGTCCACGTACACCTCGTAGTCATCGCCGGAGAGGCGTTCGATCACCTGACCCAGGAAGATGATGCCCGGGTTCGAGTAGCTGTATCTCGTCCCGGGTTGAAAGAGGATCTCCGTGTAGGGCAGCATGGCGACGATCTGCGACCATTCCGTGGGCTCGTGCGGATGCCACGGCTCGTCACCCCCCCATGGCCAGGTGGGGTTGCGGAAGCCGCTCGCGTGTGACATGAGGTGGCGGATCGTGATGTCGCCGATCTCGCCGAAAGTGTCGCGCACCGCCACGAGCTCTGGCACGTATTGCACGACCGGATCGTCGAGCTCGAGCAGGCCGCGATCGCGGAGCTGCATGATCGCGATCGCGGTGAACGTCTTCGTGATCGATGCCCAGTGGTAGATCGTGCTGTCGTCCACGGCGCGGTTGCTCTCGATGTCCGCGAGTCCGACGATCGAGCGCCCGATGACCTCGCCGTCGTGCACGAACATCAGGCTGCTGCCGGCTATCCCCTCCTCTTTCACGCTTCTCTCATGGAACGACGCGATATCGCTCCACGCCGCGTCGAAACCGGACGGCGTCTGAGCCAGTGCCGGCGACGGCACGCCGGCCGCGACGAGTGCTGCAGGCGCGACAAGTGCGACAACTGCGACCAGCAGCGCGGGGCGGATCCTGGCGTCACGTGGCATCAGAGTCTCCTCATTCGGGTATTGACGCCTGATGCATTTCACCGATCGTGCGTGTCGATGGCGCGCGATCACGCTGGAGTCCGGCGGCCACGGCTTCTGCCCGCTCGAGTACACGCAGCGTGTTCTCCCCCGCGAGCTTGCGCAGATCCGCCTCGGACCAGCCGCGCCGCGCGAGTTCGGCGAAGAGCGAGGGATACGTCGAGACGTCCTCCAGCCCGACGACGACATCGGTAATCCCGTCGAAGTCTCCGCCGATCGCGACGTGGTCGACGCCGGCAACGTTGCGGATGTGCTCGATGTGGTCGGCCACGTGGGCGAGCGTTGCTCTCGGCTTCGGACGCTCAGCATCCCAGCGCGAAACGGCCGCCCGCCGTGCCGCGCTGTCGTCGGGAAGGCGCTGGCGGAGATCGGCCATGGCAATAGCCCGGGCAGCCTCGTGGTCGGCCACTTCCTGCGAGACGAACGAGGGCACGAACGTCACCATGACCACGCCCCCGTTGTCGGGGAGGCGGCGAAGTATGGAGTCGGGAACGTTGCGCGGGACGTCGACCAGCGCGCGAGCCGATGAATGCGAGAAGATGACGGGCGACTCGGTGACGTTCAGCGCATCGCTCATCGTCCCGGGCGAGGTATGCGAGAGATCAACCAGCATCCCCATCCGGTTCATCTCGCGTACGACCTCCTCGCCAAAGGCCGTCAGACCGCCATGGCGATGCTCGTCCATCGCGGCGTCGGCCCAGTCCAGCGTGACGTTGTGCGTCAGCGTCATGTAGCGGGCGCCCAGGTCGTAATACGCGCGCAGGGCGCCCAGGGAGTTCTCGATCGCGTGCCCGCCCTCGAGGCCGAGCAGCGAGCCGATCTTCCCGCTCCTGAATACGGTCCAGATTGCGTCCGCCGTGAGTGCCCACTCGAGCTCGGGGTACTTCTCGATGATGCGGCGCGCGATGTCGATCTGCTCGAGCTGCACGCGCGCGTATCCCGAGTCGGCGATCTCGCCCGGGATGTACACCGACCAGAACTGCGCGCCCAGCATGCCCTCGCGCAGCCGCTCGAGGTCCGTATGGCCCGGAGTGCGCTCGCCAAGATCATAGGCTTCCACGTTGCGGGGCGCGGTCTCGCTCTCCCGAATCGCCCATGGGAGGTCGTTGTGTCCGTCGATGAGCGGTGTTGAACTCAGCACCCGCCGCGCGCGTTCCAGGTGCTCGGCGCTCGGCTGCGCGCCAAGCTGCAGCGGCAGAAAGATCGCAGAGATGACACTGGCCAGAAGGAGGGCAGGGAGCGCTTGCATCGGTTCGGATCCATGGTGGCGGGGATTGTTCCGCGGTTGACGTCCGCCGCGAAGCATCCGTACCCGCTGCGGCGAAGCAAGTTCGCCCGCGGTGGAAGGGACGGCAAGCCATGACGGCTGCGCGCCGAACCTGCCCCCGCCGTTGCTGCAGCGGACTCGGGACGCTACCATAGCCTTCTCATGCGCCATACTCCGGCGAAACTCGCCCTGCCTCTGCTGTTCGCCCTGCTGTCAGGCGCTCCGCCAGTGCCGCACTTTCAGCTTACTGCGGCGTCAGGACGCCCGTCGCCGGCCGAGCTGACGGTGATGACGTTCAACCTGCGCTTCGCGAGCTCGACTCCGCCCAACAACTGGGCTGACCGCCGTCCGATCGTGCGCGACGTCATCGCCCGCCGCCGGCCCGACGTCATCGGAACGCAGGAGGGTCTCTACCATCAACTCGTGGACATGGCGACGGACCTCCACGCATATCGCTGGATCGGCACGGGCCGGGATGGCGGCAGCAGCGGCGAGTTCATGGCCATCTTCTACCGCGACGAACGGCTGGAGGCGCTGGCGTACGATCACTACTGGCTCTCTGACACTCCCGATCGCATCGGCTCGGCGACATGGGGCAATCACTACCCGCGGATGGTGACCTGGGTGCGCTTCCGCGATCGATCTACCGGTGACACCATCGTTGTCATCAACACGCACCTCGATCATGAGGTGCAGGCGTCGCGCGAACGTTCTGCCGAGTTGATAGTGCGGCGGACAGCGGTCATGGATTCCTCGACCGCCATCGTTCTGCTCGGTGATTTCAACACGCCCGCGGGCAGCCCGGTGCACGACCTGCTCACCGGGCCGGGTGGTTTTCGCGACAGTTGGCGCGAGCTGGGACTCGCCGACACGCTCGCGACGTACCACGATTTTGGCGGTGTCGCCACAGCGCGCGGCGGCAAGCGGATCGACTGGGTGCTGCTGCGCGGTCCTGTCAGCGCGCTCTCGAGCGAGATCGTCACCGACGCGCAGGACGGACAGTATCCGAGCGATCACTTCCCCGTTATCGCTCGCCTGGCCCTGACGGGACGCCCGCCTTCGGTGAAGTGATCGTTACGATGGAGGGTGCGCCGACGTTCACTGGCCACCCGCAATCTCCACGTCGACAAACCTCTGCCCGTTGAAGATCACCGGCACCTCGAACCCCTCGATCCACGGCTGCACGGCGAAAAGATCCTCCGAGAAGAACAGAAACAGCATGGGCGCATCGCTGAACGCGATCGAATCGGCGCGGGTGTACATGTCGTAGCGGAGCGAATCGTTCTGCTCCCGCCGGGCAGCGCTCACGATTCTGTCGTACACCGGGTTCGAATAGAACGACACGTTCCCGCCCACTCCGGCGTTCACGCTGTGCAGCAACGGATACAGGAAGTTCTCCGCGTCCGGGTAATCCGCGAACCAGTCTTTGAGCACGAGATCCGTCTGCCCGTTCCGCGCCGCCTCGCGCATGGATGAGGCATCGCGCTGCACGAGCTCCGCCCTGATCCCCGCGTCACCGAGATACGCCTGGATCGCCTCGGCGATGCGCGGCGACGGCGGCGTCTGCGAGCTCCATAGCTCGATGTCGATCCCGTTGGGATAACCGGCCGCCGCGAGCAGCTCGCGCGCGCGCTCGGAATCGTAACCGTACGGGTCGCGCGTGCTGTCGGCGCCGTCCAGTGTCGGCGGAATCACGCCTGCGGCGAGTCGTCCGCGGCCGCCCAGCAGTTGCTGCAGGATCGCCCGCGTATCCACCGCGAGGTTGATCGCCTGCCGCACGCGCACATCCTGCAGCGGTGTGCGGGTGGTGTTGATGCCCACGTACCAGAGCCGCAGCGCGGGCGCGGACGCGAGTTTCGCGCCGCCGATGTCGCCGCTCCGCCACCGCTCCGTCGCCGACTCCGGAACGAACAGGATGTCCACGTTCCCGCTCTCGAACTCGGCAACCGCGGTGCTCGGTTCTGGGATGATCCGTGCGAGCAGCGAATCCTCCTCCGGCGCACCGTCGAAATAGGCTTCATTGCGGGCGAAGAGCAGGTAGTCATCGTGCCGCCACTCGACAAATCGCCATGGCCCGGTTCCAACAGGGCGCTCGCCGAAATTCACGGGTGTTGAATCGGGAACGATCGATGCAACGGGCATTGCGAGCAGCTTGATGAATACGGCCAGCGGCTCTGTGAGCCGGATCACAACCGTACTGTCGTTCGGCGCGGCAAGACCCGCTATGGATTCGGCCTCGCCCGCCGCGAATTCGCGCGCTCCGGCAATGGGAAAGAGCGGCCATCCGCGCCCGCCGCGGATCGAAGGATCGAGCACTCGCTCGAAGCTGCGAACGACCTGCGACGCGACGAAAGGCGTGCCGTCATGGAACTTCACGCCCTTACTGAGGTGAAAGGTATAGAGTGTGCCATCTGCGGAGATGTCCCAGCTCGCGGCGAGCGACGGCTCGACTCGCGCATCCGGCGTGAAGCGGGTGAGCCCATCGAAGACGTAGCCGACAGCTCGGCCGGTAGGGACATCGGTCGAGAGCGCGGGATCCAGAGAGCGGGGATCGTAGCTGTCGCGCGAATCGATGATCGTCTGGCGCCGCGGCGCCGAATCGCTTCCGTCACAGGCCAGCAGGAGAGCCGCCGCGAGGCAGTGAAGTCCAAGTCTTGTATTACTTTGCACATTGACACCGCGGGTGGGTGCGAAGAACTTATCGGGCCGCGAGGAGAGCGTCAATCGTGAGTTACCTGCTGTTCGCCGATGACAACGAAGACATGCGTCATATGGTGCGCGACCTTCTACACGCGTCGGGCCACGAAGTCGCGCTCGCCAGCAACGGGCCGAGCGCTCTCGTCTCGGTCGAGGAGCGCGAGCCGGAGCTCATGATCCTCGACCTCGCCATGCCGGGAATGTCCGGCTTCGAGGTGTGTCGGGCCGTGAAGGCCAATCCGTTCACGGCTCACGTCCCGGTGCTCATGCTCACCGCGCACGGGGAGGTGGACTACAAGATCGAGGGCTACGAAGCCGGCGCCGACGACTATCTGGCCAAGCCGTTCGATCCCCGCGAACTGCGCGCGCGTGTCGCGGCGCTCATCCGACTCGTCCAGCGGGAGGGCGACCGCAACCCTACGACCGGACTCCCCGGCGGCCGCGCAATCGAGAAGGAGATCACGCGCAGAGTCGAGCGCAACGAACCCTTCGCCGTCTGCTATATCGATCTGGACAATTTCAAGCCCTTCGCCGACACGTTCGGCTTCGAGCACGCCGACTCCGTCATCCGCGAGACGGGGCGCGCGATTCGCCATGCTGTCGCGGATTTCGGCGGATCCGATGGTTTCTGCGGCCATATCGGCGGGGATGATTTCATAGTCGTTACCACCGAGGCGGCTGCACCGTCGATTGCGCAGGCGTGTGCAGATCGATACCGCGCCGCGGTCAGCGCCGTGGTGGGTGAAGAGATTGTTGCGCGCGGAACGTTCACTGGCAACGACCGCCAGGGCATCGAGCGCGAGTTTCCCATCGCGGTCCTGTCCGCTGTCGTGCTGGCGGTCGAGCCCGGGCGCTGGGTATCTCCCAGCCATCTCGGAGCCGCGGTCGCGGAGATGAAGCGCAGGGCCAAGCAGGCGGGCGTGGGAACCATCCTGGTGGACGCGGTCTGACGGCACGCTCCGGAACGTGGGAGATCACACGCAATGAGTGAGCGAGAGCGCCGCGGTCTGGCAGCGGCAGAGTTCCATTACCGACGCCGCCTCGGAGCGCGCGATCTGCTTCCGGCCGTCGGTGCGGGCATTGCCGCGGGGAGTGCCGCGTTCTATGTCGCATGCCTCTTTCTGCAGCGCACACCACTGGTCCGGGAGGCCCGGGTGATGCCGCCCGTGGCACCTGTGCGCGCTCACGCGCGCGGCCCGCGGCACGCATGAACGTCATCGCGCAGCCGCGCCCGCGGCGAGGCACGCGCGGGTAGATGCCGCAGCGTCCCCATCCGCGCTCGCGCCCGTCTCGTTCCTTTCTCCTTTTCGCTCTGGCCGGCTGCATCGCGGTGCCGCTCTGTCCGCGCCCGGTCGTTGCGCAGGATCTTTCCTGCGATCCCGGTGACCCCGAGGTAATGCGGCTGGAGTTCGAGGGGAACCTGAGTTTTGGTGACGGTGAGCTCGCCGACTCGGTGGTCACCACGCCGTCTTCCTGGTGGCGCAGGACCACCCGTCTGCCGGGCGGAGCCGAGCGCTGTCTCGATACTACCGAGCTGGCCCGCGACGAACTGCGACTTGCGATCTTCTACCGCAAGCACGGCTTCTACAAGGCGTCCATCTCGAGCCGCGTCGATACGCTCGACCCGGGCGAGGTGGCCGTGCGCTTCCTGATCGATGAAGGCGATCCTGTGATCCTCGATTCGCTCACCGTCACAGGCCTCCCCTCGCCGGAGGATTCCGCGCGCTTCCTGCGCGGGCTCGACCTCGCGCACGGATCGCCGGACGGGAGCCGGGGGAGCGGGAGCGCGGTGGGTTCGGGGGGGGGGGGGGGGTGGGGGGGTGGGGGGGCTCGACCGAAGGCCGGCGATTCGATCGCTACGAGCTGGCAGCCGCCGTCGAAACGATCCTGCGAAGGCTGCGCAACAACGGCTACCCGAGGGCCGACGTGCTGCTGCAGTTCGGAGTGGACACGGTCGAGATGCGCGCGTCGCTGACGATCGACATCATCCCCGGCCCGCTCGCCCGGATAGACACGGTGCGCATCGATGTCGAGCCCGCAGAAGGTGCCGCGCAGGAGATATCCGACCGCGTTGTGCGCCGTGTCCTCGGGCTGGATGAGAACGCGATCTATCGCGAGCGCGATCTCATCAACGCGCAGCGCAACCTGTACCAGCTCGATGCGTACCGTCACGTCGAGGTACGGCTCGCTCCCGACACGGGCGCGGGCGAGCGGGTCGACTCCCTGGTCGCGGTGGACGTGTCGCTCATCGAGGGCGATATGCACGCCGCCCGTGTAGGATTCGGCTGGGCGACTCTCGACTGCTTCCGCGCGCAGGGCGAGTACACCGACCGCAACTTCCTCGGCGGCGGACGCCGGCTCGAGCTCAGCACGCGCCTGTCGAAGCTGGGCGCGGTCGAGCCAGTGTCCTTCGCGCGCGATGGCCTGTGCGGCGCACTGGAGGATGACCCGTTCAGCGAGCAGCTCAACTACTTCGCGGGCGCCACGTTCCGACAGCCCACGTTCTTCGGACTGGGGCCGCGAACGGTGCCGACCGTCACGCTCTACAGCGAGCGCAGGTCGGAGTACAAGGTCTTTCTTCGTTCGACACCCATCGGCGGCCTCGTCACGCTGACGCGCGAGCCATGGCGGCTGACGCAGGTCACGCTCTCATATCAGGTCGAGCTTGGTCGCACCGAGGCGGAGCCCGCACTCTTCTGCGCTGTGTTCACGGTGTGCGATCTTTCCGATCAGGAACAGCTCGAGCAGGACAAGAGAATCGCGATCGTCGGCGCCAGCTTCGTGCGCAACGCAACGGACAATCTGTTCAATCCGTCGCGGGGTGCGCTCTATCGCCTCGAGCTGCGGCATGCATCGCCGGCCGTCGCATCGAGCAGCGATCTTCGATTCAACAAGTTCGTCGGCGATGCGGCGTGGTACTGGAGCGTGGGCGAGGCGAGCGTGCTCGCGGCGCGCGTACGCGTGGGCGGAGTGCTCGACGCCACGCTGTCGCTCGACGGGGCCAGTGAGTTCATACCGCCGCAGGAGCGGCTGTACGCGGGCGGTCCCAACACTGTCCGCGGATTCCACCAGAACGAGCTGGGCCCGGTCGTCTACGTCGTAGATACCTTCACGGTGGTCAACGAGAGCGGCCAGACGTATTACCGCGTTGACCCCGACTCGGCGACGCCGGCCAGAGCGGTGCCGACAGGGGGAAATTCACTCGTCGTGGCGAACCTCGAGTACCGCATGCCGGGGTTCATATTCCCCGATCTGATACAATGGACAGCGTTCATGGACGTGGGCGAGCTTTGGAATCGGGGTGGGGAGAGGGGGATCGATTTCCGCCAGCTCAAGTGGACGCCTGGGGCCGGCCTTCGCATCTTTACGGCGGTTGGAGCCATCAGGGTGGACGTGGGGTACAATCCGTACGACCGCCCGGCGGGCGCGGCGTACTACGACGCCGTACCCGACGAACTGGGCTTCGCGCCGCTTTATTGTGTCAGTCCCGGTAACTCGCTCGTCGTCACTGATGGCGACCCTCCGGTGCAGGAGCGTGGACCCTGCCCCGGCACCGACGACGGCGGAGCGTTCACGCCTTCCGGGCGGACGAGCTTCTTCGACCGGCTGACCTTCAACTTCTCCCTGGGACAGGCGTTCTGACCCGGCGGGCAACCGCCGCGCAGGCCGCGGTCCTGTCACCCCTGGCCCGCAAGCGTCAACCCAGTGTCCCGCCGCCGCATCGTCGTCCTCTCCAGTGCCGCCGCCCTGTTCGCCGTGGGGTTGATCGTGGTGCTCGTGTTTGCGGCGCTCACGCAGACGACCTACGGGCGTGAGCGCATGCGCGAGCTGGTGCTCGCGCGGATCGCGTCACGTGTGAACGGGACGATGTACGTGGGCCGCATCGGCGGGGGCCTTCTCACGGGCGTCACGATCGACTCGCTCGAGATACGCGGGACCAACGACTCCCTGCTCCTCGCGACGGGACCCATCCGCGTCACCTACGATCCACGCGACATCTTCGACCGGCGCATCCTGCTGCAGCACGTCACCGTCGAACGACCCGTCGTCCGCCTGAGGCAATTCGAGAGCGGCGAGTGGAACTTTCAGCAGATATTCCCCGAGGGTCCGGAAAGCGGTCCCCGGGCCGACCGCGCGTTCGGCGACTATGTCGTCATCGATTCGGCCGACATTTCCGGGGGCGGAGCGGACGTCACGCTCATCCAGCCCTGGCACGCCGATGAATCCCTGCGCGGTGCGCGGCGTGACAGTGCGATCGCGGCGAACCTTGCACGCACGGACGCGGATATCCGGCGCAGCGGCGACGGCTTCGCTCGGGTGCGGCGGTGGACCGGCGCCACCGGTTCGCTGTCGCATGTCCGTCTCGCCGATCCGGACAGCGCCGGCAAGCTGTTCGTCATAGCCGACCTCGCGGTGACCGAATCGGATCCACCCTTCGTTTTCAGCAACGTCCGGGGCCGTGGATTGGTGATCGAGGACTCTCTCTGGCTCGACATCGCTCACTTCGATCTTCCCGGATCGACCGGAAGCGGAAGCGGCAAGGTCGTTTGGGGAAGCGATCTGCCGATGCGATACGCCATCGACGTCGTCGGTGATTCGGTCTCGCTCGCGGACATTGCGTGGGTGTATCCGACACTGCCGAGCACAGGCGGCGGCACGATGAAGCTCTCCATCCGGAACGCGGACGATCTCGAGGAGCTGGACTACACGATCACAGGGATGGATGTTCGCACGACCGGATCCCGGCTGCTGGGCTCCATGACGTTCGGCACCGGCGGGCCCGTGCTCCGCGTCGAGGATGTGGATCTCGAAGCGGCGCCAGTCGATTTCGCGCTGCTGCGCCAGCTCAACGGCCAGCCCTTTCCGGTGGATTGGGCGGGTACGCTGACGGGGAGGGTACGCGGACGCGGCGGTCCGGTGGACCGGTTCGTGGTCGATGCGGCGCAGCTCACGTTTCGTGATGCGCACGTGCGAGGCGCGATCTCGCGCGTCGCAGGCAGCGGCGAACTGGACATTCTGTATCCGGCGCTCTCGGCCTTTCACGACTTTCGCGCTCGCATCGATGAGCTCGACATGCGCACGCTGCAGCACCTCTATCCGGAAATGCCCGCGCTCGATGGCTTCATCGCGGGCACGGCAACGCTCGATTCATCCTGGCTCGATGTGAGATTCAGGGACGCCGAGTTGACCCACACGGACGGGCCGGGGCAGACGTCGCACCTGACGGGATCGGGACGGGTCACGTATGGCGAGGAATTCATCACTTACGATCTCGACCTTGTAGCGGATCGCCTCGCGTTCACGACGCTGGCCCGCTCCTTCGAAGCGATCCCCCTTCGCGGTGTGCACCAGGGGCCGATCCGGGCGACGGGAACGATCGCCGACCTCGATCTCGCCGCCGAGCTGACCGGGCCGGCGGGGATGTTCGGCGTGGACGGTCATTTCGATCTCTTTCCCTCGGGCTACGCGGCGCGCGGTAGCGGACGCGTTTCGGCGCTCGATCCCGGACGGTTGCTCGCGCGTGCAGACCTGCCACAGGCGTCGCTGAATGGCACGTTCGAGATGGATGTCGCGGGGGATTCGCTTGCCAATGTCGCGGGATCGTTTGCCGTCGAGCTGGCGCGCTCGATGGTCGACCATCTCAGGGTGTATCCGTCCACCGGCCGATTCCGTGTCGCCGATTCGCGGCTACTGGTCGATACGATCTCGCTGGAGACGACGGCTGCGAACATTGCAGCAAGTGGGTCGATAGCTCTCGCATCAGGAGTCCAGGGATCGCTCGACTACGCGATAGGCATCGACTCGCTGGGCGGGCTCAGGCGCTACATCGTGGCCGGCGCGGGTGAAGACGGTGCAGGCGACGATCCCATGTACCGGCAGCCGCTCCCGGACTCGTCGCTTCTCGCCGCGCTCGGAGTTACTGGCGGCGGAGCCGACTCGCTTGCGGGCGCCGTGCGCATCGACGGCAGCATCGAGGGGTCGGTGGATCGGCTCGACGTCGCGGGCGGGATCGCGGGTGATGATCTCGTGTACGGGACATCCACGGCGCGCGCAGTCGCGGGAAGCTTCTCTCTCACGGATGTGTTCGCGGATCCTCGTGGCTCGGTCGCCCTCCACGCCGAATCGGTGGTGGCCGGCGGTGTGGAGCTCGACAGCGTGAGCGCGTCAGCTTCACTCGAAGAGCCGGCCAGCGGCGGTTTCGATCTGCGGATTGCAAGTGCCAATGCCGGACCTGCAGAGCTCGCCGGTGACTTCGACATCGCAAACGACACAACGACGCTCCTGATCGAATCCATAGTCGTACGGCCGGACAGCACCGGGCAGTGGGACCTCGCGTCTGCAACGCGCGTGGTGCTCGCGCCCGATGGTGCACTTCTCGACTCGCTCCTGCTGCGTCACAGCGACGCAGGTTTCATTGCGATCTACGCATCGCTTCCCCGCTCGAGACCGGTGGATGTCCGCCTGAGCGCCGACAGCATCTCGCTCGCCGAGCTCGGTGTCCTCGCGCAGCTTCCCATGGCGCTGGAAGGGGCGGGGCGCGTGGAAATGAGCATCACGGGTCCGCGACTCGATCCCGAGATCCAGGCAACCGCCGCGCTCACGGATGCACGCATCGGCTCTGTGGAGATCGAGTACCTCAACGCGCGCGCGCGCTACGCGGAGCGCGAGTTCGACGTTGCGGCCAACTTCTATCGATCGGATCAGCCGGTGCTGACGGCCACGGCGGTCCTGCCGATGGACCTCTCCCTCGCACCGGTCGAGAGCCGCATGCTCGACCTGCCCCTGCGTGGCAGCATCCGGGCCGACAGCGCCGACCTCGCGCTGATCGAGACGTTTTCCCCGAAGCTGACCGGTGCCAGCGGCACGCTCTCCACGGATATCCGTCTGGGCGGGAGCTGGCATCGACCGCGACTGGACGGTGGACTCCGTATCGCGAGCGGGGCCGTGGACGTCGCGACGCTCGGCGTGCGGTTCGAGCGGGTCAACGCCGATCTGCGCTTCGCAGGTGACAGCATCGAGATCAGGCGGCTGTCGGCCTGGACACGCCGGGAAGACGGAACACGGGGCGACACCGCATCACTCACCGGCTACCTCCGTTTCGGCGACTACGCCAACCCGACCTTCAACCTGCGCCTCTTCGCCCGCGAGTTTCACGCGATCGATCAGAGCGACGTGGCGAGCCTGGACGTGTCGGCGTCGCTCCGGCTCTCGGGCGCGTATCGCGATGCTGTCCTCGCCGGGGATGTCATCATCGAGCGGGGGCAGATCTACATTCCGGAGCTCATCGACAAGCGCGCTATCGACCTGAACGATCCGGAGCTCTACCAGATCGTCGACACCTCGCTGTTCGCGAACTCGCCCCTCCTTCCCGACGTGCCGAGCGAGTTCGTGCAGAATCTCACGCTCCAGGGGGTGCGCATAACGATAGGTCCGGACGTGTGGCTGCGTTCCTCCGAAGCCAACATCCAGCTCAGCGGCTCCGTCAATGTCACGCGTACGCTGGCGGGTGGGCTTCGCGCGGGTGATGCGGCGCGCCTGGCACTCGAAGGTACGCTCAACGCGGACCGCGGGACGTACCGGCTCAACCTCGGGCTGGTGCAGCGCGACTTCCAGGTGAACTCCGGGAAAGTGACATTCTTCGGCGAACCGGAGATCAACCCGGCGCTCGACATCACCGCGGTGCATACCGTCCGCCAGTACAACAAGCAGGACGTCGGCATCCGCGTGAACATCGGCGGAACGTTGAACCAGCCGGAGCTCACACTCGCCAGTGCCGAGGGACTGCCGATTTCGCAATCGGACCTGCTCAGCTATCTCGTCACCGGTGCGCCAAGCTTCCAGATCGCGAACGTGAACCCGGGCCAGACCGCGGCCTCTGTCCTGCTGCCGACCGTCGGGAGCTGGGTGGGAGGTCAGTTCGCCGGGGGTGCGTTCGATCTGGTCGAGATACAGACCGCGACGGACGCGACGAGCCAGACCGGTCTCTCCGTTCGCGATGCCTCGGAGAATATCCTCTCCGGTACCAGCCTCGGCCTGGGCAAGCAATTCGGCGATCGTACTTTCGTGGTGGCGAATGCCGGGCTGTGCAAGCTCGTTCAGAACGACATCGCGGGTCAGGACATCTGGCGGATCCTCGGGCTCAAGATCGAGCATCGCTTCAACCATGGCTACTCCGTGGAGGCCGGCGTCGAGCCAGCGTCGAGTGAGCTGCTCTGCACGGTGGGCGCGCTCCGGGGCGCTGTGCAGACGCCGCAGCAGCTCGGACTCGATCTGTTTCGCGCCTGGACCTTCTGAAGCGCCGCGTCTTCCTGATCGCGAATCCGCGTTCGCGGCGTGGTACGCGACTGCGTGAGCGCGCACTTCGCGCATTCACGAAAGCTGGTGTGGATTGCGATGTGTCCGACACCGGGCATCCCGGTCATGCGCGCGAGTTGGCGAGCGGGCTGGCGGCGGATTACGAAGCGGTCTTTGTTCTTGGTGGAGATGGGACGGCAATGGAAGTCATCGATGCGCTCGCCGGAACCGGTCGTCCCGTCGGGGTTCTTCCGGGTGGTACCGGCAATCTCATCGCTCGCTCGCTTGGAATCCCGCTCGAGCTGCGCCGCGCCGTGAGCGCGCTGCTCCGGGCAGAGCCGGCGCGGATAGACCTCGGGCGCCTGTCGACGGGCCGCCGCTTCGTCTTCGCGGCGGGTGTCGGCGTGGATTCCCGCATGATCGAGGATACTCCTGCTGTTCTGAAGCGACGCATCGGAGTCGCGGCCTATCTCCTCACGGCCGCGGGTGCGGTTCTGCGGCAGGAGCGCTTCACGGTGCGTGTTACTGTCGACGGCGAACGTCACGAACGCGATGCGACCATGGCCGCCGTGACGAACTTCGGCACGGTGCTCCGGGAACTGATCACACTTGGGCCCGGGATACGCCGGGATGACGGAAGGCTGGACCTGTGCGTCTTCTCTCCGGGCACGCTCCGCGATGCCGCCCGCATCTGCTGGCGGCTGCTGCGCAGGGACTTCCGTCCCGACCCATGCATGCTTCACGTCGCCGGCCGGAGCTTTCGCGTCGAGACGTTTCCGCCGCGTGCAGCACAGGCAGATGGAGAGCTCATCGGCGACACACCGTTCGAGGTGAACGTGGAGGCGCTCGCCGGCTGTGTCCTCGTGCCCGTGCGAGATTGATCGTAGCTTCCGAAGGCTCCTGTTCACGACTTCCCGAACCACTCGAGGGCCGAGCTTCGCGCCCCATGGCTGATCGCTACTCTCCGCGTCCCACACCGTCGCGCTCCGCGCCGGCCGAAGCAGCGCCCGAGCTCTCTCCGCTTGAGTACTCTGCATTGGCGGGGAAGGATTCGGACATGGTGGCCATTCTGCACGCGGCGATGACGGACAGCAGTGGCCGGAGGGGAGGGGTGCAGGAAATCGACGGTCCGTTGCACGCCGTGGTCGCCGCTGCAGTCGCGGCCGGGTTCGCACGGGTGATGCTGTCGGCCTTCGATCCGGTAGTGAGGCCGGCGCGAGTTGTCAGTAGCGGCCTCGACGCGGCAGACGAGGACGAGTTGCGGCACACGACTCATACGCCGGAAGACTGGGATCGCCGGCTCGGCGCAATGGAGCGATTTCGAACCGGCCTCTCGTTCATTGTCGAGGACGCCGATTCCTCGCTTGCCTGGGGGCTGCGGGGTCGCGCGCTGCGGCTGGAACGGAATGCGCGGGAGAACGCTGCGCGCGCATCCGACCCCGATCCGACGGTCGTCGTCGTGCCGATGCACGCAGCAGACGGGTCGATGATCGGCGTCGTCGTCGCGGAAACGGCGGACCGCATGCGCCCGCCGCCCGCCACGGTGCAGTTGCTCGAGCTCCTCGTTCAGCACGGCAGCCGCTGCATCGAGCGAGCGCGGCTGGCCGAACTGGCGCAAGAGCGTGCGGTGCGGCTGCAACGTCTGCAGGAGGTAGGCGGTCTCCTGGCCCGATCGCTCGACGAGCGGGAGATCGTGCGTGAGCTCGGGCGTCAGGCGGGTCGGGTAATGCGCTGCGACGGGATCGTGATAGCTCAGCCGGACCTCGATTCCGGCGTCGTGACCACGGCGCTCCGGATCGTGCGCGGCATGGAGCGGGCCCGCGCGCCGCAGTCCCTCGGCGCTGGCGTGATTGCCGACGTGGCGCGCACCGGCCGTGCAGTGAGGCTGCAGTCGTACGATCCGACGTACGTTGCGCTTGCGGCGTCGGACGATCTGGTCGGGGACGGTGGACCGGCCGACTCCGTGCTTGCGGTGCCGATGATGCTCGGGCTCCGGCTGGTTGGCGTGCTCGCGGTGCATGCCTCGACCCCGAACGCGTACACCAGGGAGGATGAGGAAGAGCTCCGCGCGATGGGATCGCAGGCCGCCACGGCGATCGCCAACGCGCAGATGTACGCCGAGAGCCAGCGAGAGCGCCGGCAGAGCGAGGCCCTGGCCGATATCGCGCGCGCGGTTGGCGAGTCCCTGCGACTGGGCGATGTGCTGCGCCTCATCCTGCGGCATGCCGCGGCGCTGCTTCGGGCGGAGGGTGCGTGTGTCACGCTCGAGGAAGACGAGGATCGGATGAAGGTTGTTGCCGGTACCGGGAGCGGCGATTCGCTCGTGGGAATGTCCGTTCCCGTGTCCGGCAGTGTGTCTGGCGGCGTCCTGCGTTCGGGCGGACACCGTATTGTGAACGACGTCACGCGCGAGCCCGGCGCATACGATGCGACACGGCGTGCCGGCAACATCGAGAAGACGTTGATCGTGTCGCTCGACACCGCGCAGGGCGCCATCGGCGTTCTCTCCGTGCTGAATCGGGATTCGGATTTTACCGAGGCGGATGCACGCATTCTGCAGCGTCTCGCCGACCAGGTCACTGTCGCGATAGTGAACGCACGCCTGTTCATGGAGAACCAGGCTCTGGGCGAGCGGCATCGTCTCGTGATCGAGACCGCCAACGATGGCATAGTGATCACGGGTCGCGACCGGCGTCTCGCTTTCGCGAACCCGGCCGCGATCGAGCTGCTCGGCCGGCCCGGGTCGGTGATCGGCTCGTCGGTCGAGGACTTCGTGCCAGCGGAACAGTGGAAGGACGTGAGTGAGCGCGAGAGGCGTGCGTTGCTGGGCGAGCCCCAGAGGTACGAGGCGATGATCGTCCGCCCCGACGGCGAGCGACGCGTGCTGGCGGTTCGCACGGCGCCAATGCGCGAGGGAGGCGAGATCACCGGCATAGTCGCCTCTCTGCGCGACATCACGGAGGAGCGCCGGCTCATGCAGCAGTTGCTGCAGAAGGAGAAGCTCGCCGCGATAGGCCAGCTCGTGAGCGGCGTCGCGCACGAGCTGAACAATCCGCTGGCCGGTGTGATAGCGTTCTCCCAGCTTCTTCTCGCCTCGCCGGGTGACGGTGCCGCGCGGCAGAGCGCTGTCGAGACGATTCACGGCGAGGCAAGGCGCGCAGCAAGGATAGTCGCCAATCTGCTGACCTTTGCCAGACAGCATGTGCCCGAGCGCCAGGAAACGGACATCAACCAGGCGCTCCTCGATACGATCGAGTTGCACCGCTACGCCATGCGCGCCCATCAGATCGATCTGGACGTTGCCCTGGACCCGGAACTTCCCTTCACATGGGCGGACAGATTCCAGCTCCAGCAGGTGTTCCTGAACATGATCACCAACGCGGAATACGCGGTTGCGTCCATCCCGGCGAAAGGACGCATCACAGTCCGGAGCGAACAGAAGGGCGATTCCATACTCGCGACGATCGCTGACAACGGTCCGGGGATGACGGCGGAGCAGATGGGACAGATATTCAACCCGTTCTATACGACGAAGCCGGTGGGAGAGGGAACGGGGCTCGGGCTGTCGATTGCCGATGGGATCATTCGCGAACATGGCGGTCAGATACGCGTGACGTCCGCTCCGGGTGAAGGCACCGCGTTCACCGTGGAGATACCAGTTGTCGAGCCGCCGGCCGCCGATCCGGCGCGAGACCGTGCGAAGGTGCAAGGCTGATGTCCACGATTCTGATCATCGATGACCAGCGGGCGATCGCGGATGCCCTGGGGAAGTTCTTCGAGCGGGATGGGCACACCGTCTTTCACGCCCCCACGGGCGAGGAGGGTGTGGCACGGTTCAGAAGCACGCATCCAGATCTCGTGCTGCTCGACGTCCGGCTCCCCGACATCAGCGGCTTCGATGTCCTTGCCCGCATCCGCGAAACGCAGCCGGTCGTCGTCATGATCACCGGCCATGGCGACGTTCCGCTGGCGGTGCGCGCAATGCAGGAGGGCGCGGAGAACTTTCTCACGAAACCGCTCGAGCTGGATCATCTCGCTGCGGTTGCAGGACGCGCGCTGGAGAAGGCGCGCCTGCGACAGTTGACCCGTTTCCTGGCGGACAGGCGTGGCTGGTCCGCGAGCAAGCCGATGCTCGGCACCTCCGAACAGATGCGCGAGCTGGCCGAACAGATCCAGCTAGTGGCGCGCAGTGATCGCACTACCGTGCTCATCCTGGGCGAGAGCGGGACCGGCAAGGGACGCGTCGCGGAAGCCATTCACGCGGCGAGTCCGCGGTCGGACGAGGCGTTCGTGGATGTGAGCTGCGGTTCTCTCACGGCCGAGTCCCTCGACGCCGAGCTGTTCGGAGAGGAGCGACTTCCGGATGCCGCCCAGGTCGGAGTGGTGAAACGGGGGCTGCTGGAGGTGGCAGACCACGGCACACTCTTCCTCGACGAGATCGGCGATGTCGCGCCCAATCTCCAGCCCAAGCTCCTGAGGCTGCTGGAGGGGAAGACGTTCCGCCGCCCGGGCGGCAGCAGGGAGGTGTCGGTGGACGTGCGCATCATGGCCGCAACCAGCAGGGATCTCGTCAACGAGGTCACGGCCGGACGTTTTCGGGAGGATCTCTACTACCGGCTCAGTGTGATGCCGGTATCACTGCCACCGCTGCGTGCACGCGCGCGGGAGGACATGGTCGGCCTGATCGGACAGATCCTGGATTCATTGCAGAGCGTCGTCGCGGAGGCACCCTCCGCCCTGTCCGAAGACGCGCTGCACCGCCTGCTGGGTTACTCCTGGCCCGGCAACATCCGCGAGCTGCGCAACGTTCTGGAACGCGCCGTGATAATGGGCCGCGGCTCGCGGGAGATCGGCGTTGCGCATCTCCCGCACGAGGTGCGCGAGGCGAGCGGAGCGGATGCCGGGGCGTACGTTCCGCGCACCCTGGTCGACGTCGAGCGTCTTCAGATCGAGCGGGCGCTGAGGGCTCACGATCACAACAGAACCCGCGCGGCGCGAGAACTAGGCATTGCGCGCGCAACGCTCATGAACAAGATCACCAAGTATCACATCGATGTTCCCGAACGGAAGAAGGACGACGCCGTGAACACCGGACTCCGGAGTGAGGAGCAATGACAGAACTGAAGGAACGTGATGCGATGCTGTGCCGCTTCTGCGGCAGGGAGGAACGCGCGTCCGAGGGCTACCCCTGCGTCGACTGTCAGACATTCATCTGCCTCATGTGCTACCTTCGCGGAGTAACTCGTTGCCGCGAATGTGAGGCGAAGCGCGGTGGCGGCGGCCCGGTGGAACCGGCAGCCGGGGAGTCGGCGAGCTGACACTGCCCGGATCGGGCGCGACGATCATCGTGCGATCGCCCATCGCGCCCCTGCACGAGGCACCCTCGCCGTCATCGCAGCAGATATCGCAACGGCTCGCCGGACATCGCGTTCACGTACTCGATGCCGGCGGGGGCGGGAAAGCGGCCGGCTGGCTGAGCGTGCGTGGCGACGATGGGTACGCCGGATGGATGCACCGCGGATACCTCGCGATCGCCGACGATGGGTCCGTGATTGAACAGCCCGGAGCGCGCACGCGGATGTCGCTCGGTTGCGTCACACGCGACGGAAGCGGCAACGTCCGCCGATTGCCGTTGGCCGCACTGCTCGCGCCGGACGAGGTCGTCGCCTGCGATCCGGACGTCGCGCCAGGCCGTTCGATCGGTTCAGCCGCTACGGTACTGGAGTTGACGCTTCGCCACCGGATCTTCGCCGTGGATGCAGCCGGCATTGCCCGCACCTCGCGCGAGCGGTTCGCCGGGGCGCCTTACCAGTGGGGTGGCGTCACGCCATGGGGCGCTGACTGTTCCGGGTTGGTGCAGACCGTGTACTGGCTGCACGGCATCAACCTTCCCCGCGACGCGTGGCAGCAGGCCGCGGCGGGTGATGAGGTCGGGATGGACATCGGTGATCTGCGTCCGGCCGATCTGCTCTTCTTCTCCGATCGCGAGGATGCAGCCATCACGCACGTGGGGATCGCGCTGGGTGATCACCGCATGGTGCACAGCGCGCTCGGGCGCGGCGGATTCCGCTCCGAGAATCTCGCCGCGGCAAGCGATCCGTACGTCGCACGCCTGAGAGAACGTTTTCGGGGCGCGCGGCGACTCGTGGGTCGATAGTCTGCGACGGAGATCGGGAGAATGCCGGGATGGAGCTGGTGCCCGACTACGTCGCTCCGTTCAGCTCACCATGCCGCCCGTCCGCGGCGCCGGTACCTTCGCGGCCGCGCGCACGTGCAACGATATGTCTGCCTTCGGTTCATCGTCCAGAACGATGCGCATGATGTGACGCCCAGCGTGGCTGATCGGGAGATCGACCGCCGCGATGATGGGCAGATCCATCTCGGGTACACCGGGCGGCGGCTCGCCGACGTTGAGCTCGCCCGTCGTCGACCATACCTCTGCTCCATGGGGGTCCAGCCATCGCAGCGTGAGACGGTGAAGCCCCGCGTCGGAGCGGTCTCCCTTGAGCCGGCAGACGAGACTCGCACGCGGATGAACCGCCGGTAGGCCGGCTACCTGTAGCGCATCGAAAACGCCCAGGATGTTGAGCTTGCCCTCCTGCGAAAGGTTGGCCGCGTCGGCGAACAGTGCGAACGAAATATGCATCCGCGCAACATATGAGTCGCTCGGGTCGCGGGCCAGCGGCTTCGAGCCTGCGTTCGCGCCGCCCGCCGCCCGCCGCTTGCCGCCCGCCGCCCGCCGC
>JBOHTO010000176.1:0-4186 GCA_050733695.1 Gemmatimonadaceae bacterium | reverse complement strand
GTGACAACGTGCAGATGACGATCGAGCTGATCACGCCGATCGCGATGGATGAGGGTCTCAGGTTTGCGATCCGCGAGGGCGGCCGGACGGTCGGTGCCGGCGTCGTGGCAAAGATCCTCAAGTAGGGGTGCGGCAACACTATGGCGCGCGAAAAAATCATCCTCGCATGCAGCGAGTGCAAGAACAGGAACTACTTCACGACCAAGAACAAGCGGCTTCATCCAGAGCGGGTCGAGTGGAAGAAGCATTGTCCGCGCTGTAACGCGCATCGCCTCCACAAGGAAACGAAGTAGTCATGGCAGTTCAGGCGGCACGCCCGAACGTCATCGGGCGGGCGACCGCGTACATCGCGAAGGCGCCGGCGTTCTACAACGCCGTCGTAGCCGAGATGCGGAAGGTCACCTGGCCCGATCGTGGGCAGATCAGGAACGCTACCATCGGCATCATCGTCTTCGTGCTGTTCGTCGGTGCGATAATCACGCTCATGGACGTCGTGCTGCAGTGGCTGCTCGTGCGCGTCATTCCATCCCTGTTCACGTGAGCGTGGCCGTGGAGCACCGCTGGTATGCGATCCAGACGACGGCCGGTCACGAGAACAAGGTGCGCTCGCTGATCGACCGCAGGATCGGCCAGGACCAGACGCCGGCGGAGGACCGCAACATCCGCCAGGCGCTGGTCCCGACCCAGGAAGTCGTGGAGATCAGGAACGGAAAGAAGGTCACCGTCGAGCGGAAGCTGTACCCCGGATACGTGCTGGTCGAGATGGCGATGACTCAGGAGACCTTGCACGTCGTGAACGGAATACAGGGTGTGATCAAGTTCGTCGGACACGATCGCCTCCCGATGCCGCTCCGTCCGGAAGAGGTCAATCGACTGCTCGGGATCACGGATGAGGCGGAGCCGGAAGAGCCGAAGGAAGAGATTCCCTTCCTCGTTGGCCAGGCAGTGGCGATCACGGAGGGTCCCTTCACCGACTTCAACGGGACCGTGGAAGAGGTGATGGCGGACAAGGGGAAGGTGCGCGTGTCGGTGAGTCTCTTCGGACGGCCGACCAGCGTGGAGCTGGATTACCTGCAGTTGAAGGCGTACTAGCTCGGCGCGAGGGGTCGCGTTCGCGCGGCCAGGACGTCGAGGCAGCAAGCCGGCGACCACACCGGTGAGACTCGAACGGTGGCAGTCCCGCTGAAGCGCAGCGCGCGCAACACGCGCAGCGCGCGCAACACGCGGAACGTCAAACGAGGTAACGAATGGCAAAGAAGCAAACAGGTTTCGTCAAGCTTCAGATTCCGGCCGGACGGGCGAACCCGGCACCACCGGTCGGCACCGCGCTGGGCCCGCAGGGCATCAACATCATGGCGTTCTGCAAGGAGTTCAACTCCAGGACGCAGGCGCAGGACGGTACGATCCTGCCGGTCGAAGTCACGATATTCGCAGACAAGTCGTTCACCTTCATCACGAAGACTCCGCCGGCAGCGGTCCTCCTGAAAAAGGAGCTCGGCATCGAGAAGGGATCGGGACAGCCCAACCGGACCAAGGTCGGCTCGGTTTCGCGTGCGCAGATAAGGAAGATCGCGGAGCTCAAGCTACCCGACCTCAACACGGATGACATCGACTCCGCGATGGCGATGATCGCCGGCGCGGCGCGCTCGATGGGTGTCGAGGTGACCGACTGATGCCTGAACACGGCAAGCGGTACAGGGCCGCCGCTGAGAGGCTCGATCGCGCGGTCAGATATCAGCCGAAGCAGGCGATCGAGCTCGTCAAGGGATCGGCTTTTGCAAAGTTCGACGAGACGGTGGAGGTCGCCGTGCGTCTCGGTGTCGACCCGCGCCACGCGGACCAGGTGGTGCGCGGCACGGTCGTGCTTCCGGCGGGTACCGGCAAATCGGTGCGTGTTCTCGTGATCGCCGTCGGCGATCGGGCGCGCGAAGCCGAGGCCGCTGGGGCCGACTTCGTTGGAAGCGAGTACATCCAGAAGATCAAGGACGGGTGGCTCGATTTCGACGTCATGATCGCCACCCCGGACCAGATGGGGCAGATCGGCCAGCTCGGGCGCGTGCTGGGTCCTCGCGGGCTCATGCCGAACCCGAAGGCGGGCACGGTTACGATGGACGTGACGCGTGCGGTGAAGGAGGTCAAGGCGGGCAAGATCGAGTTCCGCGTCGACAAGGCCGGAAACGTGCACGCTCCCATCGGAAAGGTGTCCTTCGCGCTCGACGCCCTCGAGAGCAACTTCACGGCGTTCATGGACCAGATCGTTCGGGCGAAGCCGAGTGCAGCGAAGGGCGTCTATGTGCGCAACGTCTCGATCTCCAGCACCATGGGGCCGGGCGTCGGTATCGACACCGCTCCCTGGAGGTAAGCACGATGAAGCGAGAACAGAAGGAGCAGCTCGTCACCGAACTCAGCGAGAAGATGCGGGGTGCGAAGGCGCTCTACTACACCGATTTCACGGGACTCAACGTGAAGTCGATGACCGAGCTCCGGCGGCGCTTCCGCAAGGCGGGAGTGGAGTACGTCGTGATCAAGAACACGCTCGCCCTCCGCGCCGCCGAGGAGAGCGGGCTCGCCACCGGGCGCCTGCGCGGCCCCACGGGGATCGTCGTGGGCAGCGACGCCGTCGTCGCAGCAAGACTGCTCTCGGATTTCGCGCGCGAGAACGAGCAACGCCCGGCCGTGAAGGGCGGGATGCTCGACGGCGAGGCGATTGATGAATCGCAGGTGAAGAAGCTGGCATCGATGCCCTCGCGCGAGCAGATGCTGGCGCAGCTCGCGGGTGGACTGCAGGCCCCGCTCGCCGGTTTCGCCGGCGCGCTCAACGGGTTGCTGTACATGTTCGCTGCTGCGCTGGACGCGCTCAGGACGCAGCGCGAGAGCGCGTGATGCAGGAATGGTATCCGGCCGCGTCGCGAGGCGTGGCCGATCAGGTCGGCCCGGCACGGCCGGCGCCCAGGCGGATTGCCTGTTCATATGCCCCACCCCCCAGCTTCCACCGGACGCCTGGGTACTCAAAGAGGAGATGATGACGATGGCCAACGCGACCATGAGCAACGATGAAATTCTCGAAGTGATCGGCAACAAGTCGGTCTTCGAGCTCGCGGAGCTGATCGAGGCGTTCAAGGACAAGTTCAACGTCACTATAGCAGCCGCTCCAGTGGGTGGCGCCGCCCCTGCCGCAGGTGCTGGCGCGGCTGCGCCTGCCGTAGAGGAGCAGACCGAGTTCGCGGTCACTCTCAAGGAAGCGGGTGCAAAGAAGATCCAGGTGATCAAGGTTGTTCGCGAGATCACCGGCCTGGGACTCAAGGAGGCCAAGGATCTCGTCGACGGCGCGCCCCAGCAGGTGAAGGCTGGCGTTTCGAAGGACGAGGCGGCCCAGCTCAAGGCAAAGCTCGAGGAGCAGGGCGCTACGGTCGAGGTGAAGTGAGGGCACCGGGCACCGCTGTCGCAGGCGCCGCCGGGCTCAGGCCCGCCGCGCCTGCGTCCACCGGTGCCCCGCTCCCACACTTTCACCTCGACTCGATGTGACCAGAACAAACCGCAATACCCTTTCGCTGTACCCTGATGCTCCGACCCGGTCCCGTGAACATGCTGCGGGAGCCGGGGCGGAGCCGTTTTCGCCTGTGCGCGGGTGATCAATGCCTGAATCAATCAAGCAGATATCGTTCGGAAAGCTCGACCAGGGGATGGGGATGCCCCACCTCCTCGACATCCAGACGCGCGCCTTCGAGGCGCTCCTGCAACTGGATGCCGCCTCCCACGACCGCGAGGACGTGGGACTCGAACGCGTCTTCAAGGACCTCTTCCCCATCGCCGACGTCCACGAGAACTTCTCGCTGGAATTCGTGCGCTATTCGCTCGGCACGCCCAAGTACACCGTCGAGGAGTGCATCGAGCGCGACATGACCTTCTCCACACCGTTGAAGGCGACGCTACAGCTCGTCATCAACGAGGAGGTCAACGGCGTGAAGCGCCCGCGGAACATCATCGAGAAGGAGGTCTATCTCGGCGAGCTTCCGCTGCTCACCCCGCTCGGCACTTTCGTCATCAACGGGGCGGAGCGCGTCATCGTCAGCCAGCTCCACCGGTCGCCCGGCGTCGTGTTCGAGGAAACGACGCATCCGAACGGCCAGCTGCTCTACAGCGCCCGGATCATTCCGTTCCGGGGGTCGTGGGTCGAGTTCACGTG
>JBOHTO010000175.1:0-2371 GCA_050733695.1 Gemmatimonadaceae bacterium | reverse complement strand
ATGCGCGGTGCTCGACAAGCAGGATCTGGGCGTCATTGCGGACCAGCAGCGCGCCGACAGTCACGTGCATCGGGAAGGTCCGCCGCGAGGCGAAATTCTCTCCTTGATGCAGCAGTTGCATCGGCTCAGACAGCTGCGCGGCCTCGTCCGGGTAGCGCTCGAGGTAGGCGGAAAGCGCGCTCGAGATGTCCGAGTCACTGATCGCCATAGGTCGCCCCCGCACCAGCCTGAGAGCACAACTCTCGGGGACTTCCTGCTCGGATGTGAACGACGAGACGCGACACAGTCAGCTCCGTAGAAAGCGCATGGCGTACGAGAAGGTCCATACTCTACAAGCTGGGAGTAAGCCGGTGCGCGCATGCCACGCCGGGCAACAAGCGGCAGGTCTCCGAGCAGGTTCGTTCAGGGCGTGCCCCCAGGCCGCACCCCCGGTTCGGCTGCGCGGGAAAGGACGGTCGGAGGTACCTCCGGTGGACCTGTCGCGCACGCCGCACCCTGGCTCGCCTCATTCCAGCGCGCCCGCCACCAGCTCGGTGACGCCGCCGCACAAAGCCGCCTGGACCGCGGGGCCCGCGCGATTGGTCCCCCAGTGCGTGGAGGACTGATCGTGCGCCAGCGGCTGGAGTCAGCGAGTGGCGATCGAGCGATCCGCCGCCAAACGGCGCACGTGTGCAATGACCTGTGCCCCACAGATAGCTCGGTAGCGGCCTTGACCTGCCCAGAGGCCGGCGTCGAAGTCTGCAACCGCGATCGCGTGTGTGCGGCCGTCGGTCACCGACGTCATGTCCAACGGAGCGGTCCACCCACCCAGCCGTAACTCATCGCGGCACCCCGTGCGGTGTACGCGAGCTCATGCGGCGGCGGTCGCACGAATCGACAGGCCACGCACAGACGAATCTGTGGACGCATGAGTTCGGGTGGATGATCGCCACCGAACAAGCATCAACGCAGCTCAGCGTCACAATGGGGACAGTTGTCCCCCTGCTCAGCTGACGGATCGCAGCCGTGCGGCCATGCCTCGTGCAGCGACGCGGGTAGCCGGCGGTGCGTGCTCAGCCAACTCGTCGGCCAGCGTCCGCGCCCACGGGATCAAGGCAATTGCTTCGTGCGAGATCTTCTCCGCTGAGGCGAGCGAGGTCACGGCCTCGCTCCATTCACGCCGGTTGGCGTGTGCCTGCGCGCATTCCAGCAACAAGCGGGATCGCCGGACCACCGATGGCGTGCTCGACAACTCGATCTTGCGGGCCCGCCCAACTGCTTCTCCGTTCTTGTGCAGGCTGACCGCGATGATCACGGCAAGGATCTCGACATTCGTGCGGTCGAAGGCCGACGGAAGGTGCCAGGACCCGGCCGGCATGCGACTGGCCGTAACGACTGCCGCGTCGAGGTAGCGCCACGCGTCGCCCTCGCGGCCCGCAAGCCCGTGAGCAGCGGCGGCTTCGAGCTACAGCGCCCCCAAGGTCCCCATCGCCATAGGGGACGGTGCATCCGCGCACGCGTTCAGCAGCGCGGCGGCGCCGCGATCGGCGAGATGGGCAGCGTCGTCGTAGTGGCCGCTCGCGCATAGCCCAACCGACGAAGCCCACGCGGCTTCGGCCAACGACAGCACGCTGTCCGCCTCTTCAGATAGGGCGCGTCCTCGCTCCACCGCTAGAGCGTGTAGCTCCGGCTCGCAGATGTGAGCGAGAAAACGCTGCACGAGCCGGTAGAGATCTGCTGTTGCCGCGCGGCACCGTCGACGTTCAACGCCGTCGGTACGTCGAATCGATGCATGAGCTTGCCGAATCAGACCGGGCAGCGCGCCGCCAACGTCGGATCGCTGCATCGGAGACGTGTGCCAACGCAGCCACAGACGCCGCACTTCGTCGGCGAGGTCCTCGCCGCTCCGCACCGGTAGGTTCTCATCAGCTAGCAACGATCCGAACGACACGTCCTGCATTGCTGCGCGAACGCCCGTCACAGCGGGATGAATTTCTCTTTCCCATGTGCGTGTCGGCGCAGCGAAATCGTCGCCAGTCAGATCGGCGATATCCTCGGTGCCGAGGTTGCGTGCCAGCTCGACCAGCATCTTCAACGAATTGATGCGGCGATCGCCGTTCTCGATCTTTTTGAGCCAGTCCGGGCTGCGTCCGACCAACCCAGCAAGCACCGGCCGCGACATACCGCGCGCTTCGCGACGCATGCGGATGCGTTCACCGGTGGAAAGCCGCAGTACCAGGCGCGGGTTCGGTGCCCTGATGTCCATGGAGTCTTATTGGAAACTAATCTTACTGACCTCGGCGTGGCGTCGGCGCAATGCCCTCTCACCGTGCTTCGATGTGGTTACGACAGCCATATCGGGCGAAGGAGAGGGCATTGCGACTCAAGTATA
>JBOHTO010000174.1:0-17699 GCA_050733695.1 Gemmatimonadaceae bacterium | reverse complement strand
GGCACGTGCCGCGCGCTGTCGCGGCGCGGGCCGTCGGGTCCCGCCGCGGTGCCTCGATCGCTTCGCTGCTTCTCGTCCTCGCAGGTGTGATCGGTGTCGTCCAGTTCTATGAGCCACCCGAGTCATTTCTCCTGCCACTCGCCGGGCGCGACACCGTTCTCGCCGCGGCCACGCCGTCCGCCAACGCATTTGGAAAGAGCGGTGAGGTCAAGGTCCGCCTCGCACTGCCCGGTTCCATCATCGAGTATCCGCTCGAAATTCAGGGCGATCCCACATCCCTGTCGTATCAGTGGGTGGAGATGCTCGACACCGCGGGCCTCGGCCTGACTCGTCCGCTGTTGGGGGCGAACTTCGTGGCCCCTCCGGAGCCCGGCTTCTACCAGCTTTCGCTCGTTCGCGGCGCGCGTCGCGTCATCGTCGACGAGTTGACGCTGGCGGTGCTCGTACCCTTCGCGGAAAAGGAGGGCGGTTCTCTCAACGGCTACCGGATCGGCACGTACCTCGCCGAGAGGCTGGGCAGCGCGCGCCGCGGCGGAGCGCGGGAGCGCCCGCGCGGATTCGTCGAGGTCGAGAAATCCGACCTCGACCTCGCCGTCTCGACGCACCTGCGGATCTCCGACTTCGTGACGCACGACGGGCAGGGAGGATGGCCGCGCTACGTAGCGCTGAGCCCACTGCTGCTCGACAAGCTCGAGCTGGTCGTGGCGGAACTCGCCGAACGGCGTGGCGGCGACGTGTCGATGGAGATCGACGTTCACTCGGGTTTCCGCACACCCGCGTACAATCGGACCGTTCAGCTTGCCGCCCGCGACAGCAGGCACCAGTACGGCGATGCCGTCGATATCGCGATCGACGCCAACGGCGACGGCCGGTACACGGCGAGCGACGTGAAGCTCGTCTCCCTTGCGGTGGAGGCGGTGGAGCGGAATTATCCGGAGTTGGTGGGTGGGCTCGGCGTCTACACCAGCCGTCGATACAACACCCCGTATGCTCACATAGACGCGAGGGGCCGCCGGGCACGCTGGGGCGGCTGACCTCTCGCAGGCCAGGGGATCCGCAATGAGCGAGCACCTGCGCGACCGCATTCTCCGCAAGCTGCACACACTTTCCGACGAACGGCTGTATCAGGTTCTCGATTACGTCGACTTCCTGGAGTCGCGTTACGCTGAGCGGTCCGAGACACCCGCGAGCATCTTCACGCGCTTCGCCGACGGAATCGAAGACCGCTTGCGGGCAGGCCAACTCTCGGCAACCGCCGTGGCCGAGACGATGGGGCTGATGAACAGGGCGATGAACGTGCTGGGCGGAGTCGCGGCCGCGGGCAGATCGGTGGCCAACGACATCGTCGGGGCAACAGGCGGACCGGCCGGCGCGGCCGCGGGACGTTCGCCATCGCAGCCACACAGGCCGCCGTCGCAGCAGCCACCACCACCGCATTCGTCGCACGCGCCGCCGCCTGCAGCGCCGCCCCCGCATGCATCTCACGGTAGTCCGCCCGGATCGCATGGTGCGCCGGGTGCGCCGGGTGCGCCGGGTGCGCCGCCGGGGACAACGCACCAGCCGCCCGGAGAACAGAGAACTTGAGCGCACCAGCCGAACAGGCGCCAGCGCGCCGCAGGAAAAGTGTGAGGGGCAGCAAACGCGCCGCAACGCGCGCGCCGGCGAAGGCGGTGAAGGACGACGCGCCGGAGAAATCACCGCGTCGTGGCGCAAAGCGCACGGTCATGGATGTCGTCGGCCAGCTCCCGAGCTACATCAGGCTGCTCGGCGGCCTCATGACGGACAGCCGTGTCGCCGCGCTGGACAAGGTCCTCGTGCTCGGCGCGCTGGCCTACATCATCGCGCCCGTCGATCTCCTTCCGGATTTCATTCCCTTCCTGGGTCAGGTGGACGATGTCTTCCTGCTGCTCACGGCGCTCGAGCGACTTATAGGGAACGCCGGCCGCCGCATCGTGCTGGATCACTGGGCCGGCGATCCGGCCGATCTGTCGAAGATGAGTCTCCGCAGGGCGCTCACGGCGGCGACGTTCTTCCTGCCGCGCCGCATGCGTCGCAGGCTGCGCATGCTCGGTCGCGGCGACGGGGGCTGAGCAGCCCCGTTTCGGCGCCGCCTCTGGACTTGCAGGGGTGGCCCGCCTACCTTTCACCATGGCGACCAGAACTCGCACTGTTACGCGGCCCGCTCCTCCGGATATCACCGGGAGCGGGCCGTCTCGCATCAGGCAGGGTGATCGCAACGCTCGCGAGCGCGTGGGGAAGGAGCGCGTGCGGCACGCCGTGGCGCTCACCTTCGACGATCTGCTGCTCGTTCCGCGTCACTCGGTAACGCACCCGAAAGACGTGCGCATCGGGTCGCGCTTCTCGCGTGGAATAGAGCTCAATGTCCCACTGGTCTCGGCGGCGATGGACACCGTCACCGAGTCGGAGATGGCGATTGCGATGGCGCGATCGGGCGGGATCGGCGTTCTGCACAAGAACATGTCGATCGACCGGCAGGCCGCTGAAGTCGACCGCGTGAAGCGCTCCGAGAGCGGCATGATACTGAACCCCATCACGCTCTCTCCGGACGCGACACTGCGCGAGGCGCACGCGCTCATGCAGCGCTTCCGCATCTCGGGCGTGCCGGTGGTGGACCGGGAAGGGCGGCTCGTGGGGATCATCACGAATCGCGATCTGCAGTTCGAGCGCAATCTCGACCGTCCGCTGCGCGCTGCGATGACCCAGGAGCGGCTGATCACGGCGCCGGTGGGAACGACGCTGGATGAAGCCGAGCGCATACTGGGCGAACACAGGATCGAGAAGCTGCCGGTGGTGGATGCCGACGGGAAGCTGCGTGGCCTTATCACCGTGAAGGACATCCACAAGAGGCGGCAGTTCCCGGACGCGAACAAGGATGAGCACGGGCGGCTCCGTGTCGCGGCGGCCATCGGCGCGGCGGGTGATTACGACGATCGTGCCCACGCGCTCATCGACGCGGGGGTGGATGCGCTCGTGATCGACACCGCGCACGGTCACAGCGAGGGCGTGCTGCGGGCGGCAGCGAAGCTGCGCGACGCGTTCCCGGATGTGCAGCTCATCGCAGGCAACATCGCAACGCGCGACGGAGCTGCTGATCTGGTGGAACGCGGTGTGGACGCGGTGAAGGTGGGCGTGGGTCCCGGTTCGATCTGCACCACTCGTGTGGTGACCGGCGTGGGAGTGCCGCAGCTAACGGCCCTGTTCGACGCGCTCGAGGGCGCGGGAGACATCCCGGTGATAGCGGATGGCGGCATCAAGTATTCGGGTGATGTGGTGAAGGCGCTCGCGGCGGGCGCGTCGAGCGTGATGATGGGCTCGATGCTCGCGGGCACGGAGGAGAGTCCGGGCGAGGCGTTCCTGCTCGAGGGTCGTCGCTTCAAGATGGTGCGCGGCATGGGCAGTCTCTCCGCGATGCAGGACGGCAGCGCCGACCGGTACTTCCAGGAGGGAGAGCTGTCGGTGCGCAAGCTCGTCCCCGAGGGGATCGAGGGTCGCGTGCCCTACAAGGGTCCGGTGAGCGACGTCCTCTTCCAGATGATCGGCGGGCTGCGCAGCGGAATGGGCTATGTCGGGTGCGCCGACATCGAGGAGTTGCGGACGATGACCGAGTTCGTGCAGATCACGGCGGCCGGGTTGCGCGAGTCGCACCCGCACGACGTGACGATCACGAGAGAGGCGCCCAACTACAGCCTGTGAACGATGCAGAAGAGCGACGGCGTCACTACGCGTGTCGTGCGTCCCGCCTCGATGTCCGCAAGGGCCTTCGCCACCCGCTCCCGTACAGCAGGATGAGAGAACCAGAGCTGATCTCTCGGCACTATCTCCGCCGGCACGATCTCCAGGGTGTTGTGCTCGGTGACAACCATGCGGACGACGTCGCCCTCTTCGAGTCCCAACCGCTGGCGGATATCGTCCGGAATGGTCACGCGGCCCTTGTTGCCGATGGTGATCGCGATGTTGTTGATCGGTGTATCCATGAAGGCCTCCGGTGTCCATCTCTGGTCCAGGACCACTATACCAGAGTTCCTCGATCCCAACACGACGCCGGTTGCTTTCATCGGGTAACGCGGAGCGCCCCATGCGGCTACCGGCTCCTGCCATGCCCGTAGCAGCGGGGGCGATCCCGGCGCCCGACCTGCGACAGCACGAGCGTGGGCTCTCGCGTCCCCGTCCGGCCGCCCTGCTTGACACCCGGCCCGCCGCCGAGCAACTTCGCCGCCGTTCGCGGCAGCACCACTTTTCGCGGCGCCGTCGCCGCTGACCGGAACATCCCGGAGCGGATCTCAATGGGTCTGTGGTCGAAGAAGAGCATGGCCAGCCTGCAGGGCGAGGCCAGCGAGGAGGGAGCGCACACGCTCACGCGGGCGCTCAGCGCGACGAATCTCACGCTGCTCGGCATTGGCGCCATCATCGGCGCCGGAATATTCGTCCTCACCGGCACCGCCGCGGCGCAGCATGCCGGCCCCGCGATCGTTCTCTCCTTCCTGCTCGCCGGTACGGCCTGCCTCTTCGCCGGACTGTGCTACGCAGAGTTCGCGTCGATGATACCCATCGCGGGCAGCGCGTACACCTATGGGTACGCGACGCTCGGCGAACTGATCGCGTGGATCATCGGGTGGGATCTCATACTCGAGTACCTGTTCGCGGCGTCCACCGTTGCGGTCGGATGGTCGGGGTACTTCGTGGCGCTGCTCGACAAGCTCGGGATCAACATACCGGCGGAGTTCGTCAACGCGCCCTTCACCGTCCAGGGGACGCACACCATCGTCCCGACCGGGGCGATCCTCAACGTGCCGGCGGTGGCCCTGGTGGTCCTCGTGACGGCGCTGCTCGTCATCGGAATCCGCGAATCGGCGCGCGTCAACAACATCATCGTCTTCATCAAGGTGGCGATCGTCTTTCTCGTCATCGGCTTCGGCTTCATGTTCGTGAACGCCGACAACTGGCAGCCGTTCATACCAGAGGCGACGGGAGTGAAGGGCGAGTATGGATGGAGCGGCATAGTCGCGGGTGCGGGTGTGATCTTCTTCGCCTACATCGGATTCGATGCGGTCTCGACGGCCGCGCAGGAGGCCAGGAACCCGCAGCGCGACCTGCCGATCGGGATCCTCGCATCGCTGGCGATATGTACGGTTCTCTACATCCTGATGTCGCTCGTGATGACCGGGCTCGCGCCGTACCCCGAGCTCAACGTGCCGCACCCGGTCGACGTCGCCATCGCGAGTGCGGGTCCGGGATTGGCGTGGCTCACGTACATAGTGGACATCGGAGCGATCGCGGGGCTCGCGTCGGTCGTCCTCGTCATGCTGATGGCACAGCCGCGCATCTTCTACGCGATGTCCCGCGACGGACTCCTTCCCCGGAAACTCGGTACAATCCACCCGCGCTTCCACACGCCATACATCGCCTCGATCATTACGGGTCTTGTTGCATGTGTCGTCGCGGGCCTCTTCCCGATCGGACTGCTGGGGCAACTCGTCTCGATCGGCACGCTGTTCGCCTTCGTGATAGTGTGCGCCGGGATTCTGGTACTGCGCTACCGCAGCCCGGAACTGCCGCGGCCGTTCCGCACGCCATGGGTTCCGTTCGTTCCGATCATGGGGATACTGAGCTGCGGCTACCTCATGTACGGCCTCGGCATCGACACCTGGGTGCGGCTGATCGTCTGGATGGTCGCGGGTCTGCTCATCTATTTTCTGTACGGCCGCTTCAATTCCCGAATCGGGCGGGCGGAAGCCGGAGCACAGCCGGTCCCCTGACGCAGCCGCCGGATCACGCCGACCTCCTCGCCGTCAATCCGGCACGGCGGAACGCGATCGAGAAGCTCGGCGTGGCGCTCGACGGCGCCGAGGCCGTCGCGCTCACCACGCACATCAACGCCGACGGCGATGGTTGTGGCTCCGAGGCCGCGCTCGCGCGCCTGCTCGCACAGCGCGGCATCCGCGCGCGTATCGTCAACCCCACGCCATGGCCGGCGATGTTCCGCTTCCTGCTCGGCGACGACGTGGAGGAGGCGAGCGCGAAGGGAGCACGCGCGCTCGCGGGGATCGACGCGCTCGTCGTGCTCGACATCAGCGATGTCCGGCGGCTGGGCGTGCTCACCGACGTCGTGCGCGGGCTCAGCGTGCCACGGCTCGTCGTGGACCATCACGTTCCATCACGCGAGCCACCGGGAGAGCATATGCTCACCGACACGTCGGCCTGCGCGACTGGTGAGCTCGTCTTCGACATCGCACTGGTGCTCGGGCTGGAGATCGATGAGCCGGTCGCGCGCGCATTGTACGCCGCGATTCTGACCGACACCGGCGGCTTCCGCTTCTCGAACACGAGCCCGCGCTGCCACGCCATCGCTGCGCGACTGCTCGCGGCCGGCGTGGACCCGGAGGCGATGTACAGGCGCATCTATGCGTCCATGCCCGCGGGTCGGCTGCGATTGCTGCGCGATGCACTTGACACGCTCGGCGTCGACGAGGAGCGCGGACTGGCCTGGCTATCCGTGCCCGCCGGTGCTCTCGAGCGTTACGATGTGACAGCGGAGGATCTGGATGGGATCGTCGAGCATGCGCGTTCGATCGCGGGGACGCGGATGGCGCTCTTCTTTCGCGATCTGGGGCACAACGCCGTGAAGGTCTCGTTCCGGAGCACGGGCGACGTGGACGTGAACGCCTTCGCGCGGCAGTTCGGGGGCGGCGGTCATGCGAAGGCGAGTGGCGCGAAGATCACGGGATCGCTGGAAGGCGTACGCGAGCGCGTGCTCGGTGCGGCGCGGGCGTATGTGGGGCTGGGGCAGATCGCGCTGTAGCTGCTCAATCTCGCCTGTAGATCCACACGGCTTCGGTTGCCAGCATCCTTCCGAACCGCCCACCGTCGTGCAGCAGGTCCGATAACTCGCGCTCGCCGTACACCAGCACGTCGGCGGGGACGGGGAGTGCGGTGAGATCCCACTCGCGCGCGCTCTCTACCAGATCCACCTCGCGCCGGTCGACCACGATCAGCACATCCAGGTCGCTGCCCACGCCTCAGTCGCCGCGCGCGTACGAGCCGAAGTAGCCGACTCTCGAGAGCTCCGGATGTTGCACGGCCGTAGCGGTGGCCCATGCCATGAGCGCGCCATCCACCGCAGCGCGGTCAGGCCACGTGAAGACGGACGAATGCAAGGATCTCACGGGCATATTCGATCGCCTGTGCGCTCTGGAGAGCGCCGTAGTGTTCGAAGGGCGCGCCGGACGGATGCCCGTTGGGGTACCGGGTTGGGATGTACAGATTGTCGAGTGCCCGCCCGCGATCCACCAGAGCGTCCGGAACCACGAGCGCAGCCGGCAGCTCGGCGAGCAGGCGAGCCACAACGTGTCCCCATGCTTCCTGTCCGATGCGCAGGTGCAGCGCCTTCACGCATTTCCCGGCGCTCTGATGGGCAGCGAAACATGCCCATTCGTGACGCTGCATCCTCGCCGAGTCCTCGGCCTGCTCCAGGTCACGTTCCGCCTGGCGGAACCAGTCTTGTGAGCGATTGGCCATCGCTGGAGATTACGCGCATACCGATCCGAGCGCCACCCGCGGGCGAGGGTGGTCGTCATTCGGAGCCAGTCCCATTGAAGGCAGGGGTCATGAGATACCGCGGCATCGAATGGATCGCACTCGCATGCGCACTCGCATGCGCACTCGCATGCGCACTCGCAGGCGCACTCGCAGGCGCACTCGCCTGTTCGCTGGAGCGGAGCGAAGACGGGTCGGTCGAGCGCGGCGACGTGCGGCTATCGATCGATTCCGTTCTCGTCGTCGATGTCGGGCACGCCGCACCTGACGAGGACGCCGTGTTTCTGCGTCCGCTGGACGGCACCCGGCTGCCCGCTGGAACGATCGTTGTCGCCGATGCGTGGGTGAAGGCCATTCTCTTCTTCGATCCGTCGGGGCGAACGGCGCGCAGGGTCGGACGCGAGGGAAGTGGACCGGGCGAGTTTCGCGGGCCGGGATGGGTTCAGCGCTGCAGCGGCGATTCGCTCTTCGTCTGGGACAGACGACGATCAGCAGCCTGCGACGAAGCCCTGTTGATCCCGGAGGCGCGATGAGTATTGCATCTCCCGCCTCGCAGCCGCAGCAGTTCGATCCCGCCATTTCGCATGCTGCCTCCCCGTCGCAGCGCGGGGCGATCGAGGCCCCCGCGCAGCCGCTGCTCGTCCTCGCCGGCCCCGGTGCCGGCAAGACCTTCTGCCTCATCGAGCGTATCCGCTATCTCATCGATCGGCTCGGGTTCGCGCCCGCGCGCATCTGTGCGTTCACCTTCACCAACCGTGCCGCAGGTGAGATAGGTTCGCGTCTCGATCGCCATCTCGGATCGAAGTCGGAAGGAGTGAACTGCGGCACCATCCACGCCTTCTGCGTGCGGCTGTTGCGCGAGTTCGGCGAGCATGTCGGACTGCGGCCAGGGTTCGGCATCGCAGACGAGGAGTATCAGCTTGCAGCGCTCCGCCGGCTCCAGGGCCATCGACGCTGGCACCGCGCCGTGCTCAGCCGCTTTTCCGAACACCGCTTTCGCGGCGAGGTGCTCCTGCCGGACGACGACGCTCTTTTCGAGCGCTACGAACGATTCCTCGCCGAGCGCAACGTGCTGGATTTCGATCAACTGGTCACGAAATCCGTCGAGCTGCTGGAAGGCACGCCCGCCGCCGAAACGATTCGCGCACGTTGGGATGTGCTGCTCGTGGATGAGTTCCAGGACCTGAACCCGATGCAGTACCGTCTGATTCGCGAGCTGGCGCGAGACCATCGGCATGTCTTTGCGGTTGGCGATCACGAGCAGTCGATCTTCTCATGGGCGGGCGCCGATCCGAAGGTCTTCGCGGCGTTCCTCAACGACTTCGGGATGGCCAGCAGGGTTCAGCTCGGCGAGAACAGGCGCTGCCCGCGCGACGTCTTCGAGCTCGCGTGCCGCCTGGTCGGAAACAACCGGCCCATCTTCGACGACTGCGTGCGCGTGCAGGCCAGCCGTGAGTCGCCATTCGCGGTAATTGCGCTCTCGTGCGAGACGGACGAAGCAGAGAGCGAGTGGATGATCGCCGACATCAAGCGTGACCGCGCGGAGCAGGCGACTCGCTGGGGCGATATCGCACTGCTGTATCGGACGCACGCCGTGGGCGAGGGCATCGAGGCGGCCTTTCTCAATGCCGGCATACCGTGTCGCCTGGCACAGGGCCGAGCGCTTGCCGAGGACCCCGTCGTCGCCCATGTGATCGCGGCGCTACGGGTGATCGCCAATCCCGACGACGACATCCACCGTGACGCGTTCTTTGCCGCCGTGCTTACCAGGTCTCTCTTCGACGATGCGCGCGCACGTGCACAATCGGAGGGGAGTGAACTCCAACATCATCTGAATCGGATGGCGGCGGATCTTCCGCATGGGCATGAGGACAAGCGCCGCATTCGACGCGCATTCTATGCTCTGCTGAACCTGAGGGCGCTCGGGCAGCGGCACGACAACATCTCCTCACTCATCCAGGACCTCCTGTCGCAGCGCGTCGGGCCGTACCGCTCCGTTCTCCAGGAGCACGAAGACGAGATCACGGATCCCGCCGCCAACGAAGAGATCGTGATGCTGGCGGAACGACTTCGCGCCGCGCGCGACGAGGGTCGCGCGATCTCGCTCCCCTCCATGGGCGGAATGGAGATCCCGCTCGAAGCGATGCTCTCGGCGCTCGGCTTTCGCGAGATCCTGCGCGGCGGCACCCCCCCTCCACCCCCCGCGGCTGACGCGGAGCATCTGAGCAATGAGAGCGTTCCCTCGCTCGGAATCGCTCTGGGGTTGTTCAAGGCCGCACAGCTCCTGGAGACAAGCGATCTCGCAACGAGCTTCAGCGACTTCACAGTCATCGATCTCGAGACGACGAGCAATGATGCGAAGGGCGCGGAGATCGTGGACATCGCGGCCGTGCGGGTTCGGGGCGGCGAGATCGCCGAGCACTTCGAGTCACTGATCAGACCGCGCAGCGCGATTCCGGCTGTCGCATCGGAAATCCACGGCATCCACGATGCGGACGTCGCTGGCGCTCCCCGCTTCGAGGAAGCATGGCCCCGATTCCGTGCATTCTGTGGCCGGGACGTTGTCGTCGCTCACAATGGCTACGGCTTCGACTTCCGAATACTGAAGAGAATGGTGACGGCGCAGGAGAAGCCGTTCGAACTGTGCACCTACGATACGCTGCCGCTCGCGCGCGACCTGGTCCCGACGAGTCGCAAGCTGACAGACCTCGCGGCCGCGTTCGGTATCGATCCCGGACGTTCGCACCGCGCGCTGGACGATGCCATGACGCTTGCCCGTGTGTTCCCCAGACTGGAGAATGCCCGGCTCGTACGTGCCCGCAAGACGGCCATGGTCAACCTGCTCGGGCACCTCGGGATAGCGCTCGCGTTGAGCGAGGAACAACCGCTCTCGCCGGAGGCAGAACTCTTCGCGAGGATCTCGCGGCCCTACGCGCTGGGGCGATACAGCGGCGCGCTCGAATTCTATGAGAGCGGATCTGCGGGCGACGAATCAGTCTGCGCCGTGGACGAGCTGATCGAGCGACTCGGTGGCGCGGAACTGATGCTCAGGATCAGAGCCGATCGCAGCGCCGAGGATCGCTATCCGGCGGAGATGACCCGGCTCCAGCGACTCGTCGACAGGATTCCCGGGGGATCGCTGGCCTCGCAGATCGCAGCGTTCCTCGAATCGGTGGTACTGTCGAAATGGGACGGCGCCGAGCCCGAGGAGGGACGCGTGAACCTGCTGACGCTCCATTCCACGAAGGGGCTCGAGTTCTCGCGCGTCTATATAGCAGGAGCGGAGGATGCGCTCATGCCGGGTGGCCCGGCCACTAGGCAGGCGACGGAAGCCGAGCTCGAGGAAGCCCGCAGGCTGCTGTACGTGGGGATGACGCGGACGAAGGACCGGCTCGTCCTCACGCGTGTGGAATCGAGAGCGGGCCGGCCGACTGGCGGCCACAGGTTTCTCGATGAGATGGGACTCGTTCCCGTTCGATCAGGCGGCGGCGGCGATGGGGGCGGCGTGGGCGGTGTGGGCGGTATGGGCGGCGTGGGCGGCGTGGGCGACGGTGGCGGCGGGAGCGGCGATGTTGGCGCGAGCGACGGGCACGGGGCCGGCGGAGACGAGCCGCTTGCCGACCAGGTCGATCCGGAGGTTCAGCCCCTCTAGTGAATGGGCTCCCAGAAGCATCATGTCGTCCGGTTCCGCAAAGACGACAATGTCGGGCGCCGACGTTCCTCCGACATGTACATTGGCGAAGCATATCTCCCGCTCGATCCTGCGACCGTCGGCCGTGACGAAGGCGACGGTGCGCTTCGGGGCGAGCCCCAGTGATTCGAGGAGCATGCGCGGGATCCACGTGTACTCGCTTCCGGTATCGACCATCACGTCCGACAGTTCGACGGTGGCTCCGGGACGCGTCGGGTTCTCGATCGCCACCGTTGTTCGAAAGATTCCCATGTCGTCAAACATGAATCCCCCAGTCCGTTCCCGAGAATCAAGCTGCCGCTGCGGACATCACCAGATCTCGCGCCAGCGGCACCCACCGTCACGATAACATTCGCGTCTGGCCATTGCCATCCCCTCCCATTTGCCCCTCTCAACCCCGGCCCTGATTCCCGCGCCACGCCCATGACTGCTGCACCTGCCTCGAACCGGACGCTCTCGAAATCGGACTTCACGCTCGCGCGCACCTGCGACGCGAAGCTGTATTTCCGCGAGAACGGGTACCCCGACAACCGGGAATCCGACGAATACCTGCGGCTGCTCGGCGAGGGCGGCTACATGGTGGAAGCGCTCGCGGTGGCGACGCATCCCGAGGGGATCATGCTCGAGTACGGTCGCGATCCCGTGGAGGACTGCAGACGGACGCTGGCGCATCTCTCTCGCGACAGCGTGACGCTGTTCCAGGCAACCTTGCTCCACGGCCGCCGGCTCGCCCGCGTCGACATCGTGGAGAAGAAGGGCGATGTCGTACGCCTGCTGGAGGTGAAGGCGAAGTCTTTCGACGGTGAAGAGCACCTGGCGAAGCTGGCGAGTGGCGGCAAGGGCGTGTTTCGCGGCAACAGGAAGCCGCACGCGATAAGCAAGGACTGGCGCGCGAAACTCGAAGACATCACGTACCAGATGCTCCTGCTCGAGCACCTGCTTCCGCATGTGATGGTGCAGCCGTTCCTTGTTCTGGTCGACAGGAGCAAGCGATCCGCGCTGGACAGCCCGCCGCGATTGTTCCGGCTCGAGCGTCGCGAGGGGCGTGACGGCAGGCAGCACCTTCACACGGCTCACTTCGTCGGCGACGCCGAACATCTCGCTCACCTGGATCTGCTGACCGAGGTCGACGTCTCGGCGGAGGTCGCGATGCTGCGCGACGAGGTGGAAGCGTCAGCGGCGCGGTACGAGGCGATGCTCGATTCTCCATACGATCCGTCGATGTCGGTACGCGGGGCGAAGTGCAGGGAGTGCGAATTCAGGCCTCACGACCCTTCGGTGCGGAGCGGCTTCGCCCACTGCTGGGGCGAGCTCGCCTACTGCACGCCCCATGTACTCGATCTCCACAGCATCGGTCAGGTCAGGGCGGCCGACGGAACGCCACTCGTCGAGTCGCTTGTCAGAAACGGCAAGGCGTCGTTGCTGGACATCCCCGAGGACCGGCTCGCGAAGAAGGACGGTAGCATCGGGCCGCAGGCGGAACGGCAACTTCGGCAGATGCAGTGCGTGCGCTCCGGCGAAGCGTGGATGGGACCGGGGCTCGCCGCGAAGGTCGAGTCGCTCGCGTACCCGCTCCACTTCATCGACTTCGAGGTATCGCGGCTCGCACTGCCGTATCACGCGCGCATGCGTCCGTACGGTCAGGTCGTGTTCCAGTGGAGCTGCCATACGGTGCGTTCACAGGGAGAAGCAACAGCACCGAGCCACAGCGAGTGGTTGAACACGGCCGACACATGGCCGAACCACGAGTTCGTGGTCGCACTGCGGAGTGCCATCGGCGATGACGGAACGGTACTCACCTGGTCGCATTTCGAGATCAGCACGCTCAGGGAGATCGTCAGGGAGCTCGCCGACTTCGGAGAGGAGAATCCCGATCTGGTCGAGTGGATCCGTGATCTCGTCGAGAGGCGGATAGTCGATCTGCATGACTGGGCGAAGAACGATTACCTGCATCCGGGCATGCGGGGGCGAACGTCCATCAAGGTCGTGCTCGATGCGCTGTGGAAGAGCGATCCGGTGATGCGCGAGCAGTTCGCGGAGTGGACCGGCCTGCAGGTGCACGAATCGGCGGACCCGTACACCGCGCTGCCGGCGCTCGAGATCAACGGCGTTCCGCAGGACGTTCACGAGGGTACGGGTGCGGTTCGCGCGTATCAGGCGATGATGTACGGTGTCGAACGGGATGACGAGGAGGCCAGGGACGCCTGGTGCGAGCTGCTGCGCCAGTACTGCCGGCTGGACACGCTCAGCATGATGCTCGTGTTCGAGCACTGGAGGCGCGCGACGGCCTGAACGCGCTTGCCCGTGTGCCGAGCCGGCCGGTGTGCACGATCTCCACATGAACTCAAGGCGACGTCCCCTGACCGGGTGCATGGAAGCCGATCCGCCTGGTTGGTGCCGTGTCCTCACTGATCAGCGCACGGATGGCGTCGAAGATGACCCGGAACTGCTCGTCATAGCGTTGTTCCAGGGCGTCGAGCCGGAGCACGAGATCAGCACGGCCGGCGATCATCTCCCGCAACCGGACGAACGCTCTCATGATCTCGACGTTGACCTCCACCGCGCGCCGGCTGCGAAGGACGCTTGAGAGCATGGCGACGCCCTGCTCGGTAAACGCGTAGGGCGGAGTCCGCCGGCCGCCCCACCCACTTGACATCACATCTTGTGATTTCAAGTCGTCGAACTCTTCCCGGGAGAGCTGGAACATGAAATCCTCCGGGAACCGGCCGAGGTTCCTCTTCACCGCCTGGACAAGAATGCGCGTCTCGACGCCGTAGAGCTCAGCGAGCGTGGTATCGAGCATGATCTTCTGCTTGCGAATGAGGAGAATCGCTCCGAGGATCCGCTCACGGGGCACCAGGGCTCCTCTTCTACCCGCCATACCCAAGCTCCTTCAGGTTCGGGACAATCGCAAGATCCAGCGTGCCAATCATTCGATAACCGAGTACTCGGCCAGCAACATCCTCGAGAGCCGGAATGGATTCCCCGCTTTCGCAGGCACGACGGAATCGAATGACGGAGTCGAGCCATTCTCAGGCAAAGCGCTCGCGTGACCTCTCCCGCGCCTTGCGCATTTCCTCATCCCGATTCCGCGGCGGCGCGCTGGTGCGAAGCGAGTGGATCAATCGATTGGCGGCGGCGGCGACCTCATCCACCGCGAGATCGAACGCAGCCTCGTTCGCGCGCGAGGGGCGTGTGGCGCCGCTCAGCTTGCGCACGAACTGGAGTGCCGAGGCACGGATCTCGTCGTCGGTCGCGGGCGGCTCGAAGTTGGCCAGAGTCCTGATGTTCCTGCACATTGTCGTGCTCCCGAGTCTCACGTGGTCAGTACCGAAATATGGACCTTCGGCGAATGGTGCGGGTAGTGTGGGCGCCGGTGCCGAGCACGCTGAAGACGGAGATCGACAGCGGCCCTCTCGACCAACACCAAAGGCTGAAGCGCCTGATCAGGGTTGCCCTGGTGCGACCCGTCCCTGAACGGTTGCCCCTGCTCCCCCGTCGCGCCATGCTTACAGACCGGGCCCGGGACATGCTAGCCAGACCGGGCACTGCCCTGCTCCGTACCGGCTCCCCGGCAAACTTCACACAGCTCGGTTCCACCACATCTCCAGGAAAGCGATCGGCATGATATCGCCAGCAATGCGTTCGGTCACCGCAGTTTTTCTGGCTGTGCTCGCGAGCGGCGCCTGCAGCAGCGCAGCGCGGCAGACGGAGCGCGGCGTGCCCTCGCCCGAGGGCAGTGAGCCCGGGCAGAGCGAACGCAGGGCAATCGCCGAGGCCCGCGCCGACAGCATCCGGTATCCCTACACCGAGGCGGATATCCGCTTCATGACCGGCATGATCGGCCACCACGCACAGGCCATAACGATGTCCCGATGGGCGGCCACGCACGGCGCGAGCGCTGCGGTGCAGACGCTGGCCGGACGGATCATCAACGGCCAGAAGGACGAGATCAACACGATGCAGCGATGGCTGCGCTATCGCCTGCAGCCGGTGCCGGAACCGCACGTCGCGGGGAAGGGCATGACGATGCACGGCGGCGACCATGCGATGCTGATGCCCGGGATGCTCACCGGAGCCCAGATGAATGAGCTGGACGCGGCGCGGGGGAGGGAATTCGACCGGCTGTTCCTTATATTCATGATCCAGCACCACGGCGGCGCCGTCGAGATGGTGAAGGATCTGTTCGCATCGCGCGGTGCGGCCCAGGATGAAACCGTGTTCAAGTTCGCGTCCGACGTGAACGTCGATCAATCGACGGAGATCGACCGGATGCAGAAGATGCTCGCCGCCCTCATGTTCGGGCCGCCCGGCGACCAGACCGCTGTCGAGAATCCGTAGGCC
Organism: Gemmatimonadaceae bacterium; assembly: GCA_050733695.1. Lineage (GTDB taxonomy): Bacteria > Gemmatimonadota > Gemmatimonadetes > Gemmatimonadales > Gemmatimonadaceae > JBOHTO01. The sequence goes on along the minus strand of JBOHTO010000174.1, from coordinate 2,110 downwards.
CACTCCGCTCAATCGAGGAAATGATCATGGCACGTGTGTACCTGTTCCGTTCCCTGCCGGTGCGACCGGGTGTCGCCTCGCTGCTGTCGCTCCTGCTCGCTGCGGGCGCGCTGACCGTGGGCGCGTGCGCTCAGCCGGCCACATCGGCGCGCGTGAGCGAACTCCCCATGGGCGACGGCATGTCGGGGGAAGCGCCCAACCCTGATCCGCGCGTCGGTCTTCGCGCGGGGCTGAGGAACGCCGAGGAGGCAGCGTGGAACATGCGCGTGCTGTCGGAGACTCCGCCCGCCGAGGACTTCGCAGGGATCACCAACTCCGACCTCGCGTTCCTGGGCGACTACGCCATCCAGGGCAACTACAATGGCTATCAGGTGTGGGACATCTCCAATCCGGCCAACCCGACCCTCCGAACCGGTTACGTCTGTCCCGCGTCGCAGAGCGACGTGTCGGTCTACAGAAATCTGCTCTTCGTTTCCGGCGAAGGTCTCTCCGGCCGGCTCGACTGCGGCACGCAGGGCGTGCAGGACACCGTGAGCAGTGAACGGCTGCGCGGTCTCCGCATCTTCGACATCAGCGATATCGATAGTCCGGTGAACGTCGGCAACGTGCAGACGTGCCGCGGTTCCCACACGCATTCGCTGCTGGTCGATCCGAAGGACGAGGAGAACGTCTACGTGTACATCTCCGGCTCCTCGCGCGTGCGTTCGCCCAGCGAGCTCGCGGGCTGCGTGAGTGCAACACCCGACGAGGATCCCAACACGGCGCTGTTCCGCATCGAAGTCATCAAGGTACCGCTCGCCCGGCCCGGGCAGGCGGCGATTGTCAGCTCGCCGCGCATCTTCGAAGATCTGGTTGCGCCGCCGCGGCATGGCGACGCTCCGGAGGACATCGCGGCCGCCGAGAAGGCCGCCGCCGAGGCTCGTGCCGCGGGTGGATTCACCGCCGTGATCGAGGGCGTCGACAGGGCCCTGCCGTCGCGTTTCACGGAGCCCATGCTGGACAGCATCGTGAAGGCGCGTGCCGCCACCGGCGCCCCGACGGCCGCCGACAGCGCGACCCTGCGAGCCGCGCTGCCCGATATCGTCGCGCGGATGTTCGGCGAGACCACCGGGCCGCGTCCGGGTCCCACGCAGTGTCACGACATCACCGTATATCCGGAGATCGGTCGGGCCGGTGGGGCGTGCGAGGGTTACGGGTTCCTGCTCGACATCACCGATCCCGCGCATCCCGTTCGCATCTCGGCCGTGTCCGATTCCAACTTCTCCTACTGGCATTCCGCGACCTTCAACAACGACGGCACCAAGATTCTGTTCTCCGATGAATGGGGCGGCGGGTCCCAGCCCAAGTGCCGCGTGACGGACCCGCCCGAGTGGGGCGCGGACGCGATCTTCACGGTCGACGACGGCGAGATGGATTTCCAGAGCTACTACAAGCTGCCCGCGCCGCAGACTTCGCAGGAGAACTGCGTTGCGCACAACGGCTCGCTCATTCCGATCCCGGGGCGCGACGTGATGGTGCAGGCGTGGTATCAGGGCGGCATATCCGTGTTCGACTGGACCGACGCAGAGAACCCGCGGGAGATCGCGTTCTTCGATCGCGGGCCGGTGGACTCGACAAGAATGGCGAGTGGTGGGTCGTGGTCCGCCTATTGGTACAACGGCGTGATCGTCAGTTCCGAGATCTCGCGCGGTCTCGACGTACTGGAACTGACGCCGAGCGCCCACATCTCGCGAAACGAGATAGATGCGGCAAGGACAGTGCACTTCGAATACTTCAACGCCCAGATGCAGCCACAGTTCATGTGGCCGCCGACCTTCGTACTCGCCCGCGCGTACATCGATCAGCTAGCGCGATCCAACGGCCTGGCAGCCGGGCGGATCTCGGCGGTACGGCAGGCACTGGCAGGCGCAGAAGGGGAATCCGGAGCGGCTCGCCGGAGTGCGCTCGACCAGCTCGCATCGGAGCTGGACGCCGATGCTGGCCGTGCGGGTAATCCGGCAAAGGTGCGGACGCTGGCCCGCGCGGTGAGGGACCTGGCCGCAGCCTCGCGCTGACGGGCGCTGGCACGAGCGAAGGAACACGTGCATGTTGGCGCCGGCGGGTGCATGAT
>JBOHTO010000173.1:0-22492 GCA_050733695.1 Gemmatimonadaceae bacterium | reverse complement strand
TGGGTCGAGGAGCCGCTCAGGCGTCTCGTGGATGACGCGCGCGCACTTCTGGCCCTCGTGCTGCACCCGAGCGGACAGGTGCTGGCGCAACACGGCTTCACCCGGGCCGTTGACGTGATGTCAGCATGCGCGCTGGCAGCCGCGATCCATGCATCGTCATCCGAGCTCGGCCGGCAGCTCGAGGGGCAACCGTTCGCGGGGCTGCATCACGCCGGTCGACAGCGACAGATTTTTCTTGCGCAGGCATCCACGTCGCGTGGCGCTTACCTTTGCCTGACCGTCTTTGATCAGGCGAGTTCGCTTGGTCTCGTCCGGCTCTATTTTGACGAGTTCCGGATCGCGCTGGCCAGCGCCGCGTCCGGATCATCGTCTGCCGGGACCCCCGTGGATGAAGCAATCGCTCTCGCCGACAACTTCGAGACGGATCTCAACCGCAACCTCGCCGCGCTGTTCGGCCGTACCGGGTAACCCGATTCAGTGTCTCTCGTCAACTACGCCACCCGCGAGATCACGTGCAAGATCGTCTACTATGGCCCCGGCCGTTCGGGCAAGACGACGAATCTGCACTACATCTACAGCCAGGTTCCCGACGGGCGGAGGGGAACGATGGTCTCGCTCGCAACGCAGACCGACAGGACGCTGTTCTTCGACTTTCTGCCTCTCGATCTGGGTGTCATCTCCGGGTTCACGACGAAGTTCCAGCTCTACACCGTTCCGGGTCAGGTCTACTATCAGACCACACGCAAGCTCGTGCTGCAGGGGGCGGACGGCGTGGTGTTCGTCGCCGACAGTCAGGCGCGACAGCTCGAGGAAAACGTCGAGAGCCTGCAGGACCTGCACGCCAACCTGGCCGAGCAGGGCGTCGATGCCCGCGAAGTTCCGCTGGTCCTGCAGTACAACAAGCAGGACCTTCCGCGGGATCTCATCCTCAGTAGCGCCGAGCTCGATGAAGCGTTGAACTTTCGCGCCGTCCCGCGCTTCGCGGCGGATGCACTGACCGGGGCCGGTGTCTTCGAGACGCTGCGCGCCGTTTCGGAGTCGGTACTCAGGCGCCTGAGCCCATCCGCAGGGGCGGCGAGATAGAACGTGTCGCTCGACTCCCGTCTCCGCTTCGACACGTTCGTCGTTGGATCGGCGAACCGTCTCGCTGTAGCCGCGGCGCGAGCCGTCGCAGAGGCGCCCGGCTCGGTGTACAACCCACTGTTCATCTACAGCGGTTCCGGGCTTGGCAAGACGCATCTGGTAGCGGCCATCGGACAGCTCGCGCGCCAGCTCCAGCCCGGCCTCGCGCTCGAGTACGCCACACTGGAGGATTTCGTCGAGCAGTTGCACGCGGCGATCGCTGCCGGCCAGGGTCCGGCGTTCACCAGCCGATACCAGGACGTCGACCTGCTGCTCCTGGACGACGTCCAGTTCCTCACGGGCCGCCGCGAAACGCAGAGCGAGATGCTTCGACTCTTCAACGCGCTGCAGGAGCGCGGCCGGCAGATAGTGATGACGAGCGATCGCCCGCCCTCGGAGATCAGCGACGTGGATGAGCGGCTTCTCACACGGCTGGCCGGTGGGCTCATAGTCGACATCGGGGCGCCGGACTACGAAACGCGCGTGGCGATCCTCCGCAACAAGTGCGATGAGCGCGGTGTTCGGTTTCGTACCGGGGTCATCGAATCGCTGGCGACGATCGATTTTGCCAATGTCCGTCAGTTGCAGGGCGCGCTCACCCGGCTCGTGGCGCACCAGACGCTGGGCGAAGGACTCGTGCGCGCCGACGAGGTGCGAACTCTCGTAGGTGCGCCCGAGGGCGGATCGGACACGCTTGCCGGGCAGCGCGATGCGCCCACCATGGGCGGCGCGGCCGCGAAGTCGGGTGAGTTCTTCAGCTTCGTCTCCGGTGTCGCATCCACCGTGGCTCAGCATGTCGACGTCTGGCGGGTGCGCCTCGGCGAGTCGATCGCGTACTGGGGCGGTGAAGGCTATCGCACGGCGGTGCTCGAGCGTGGTCTTGAACAGGCGCATGCACCCGACGTCGAGGGACTGGTTGCGCTCTACGTCGCTGCCGTCGATCGCCTGCGTGCTCTCGAAGGTCGAGCGACGGAGCTCGACCCGGCTCTCGGCGGACACGAGTTTTTTCGCGATCCGGAGCGTGTCGATGAAGCCGAGGCGCTGGTGCAGCGGGCAGCGGCCGGACAGCTTCCACCGGCCGGGCCGTCCGGCGCATTCACGCGTGCGGGATTCGAGGTCGGGCCGTCCAACCAGATGGCGGTTCGCGCTGCCGATGCGATTGTCGAGGCGCCGGGCGACCGGTACAACCCGTTGTTCCTCCACGGCCCGAGCGGCGTCGGGAAGACGCACCTCGCGCACGCCATCGGCAACGAGCTCGTTGCCGCGACGGGCGGCTCGATGGACGTGTCCGTCGTCGGCGCGCAGGCGTTCATCGATGAGCTCATCGCGGCGCTCCAGGAAGGCGCCATCGAGCGCTGGCGTGCGCGCTACCGCTCGCCCGGAGCGCTCATCATCGACGACGTTCAATTCATCGCCGGCACGGACCGGTCGCAGGAGGAGCTGTTCCATGTCTTCAACGCGTTGCACTCCGCCGGGCGGCAACTCGTTTTCACGTGCGATGCGGCTCCCGGCGATGTGAAAGCCCTGGAGGATCGACTCCGGTCGCGCTTCGAGGGTGGGCTGATCGTGACGATAAAGCCCCCTGATCGCGACCTGCGCGCCCGCCTCTTTGCCCGCCTGCTCAGCGCAATGGGCACATCGGATCCCGACCTGCTCGGGTACCTCGCCGATCGCCCGGCAGTCAGTGCGCGCGAGATAATCGGGATAGTGCACCGTCTGAAGGCGGCCGCGGATCTGGCAGGAGTGGAGCTCACGCTCGACCTCGCACGCATGGAACTCGAGGGCGCCGGGTCCGCGCCGGCTCCTGCTCCCTCGAACGTGCGCACCGCGGTGGACACGTTCTTCCTGGACGATGAGAAGGTCATCTGGGACTGGCCCGATGTGACGGGGCGCCTCATCGAGGACCCGCGCTGATGGCGATCAGGGGCAGCCTCAAGGAAGCCAGCCTGCCGGACGTGCTGCAGCTCCTGTCGATGGGGAAGAAGACCGGTTGCCTGAGCGTGACGCACCGGAGCAACTTCGGCTACATCTACTTCGACCGCGGCCGCATCTGCTATGCATCCATCGTGAATCGCCGCGACCGGCTCGGCGATATCATGGTGAAGAGCGGTCTCATTTCGCAGGCGCAGCTCGACGCGGCCGTGGAGCTGCAGGGGCACCAGCGCGACAAGCGGCTGGGCGAGATTCTGATCGAGATGGAGGCTCTCTCGCGCGAGGAGCTGCACCGGCAGATACGAATCCAGATCGAGGAGGCGGTCTATTTTCTCTTCACCTGGACCCTCGGCACGTTCAACTTCGAGGCGGACATCAGGCCCGAGGAGCAGGACTTTCTCGTTGCCATCAATCCGGAATCACTGCTGCTGGAGGGGGCTCGCCGCGTAGATGAGTGGAGTCTCATCGAGAAGAAAATACCGTCCTTCGACATCGTTTTTGCCCTGGACAGGGAGCGCATCGCCGAGACCGGTGCACAGCTCACCGCCGAACAGGAGGCGCTGGAGCCGCTGATCGATGCGCGGCGCGACGTGGCGGCGCTCATCGATGAGTCGGGGCTGGGCGAGTTCGATGTCGGCAAGGCGTTGTTCGGGCTCGCGACCGCGGGATTTCTGCATCGCGTCGGGAAGTCGGCTGCTCCGGAGGCGAGCGTCCCGGCGGCCCGCGTGGAAGAGCACCGCAACCTCGGGGTCGCCTTCTACAGGACCGGAATGCTGGAGGAGGCAGTCCGTGAGTTCAGGCGTGTCATAGATCTGCGGCCAGCGGATGCGCACGCCCGATTCTTTCTCGGGCTCGTCCTTGCTCGACAGGGCAAGTGGCCGGACGCGGCGAACACCTTTCACGAAGCGGCGTCGCAGCCAGGCGTCGGGCCGGCGGTCTTCCACAATCTGTCGTACGCGCTCGAACGACTGGGACGCTACGATGAAGCGCTCGCGGCGCTCGAGGAAGCGGTGGCGCGCGGAGGCGCGAGCAGTCCCTGGGTTCAGACCTCGCTCGGGGCGCTGGCCCTGCGCATGGGGGACATCGCGGGAGCTGCAGCGACGCTCGCCGCCGCGCGCGAGCTGTGGGGCAAGCGACCGCCCGTAGCGGCATGGTTCCACTACGCGGCACTGGCCGCCTCCCTGTCGGGCGAGCATGAGCGAGCCGTCATCCTGCTGACCGAGGGGACGCACGTACATCCGCACGCGGCCGCCCTGTTCAACAATCTCGCCGCCGTACACGAGCGCAGGGGCAACCTGCAGGAAGCCGGCGCCGCTTCCGAACGTGGAATCCATGAGGATGGTTCGCTCCCACAGCTCCACAAGAACCAGGGAGATGGCTGCTATCGGACCGGCTCGTACGACGAAGCACTCGATGCCTACCAGCGGGCGGTGAAGCTCAACCCGGCGCTGGGCGAGGATATCTACCTCAAGCTCGGCAACATCCGCTTCAAGCGCAACGAGCGCGATGAGGCAGTGAAATGCTGGGAGCGCGCGCTCGAGCTGGATCCGGACAACGGCATCATCAGGGCGAATCTCGACGCTGTTCGTGGTGCCACGGCATGACGGTGATGCTGGGAGAACCGCTCGACGAAGCCGGATTCCGGGTGCTGACGGCGAAGATCGCGCGCGAGCGGGGATTCGCGTGCGGCAGCTACAAGGACAGGTGCCTGCGGCGTCGCATTGCCGTGCGGATGCGCGCGAAGGGCGTGCACACATACGCTGACTACGTGACCGTTCTCGACACCGACGCTCACGAATACGAACGGCTCCTCGACGTTCTCACGATCAATGTCACGCGGCTCTTTCGCAACTGGGACGTCTATGACATGATCGGAAGTGCGGTTGTACCCGAGCTCTGGTCCCTGCCCGATGAGCGACTCGATGTGTGGAGCGCGGGCTGTGCGTCAGGCGAGGAGCCATGTTCCCTGGCCGCGCTGTTTCACAGGCACGCGGAGGCCGTCGGTGAACTGTCGCGGCTCCAGCGCGTGCGCATACTGGGCACTGACATCGATCGCGCGAGCCTCGAGACCGCGCGACTCGCGTCGTTCGCGGAGACCGCCTTTGGCGACACTCCGCCGGCCCTGCGTGCACGCTACTTCTCATCCATGCCGCCGCACACGCTCCTGCCCGAGGCCCGCTCGCTCGTCTCCTTCGAACAGCGCGACATGCTTCGTGACCCGGCGCCTGACGGCTGTCATCTGGTGTCATGCCGCAACGTTCTCATCTACTTCGATCGCGCGACGCAGGAAACACTCTTCCAGCGCTTTCACGACGCGCTCAGACCGGGTGGCCTGCTCGTGCTTGGCAAGGTGGAGACGCTGCTGGGACGCGCGCGCACGCTGTTCGCCCCTGTGGCCGCTCGCGAACGAATCTTCCGCCGACTGTGACCGGGTCGTACAGGGAGATCCGGGTCGCGGTGGCGGACCATGCGGTCGGAGGGAGTGAGGATACACTCTCCACGATCGGCCTCGGTTCGTGCGTGGCCATCGCGCTGCATGACAGCGGATCGCACATCGGCGGACTTGCGCACATCCTTCTCCCGGACGAGTCGCTGTCGCGTGATCGCAGCAATGCCGCCAAGTTCCCGGGAACCGCGGTACCCCTGCTCGTGGACGAGATGCGGAGCCTGGGCGCGCGGCGCATCACGGCGCGGATTGCCGGCGGCGCCAGCATGTTTGCCGCGCTCCTGCCCGGCAGCGGAATCAACATTGGCGAACGGAACACAGCTGCCACCCGTCAGGCGCTGGCCGCAGCCGGCATCCCGCTCATCGCCGAGGATACCGGTGGCGACTACGGACGTAGCGTCTATCTGCGCGTGGCGGATGGTCACCTGCTGATTCGCTCGCTGAGAAACGGTGACCGTGTCCTCTGAACGGCGTACGGTGCTCGTCGTCGACGATAGCGCGTTCATGCGCAAGATCATCAGCGAGATGATCGATGGCACGGACGGCTTTCGTGTCGTGGGCACGGCGCGCAACGGCCTGGATGCGCTGAAGCAGATACACACGCTCGATCCGTCGATAGTCACACTCGATCTCGAAATGCCCGAGCTGGATGGGATACAGACCCTCGGATACATCATGAGCGAGACGCCGCGTCCCGTGGTGATTCTCAGTGGCGCGGCGGCCGGTCATGGTGCGGATCCCACGATCCGCGCGCTCGAGCTCGGGGCGGTCGACTTCGTGCGCAAGCCGTCCGGCCCGATAAGCCTCGATCTCGTCTCGGTCCGCGCCCGTCTCATGGAAGCGCTGCACGCGTCGACGCAGGTGAATCTCGGGGGCGTCCGGATGCTCGACCGCCAGCCGACAACGGCCGCCGGTGCGTCAACCCGGACGCATACGGCAACAGGTGATGGGCGCGGAGGAGCGACGATAGCGGTTGTCGTCGCGGCCTCGACCGGCGGACCGCGCGCTCTGGCCGAGGTGATTCCCGCGCTGCCCCGGCGAGTTGGTGCGGCGGTGCTCGTGGTGCAGCACATGCCGGCAGGCTTCACGCTCAGTCTCGCGCGCCGGCTCGACATCGTGAGCTCTCTCACGGTTCGCGAGGCGAGGAACGACGAACCGATCGAGGAAGATCACGTATACATCGCCCCCGGCGGCACGCACATGACGATAACCGTCGAGGGCGCCGGCGCCGATGCTACCGCGCTGCGCATCGCGCTCGACGACAGCCCGCCCGTGTGGGGCGTGCGGCCAGCGGCGGACCCCCTCTTTCGCTCGGCCGCGCGCACCTTCGGCGATCGAACCGTCGGTGTTGTCCTTACCGGCATGGGACGCGACGGAGCGGCCGGTCTGCGCGCCATACGCGACGCCGGCGGTGGAGCGATCGTACAGGACCGGACCACGGCGACCGTCTTCGGCATGCCACAGGCGGCCCTTGCCCACGCCGGCGCCGATCGGATTTCGCCGCTCGCCGGAATAGCGCCGGCGATTGTCGACATGCTCGTGCCAGTCCGCGCACGGCACAGATCCGCATGATGCGCCGCGATCGCACACGGTCCGCCACGCTTCGCGGATGTGACGGAGCCGCGCGGTGGCCTGTCCATCATCACGGGACTCGCGCCGGCCGCGCGCCAGGCGCCCGTCAGGGAGGGTCGCGAGCCGCTTTCGGGCGCGGGCCCCGGCCAAACGCCGTGTCCAGGGAAGGGCGCCGATGACGGAACCGAAGAACAAGCCCGCCAGTGCGGGACGGGCGATACCGGAGCTCTCCCGGCGCGATCGACTGCGCACACCGACGGAGCTGGCCGCGATCCTGAATCCCGCGATACCGCATCCGCCGGAGGCACGTACGCGCGCACCAGACACCGTTGCGTCAGGCGAGGACATCGAGACCGCATCCCCGCGGTCGCCGGAAGAGCTCAACGCAGCCGTGATGAACAGAATCCGCGAGCGGCAGGGTGCCGTCGAGCTGCTCCTCTTTCGCGCCGGGAGTGAGACGTTCGCCGCGGCGCTGGGCTCGATTGACGAGGCCGTGGAGTTGCCTGGGATCCAACCTCTTCCCGGGATGTCCCCGTCCATGCTCGGCGTCTTTCCGCTGCGCGGAACGATGACACCGCTGTATTCGCCGGAGCGCACTCTTGGCGTCCGGCTCGACCCGGATCCGGTGCTCGCGCTCGTGGTAGAGGATGGCGCGCGCCGCGTCGCGATCGCGGTGGACGATGTGAGCGATGTCATGACGCTCGATGCCGCCGCGATCGGCGACTCGCCGGCAGCTTCCGGTGGCGAGATACTTCTCGGAGTTGCACGCAACGCAACCGAAATCATCGCGGTGATCGATGCGCGGGCGCTCGTCGCGGCATGCCTCGCCGATCGATACACGGAGTCCACATGACGACAGCCAGCGTCCCGCAGATCGTGACCTTTCGCCTCGGCGACGACCTCTTCGCAGCGGACATATTCGCCGTCGAGCGTGTACTCCGGTACCGCCCACCGACACCCCTGCCAAACGTTCCTGCATGGATCGACGGTGTGATCGAGTACGGTGACCGCGTTGTTCCCGTGCTCGATATGCGCAGCCGCTTCGGGATGCCCGTTGTGGAGCCGGGGCCGCTCACCCGAACGCTCGTGTTGAATGTAGGCGGCGAGTGGATTGCCGCCGTGGTCGATGCGGTTCTGGAAGTGACGACCCTTGTGGCCGGGCAGATTGCGCCACCACCGCCGCTCTTCCGTGGGCTCTCGGCCGAGTATCTCCGCGGAATCGTTCGCCACGGCGACCGCCTGCTGATCTTCCTCGATGTCGAGCGCCTGCTGTCGAGCAATGAGCGGCTGAGTATCGAGCAGGCCGTGGATGAGCGGCTCATCATCGAGCGCTCGACTGAAGAGGTGCTGCCGGAGGATCCGCGCGAGGATGCCTGACGAAGGACCGGCAAGGCCGCTGCGCGCGCGTTACGCGGCAATCGATGCGCAGCTCGGGGCAGTCACCTCGGAATCGGAGCGTGCGGCGGTCAGGGTCGAGATAATCTCGCTCTTCCGCGATGTCGAGCGCCGGATAGCGGACCTCTCGGCGCTAAAGGAGGAGATCCGCTCGCTCGTGGACAGATGGAAGACACTGCCGCACGCGCCGGGAACCGAGCCAGCGGCGCAACTGTCGCCCGAGAAGCCCAGCGTCCGCACCGATCACATCGGCGCTTCGACGTTCATCGAGAAGGGATGGACCCGCATCTCGCTCGGCGACCCCGAAGGCGCCGAAGCCGCACTTGTCAGGGCCCTGGAACTCTCGCCCGGCGACCCGCAGGCGGAGTCGCTGCTCGGATGGGCGCAGATGCTCCAGCAGAAGTATGACGACGCCCTGCTCAACTTCCAGAAAGTCCTGATGCGTCAGCCGGCCGATGCCCTCGCGCGTGTCAACGTCGGCTACATCTGCCTCAGGAAGCACATCTTCGGCGAGGCAATCGAGCACCTGTCGAAGGCGATCCGTCTCGACAACGATCGCAAGGCGACGCTGTACGCGCATTACTATCTCGGCCTGGTGTATCTCGAGCGCGAGATGTACGAGGACGCGGAGACATTCTTCCGCAAGGCACTGGCGCTCGGGCCGAATCTGATCGAGGCATACTACGAGCTGGGACGGGCGCACTGGTTTGCCGGTGAGCGCGAGAAGGCCATCGCGACGTGGCGCGAAGGCGTCGCGGCTAACAAGTTCAATCCATGGGGCAAGCGCTGCGCGGAGATGGTGGAGACCGTGGAGTCGGGCGGCGAGCCACCCGCCGTCTAGAGGCGCGCGCGGGAGCGGCGTTCGGCGCGTGCATCCTCGCCCTCGCCCTCGCGCTAGCCCTCGCGCTCGGCCTCGCGATTCCCGCCACGGTAACAGCGCAGCAGGAAGCACCGCGCCGCATCGACGCCGGGCGCTTCGCATTCGTGTTCTACCCGCGCGATGAGCAACTTGCGCGCAACCTGCTGTCGCTCGCCAGCCAGCGCGACACCTTTCCCGGACTTCCGCGCCCGGTCGAACAGGTGCTCGTTGCGATCGCTCCGGATGCCGATACCTTCCGCGACTGGATCGGGCCGGCTGTCCCCGAGTGGGGAGCGGCGGTGGCATTCCCGGATTCGCGCAGGATCGTGATGCAGGGCAGCACGGCCGGGTCCGACGCGGGCGATCCACGCTCGACGCTGCGCCACGAACTGGCTCACCTGGCGCTGCACGAGGCGTTGGGCGGTCTTCCACCCGTCTGGTTCGACGAAGGCTACGCCAGCTACGCGGCCGGTGAGTGGGGGCGCGAGCAACTCCTCGCAACCAACGTCGCGCTGGCCGTGCGCGGCGTGCCATCGTTCCAGACGCTCGACTCCGCATTCCTGGGCGGAGCGTCGGTCGCCGGTTCCGCGTACGCGCTTGCGCATCGGGCGATCGCCGAGCTCGCGACGCTGGACGATGTCCGCGGCCTGTCGTTGTTCTTCGAGTACTGGATCGAAACGCGCTCGATCGACGCGGCGATGCGGCGCGCTTTCGGCCTCACCCTGGCGGGTTTCGAGGAGAGATGGCAGCGCAACACCCGGCGTCGCTACGGCATGCTGGCGATAGTGACCGACTTCGCGCTCGTCGGCGTCATCGTCCTCGCGGTGATGCTGCCACTCATCGTCGCGCGGCGCCGGCGTGACCGGCTGCGAATCGAGGCACTCCGCTCCAGCGAAGCGGAGGCCGATCGCATGGCCCGGGCAAGTGCAATAGAGGAGCTGCTGCGCACGATACCGCCGGCATCCGCGCGCGGACCCGAGCAGCCACCCGCTCCCCCGCCCGCACGCCCCGGCGATGAAAGCGGGTAGACCCGACATAGGCCGCAGTCGAGCCTCGCGCGATCGCTTGACACTCTCCCGAAGGCTCTCTACACTTCGCCGCCATGGCGCAGACCGGAACCTCCAGACGATCCCGCTCCCTCATGCTATGGGGGCTCGCCGGATTCACGATCCTGGCCGGATTTGCCGACCTCACCCGGGGCGGAATCACGCTCGCGCCAATCCTCCTGGTCCTCGGATACTGCGTCTTCGTTCCCCTGGCCATTCTCAGGTAGCTCCGTGCGCACCAGCGGGATCATTCGTGCGGCGCGTTTTCTGCCGTGCATGAAGGCCGTCCGGGCCAGCACCTGGCGGGAACACACGGCACATGCAGGCGAACATGGAGGTAGCAATGACGGGCCCCGAGGGCGAATAGCTCAGCTGGTTAGAGCGCCTGCCTTACACGCAGGATGTCGGGGGTTCGAGTCCCTCTTCGCCCACTGTCGGACCATGGACCCGCGCAACGGGGACCGGGGTACAATGAGCAAACGTTCTGGAGGATGCGTACAGTGAAGTCAATACTTCGTCATGTGCTTGCAACGGCCGCGGCGCTCGCGGCGTTTGGCGTGGGCGGTTCGCTGTCCCCGCTCGCGGCCCAGCAGGTCTGCCGATCGACCCCGCCCGATGACGTCCGCCGCATTCTGATTCCCACCTTCCGCGCGGCCACGCCGGCGCTGGCGGTGCAGGCGGCCGATGAGGTGCGCGAACGCGCGGAGCGGGAGTTTTCCTGCCGCGATCTGCTGATACTTCCAAAGAAGGATATCGTCCGGTTTCTCGAGGCCTCGGGCTATCGCACCGATACGTCGCTGAGCCCGACCGACGCCCGCACGCTCGCTTCGAGCATGCGCGCGGATGAATACCTCACCGGAACCGTTACGCGCGACGGTGGCAACTACCGGATCAACGCCAGTCTGGTACTCGCTCGCAACAACGCGCTGGTGCAGCCCCTGCCGACCGTTCTCGACGGCGATCTCGACGATGCCGCCGAACAGGTCATCGAGAACCTTCAGGTGGCCAAGCGCCAGCTCGAGGCCGAGGCACGCTGCGTCGACCTCGCACGCGAGGGCGACTACCGGGGCGCGGCAGCCGCGGCGCGTCAGGGCATAGCGGCATATCCGCGCGCCACTCTTGCGCGCCTCTGCCTGCTCGAGATGTATTCGCAGTTGAATCTCGGACCCGACTCGATCGCTGCACTCACGCGCGAGATCCTCGAGATCGACCCGCAGAGCCGGATCGCTCTGGAATACGCCGCGGTCGCATATGATTCGCTCGGCCAGGAGGACATGGCCGTGGATGCGTGGACGCGGCTGATCGCCGCCGATCCCACCAATACGCGACTCGTCGAGCGCGCGATCGCCTACCTGGTCACGAGCGGACAGGCATCGCGGGCGAAGCCGATCATCGACGAAGCAGTTGCACAGAATCCGGGTGACCCGGCGCTGCAGCGGCTGCGCTGGCTCGTGCTCCTCACGATCAAGGATTGGCGAGGCGCGTACGAGGCCGGCGAGATGCTGGTCCAGATCGACACGGCGATGGCGGACACGCTCTTCTATCAGCGGCTCGTATCCGCCTACGCCGGCGACAGTCTGCCGCAGAAGGCGGCCGATGCGGCCGCTCGTGGCATCGCGAAGTTCCCGGACCACGCGAGTCTGCATGCGCTGCATGCACAGATGCTGCGTGCGTCGGGGCAGTTGCCCCAGGCGGCAATAGCTGCAAGACGCGCGGTGGAGCTCGATCCGTCCATCCAGCGCGGCTGGGTCCAGGTCGCCCAGATCAGGATGGAGCTGAGCATGCCGGACAGCGCCGCGGCCGCGTTGCGTTCCGCGGTCGCAAGCGGCGGAGACTCGGCGTTCGTTGCCCAGTACGCACTGTCACTCGGCAACCAGCTCTATCGGGAGGCGAATGCTTCGAAGAACAGTGTCAGCGCCGACAGTTCGCGCGCAGCCTTCGGGCGGGCGATGAGCTTTCTGTCACTGTCCAACGAGATCGCGCCGTCGGCGCCGGCCGCGTTCCTGCTCGGCGTGTCCGCCTTCGCCGTCGGTCAGTCGGCGGCCACGGAAGCACCGCGATCGAAGAGCTGCCAGCTCGCGCGCCTCGCGGATGAGTCGTTCACCACGGCTCAGATCAACATCCCCAGAGGCGCAGAGGTGTCGCAGCAGGCGGCCGGACAGTACATGCAGTTCCTCACCCAGTTCACACCCGTCGTGGAGAATCAGATCAAGCAGTTCTGCGGCTGATCCCCGGCCGCCGGATGCCCGACAGCCCGCCCCGGTTCGCCGGTGGCGGGCTGTCTGCATCCGAATCATCCCGGCACCTTCCAGATTCGCCCTCGCAGATGCCATCCCGGTGATCTATTCCTCGGGTTCGGGATCCCCCGGCAAACGGGGAAGGTAGGCGCGGAGATCGCCCGGACGCACCCGGTAGGCCAGCCGTCGCCCGTCCGACGGTTCTCCGTCCACGTTCACCGAAATTGCGCTGTCTGAAGTGATCACCACCTCCGGCGTCTGCAGGTAGCGCACGCCGTCATCCTCGAGATGCTCACCCCGCTTTATCCGGAACATCATGCGGGCGAACTCGCCGACAGGCATCCCCTCGATGATGCAGAGATCGAGCAGCCCGTCGGTCGCGCGCGCTCGCGGTGTGATCAGTGTACCGCCGCCGGTCACCCGTCCGTTCCCGACAGCGAAGATGAGGAACTCGAGCGAGAGATCGAACCCCGGCCCCTCGAACCTGGCGGCCCGAGGCTCTAGGCCGGCGAGCTTTCGCACTCCGGTTATCGCATATGCGAACAGGCCGAGCGCCTCCTTGGCCTCGACAGGCGTCTCCGCGGTTGCCTCTGCCCCGACACCGCCCGTCGATACGTTGAGGTAGCGCTTTCCGTTGAGCTCCGCCGTATCCACGCGCACCGGCTCGCCCGCGAGTATAACATCCATGGCATGGTCCACATCGAGCGGTATTCCGGTCTGTCGGGCGAAATCGTTGGCCGTACCCACCGGGATGATGCCCACAGGAATATCGAAGCCCTCGAGGCCGTTGATGACTTCGTTCACCGTCCCGTCTCCTCCCAGAGCGACAATCACGTCGGCGCCGCGCTCCGCACCCTCGCGCGCGAATGTCGTCGCATCTCCCGCGCTCCAGGTTATGCGCGGCTCGACGGCGTGACCTTCATCACGCACGCGCGTGATGAGGTCGCGAATGTCCGGCTGTTCCGAGCGCGCGCCGTGCATGATGAAGACAAAGTCTCGCTGATTGCTCATGGCGGTCGCGGAGAATGCACCGCGTTGGCCGTGCGCGCAATCGGCTTGACTACCGACGGCGTGTTGTCTTAGTATGTTCGCTCGCCCGGAAACCACCGGCGCGTGGGACAGCGCCTGGCACGCTCCGGTACTTGCTGCTGAAGTTGTAGCGCTGCTCGCCGGCGCACGGCACATTCTCGACGGTACGCTCGGCGGAGGCGGTCACGCCCTCGCCCTGCTGGAGGCCGGCGCCGGGGTCGACGCTGTTGACCGCGACCCGGACGCGCTCCAGGTCGCAAGGGAACGTCTTGCGGCATTCGAGACAGACGGGCGCTTTCGCGCTCACCTCGGCAACTACGCCGATCTCGATCGCGTGCCCGCACTGGCGGGAGCGCATTTCGACGGAATCCTGCTGGACCTTGGCATCTCCTCGCATCAGATCGACACGGCCGGCCGCGGCTTCTCCTTTCGCGAAGGGGAGCCGCTCGACATGCGCATGGGCGCGGACGTCGGCGTCGGGGCGGCTTCGCTGCTGAACGAAGCCCCGGAGACCGAGCTGGCGGGAATCTTCCGCAGTTACGCCGATGAGCCTAGGGCGCCGCGGCTCGCGCGCGAGATCGTGCGCCGCAGATCGAACCGGCCGCTCGCCACGAGTGACGACCTTGTCAACGCGATCCGCGGCGCCCTAGGGGCGCGGACCGGGCCCGCGGAGTTCGCGCGCCTGTTTCAGGCCGTGCGGATCGCCGTCAACGATGAGCTCGCCGGCCTCGAGCTCGCCCTGCCCGCGCTCCGGGACCGATTGAGTTCCGGAGGAGTGCTCGCCGTGATCGCCTACCATTCGGGAGAAGACCGCATCGTCAAGCACGCGCTGCGCGAGTGGAGCGCGGCCTGTGTGTGCCCGCCAAGGGTTCCGGTCTGCACCTGCCGCGGCCGGCCACTCGGCGAGCTGATCACTCGCAGGGCCATCACGGCTACCGCGGCCGAGGTCGAACGGAACCCCAGGGCGCGCAGCGCGCGGCTCCGAGCATGGCGAAGCGGCGAGTGAGGCTGCGGGGGCGATCCCTGATCGCTCTCGCGCTTCTCGGTTTCCTCATCGTGGCCACGTGCGTCATCTGGCGGAGGAGCCATGGCATGACCGGCGCGCGCGAGTTCGAGGCACTGGCGCAGCGACGATCGGAGCTGATGGCGCGCAGCGCGCTTCTGCAAGGCGAGATCGGCGAGGCCGCCAGTCGAACGCACCTCGTGCCAATAGCGGAGCGGCGGCTCCACATGAACGTACCGAGCGACAGTCAGATCGTGATCCTGCCGGCCCCGACACTTCCCCCTCTACCCTCCGATGCGCCGTAGCCGGGTAGGGGCGATTCACTTCGCGCTGCTCATGGTGGTGCTTGTGCTGATCGCGCGGGCGGGACAGCTACAGCTCATGGAAGGAGAGAGGTGGTCGGCCCGCGCCGACAGGCAGCACGTGCAGTCGGATTCCGTTCCCGCGCCGCGTGGTACGATCCGCGACGCAACCGGCGAGATCCTGGCCCGGAGCCGCGAACTCGTGCGGATCCACATCGCGCCGCGCGAGATCTCCGATCGCGCGCACCTGTCGGAGGCGCTGGCAAATGCGGGCGTCGATCCGCGCTGGCGTCAGCGGTCGCTCGACCGCGAGCGCGCCTGGGTCACCCTCCCATCGCCGCTCACGCTTTCGGCGGCTGCGCGGCTGCTCCGCCTGCGCGGCGTCTACGGCGAAGCCATGGTGGAGCGTGACCATGTGGTTTCGCCCGGCGTGCAGCGGATCATTGGCAAGGTGGCCAGCGACGGCCGTGGCGCCAGCGGCATCGAACTCTCCCTCGACAGCCTGCTCACCGGCACACCGGGGCTCTCGTCCGCCGTCCGCGACGTGCACGGCCGAGCGATCTCGTCTCCGTCCGCGCCCGACACACCGGCGACGCCCGGCCACGATGTCACGCTCACCATCAACCTGGAGCTGCAGGAGATCGCCGACCAGGCGCTGGCGCGCGCCGTGGAGCAGATGCACGCCGACGGCGGCGACATAGTCGTTCTGGACCCCCACGACGGCGCCATCCTCGCCATGGCGAGCCGGCGTGGCGGGCGCTCGGTCGCGGCCACCGCGCTCACCGAGCCCTTCGAACCCGGTTCGACACTCAAGCCATTCATTGCCGCCACGCTGCTCTCGCACGGCCTCGCCGGCATCGGCGACACGATCGAGACGTACGGTGGTGTCTACACCGTTCACGGGCGCACCATACGCGATGTGCACCGGTCGTCGCGGCTCTCGCTCGCGGATGTCATCCGCTTCTCCAGCAACGTCGGCATCGCGCGCTTCGCAGAGCGCTTGACCTGGGCCGAGCAGTACGAAGCGCTGCGCGACTTCGGCTTTGGCACGCCCACCCTGGTCGCCTACCCCTCCGAGGCGAATGGCACGCTGCGCGACCCCGCCGACTGGTCGCTCCAGTCGCAGGCGTCGCTGGCCATGGGCTACGAGATCGCCGTGACGCCGCTACAGCTCGCGACGGCGTATGCGAGCATCGC
Source organism: Gemmatimonadaceae bacterium (assembly GCA_050733695.1). Classification (GTDB taxonomy): domain Bacteria; phylum Gemmatimonadota; class Gemmatimonadetes; order Gemmatimonadales; family Gemmatimonadaceae; genus JBOHTO01. The sequence goes on along the minus strand of JBOHTO010000173.1, from coordinate 6,352 downwards.
GAACGGCGGAGAGCTGCTGCACCCGATGCTCATCCGCGAAATACGCTCGCCGGAAGGCGATATCGTGTATCGCGCGCGGCGGCGAGTGGTACGGCGCGTGATGGGCGAGCGCGTCGCCGCGACCATGAGAGAACTGCTCGCGGATGTTGTCGAGAGCGGAACAGCAATGGAGGCCGACCTCGCCACGTTTCTCGTGGGGGGAAAGACCGGCACCGCCCGGCTCACGGCGGTCGGACAGGGCTACGTCCCCGGCAGGTACACGGCCACCTTCGTCGGTCTCTTTCCCGCGGAGCACCCGCAGTACGTCATCCTCACGAAGTTGAACGATCCCGCGGGCGTGTACGGGGGTGTTACTGCCGCTCCGATCTCCAGGGCGGTACTTCAGGCGGCGCTCGCGGCACGGGACGCAGCGCTCGACAGGGAGGCGCTAGCCGATCGCGAGACGGAGAATCATGTCGCGGCGCGTGAGGTCGACGGTGGCTCCATCGATGTGTACAGCATGAACGCAGCGAGCGAGCCCGCGCTCGACGATCGACCCGATTCACCGACGAGCCCGCACAGCTACTTGATCCGTCTCCCGGAAGCGAAGGCCCCGTCGAATGCGACGTTGCCACCCGCGAACCGACCGGTACCGGACGTTTCGGGACTGCCACTGCGGCGGGCCGTACGCGAGCTGCATCGCGCAGGATTCCGGGTTCGGCTCGCGAGCGGTGGCGCAGGCGACGGGTCACGCATCGCCAGGAGCGCGACACAGCCGGCCGCCGGCGCTCTCGCGGAGACGGGATCACTCGTCCGTCTCCGCCGGACACAGTGAGCGACTTTCCGCTGGCGCGTCTCGCTTCGGCGCTCGATGCGGCCGGCCTGCTCGTGGAAAAGCGTGGCGATCTGCCGGAAACCGCCGGCGGCATCAGCGAGGACAGCCGCTCGATTGAGCAGGGCGATGTGTTCGTCGCTGTACGCGGCACATCGCTCGACGGGCATGATTTCCTCGACGATGCTGCCGCGCGAGGAGCGGGCGCGGCGATCGTTGAAGATGCAACACGCGCCGTGCTTCCGGCGATCATCGTGCGCGACGGCCGGCGCGCGGCCGCCCTGACCGCCGCCGCGGCATACGACTATCCGGCGCGCGCGCTCACCCTGCTGGCAGTGACGGGCACAAACGGCAAGACGACCACGGTGTCTGCACTCCGCCATCTTCTGAACGACCCCGCCGGAGACTCGCGCTCCGCGTCCATCGGAACGCTGGGCACGCTGGTGGGCAGTGCCGGTGAAGCGATTCCCGGTGGTCAGGGACTCACGACACCAGGGCCCGTGGAGCTGCAGCGTGTACTGCGCGCCCTGGTGGATCGGGGCGCGCGATTCGTCGCAATGGAGGTCTCCTCGCACAGCCTGCATCAGCACCGTGTCGAGGGGTTGCGTTTCGGCGCGGCTGTGTTCACCAACTTCACGCGGGATCATCTGGACTACCATATGTCGATGGAGTCCTACTTCGACGCCAAGGCGCGGCTGATCGCGCAGCTCGACACGGGTGGCGCGGCCGTGATCAACGACGACGACCCCGCGTGGAAGCGCCTGCCTGCGGCAACGCGGACGGTCACGTTCGGCAGCGGGGACGGAGATGCCACCGTGCGCGCGCGTGACGTTCGATACACGGCGCGCGGAAGCGAGTGGACTCTCGTCGTGGACGGAGAAGCCCACGATGTGCGGCTTCCCCTCATCGGTGATTACAACGTGACAAATGCGCTGGGTGCAGCCGCGGGCGCATGGAGCGTGGGAACGGTGCCGCGCGATATCGCGCGGGCCCTCACGACCATGCCACAGGTTCCCGGACGACTCGAGGTGCTGCACGACCAACCCCTCGTGATCCGGGATTACGCGCACACGCCCAATGCGCTGGAGCGGGCGCTCCTGGCCCTCCGCGCCTTCTCGGCAGGCCGCCTCATCGTGCTCTTCGGTTGTGGCGGGGATCGGGACCGCGGCAAGCGCGCGCTCATGGGGCGCGCCGCCATGGAGGGGGCGGACCTCGTCATCCTGACAAGCGACAACCCGCGAACCGAGAATCCGGAGCGAATCCTCGACGACATCGAGGCGGGAATGTCGCGGGGCACCGATCATCTGCGCGTGGAGGACCGGCGGGCGGCCATCGAACGCGCGCTGGAGCTCGCCCGCGCCGAGGACACGGTGCTCCTGGCAGGGAAGGGGCACGAGATCTATCAGATTCGTGGACACGAGCGTCTTCCATTCGACGAGAAGGAGATCGTCGCGGAGACGATCAGCGCACGGGCAGGTCCCGTCGGCGGAGCCGGGCACCGAGGCAGGCGAGCATGAGTGGCGCGTTCTGGACGCCGGACAGGGTGACGAGTGCGCTCAACGGCGAACTGAATGGAGCCCGGCCCTGCGGCGCGACCGCGTTGGGCTCGATCGCGACGGATACGCGGACGATCAGGGCGGGCGATGTCTTTCTCGCGCTCATTGGTGAGCGCTTCGACGGCCACGATTTTCTCGCGCAGGCGGTCGAACTCGGCGCCGCTGCGGTCGTCATCGCTCGACCGGAGCGCTGCGCAGGGCTCGGCGTCCCGGTGTTCGCGGTGAAGGACACGCTGCTGGCACTCGGAGCCCTGGCTCGCTTTCGCCGCCGCTCGTGGGGCGGGACGGTGATCGGCGTCGCAGGCAGCAACGGCAAGACGACTACCAAGGAGCTTCTCCGCGCCGCCATCGGAAGCGTGCTCGATGTCCACGCCACGGAGGCAAACCTCAACAATCGCGTCGGGGTGCCGCTCACGCTGCTGGCACTCCGCGACGAAGCTGACGTCGCTGTAGTGGAGCTGGGCACCAACCTTCCGGGCGAGGTCGCGCTGCTTCGCGGGATAGCGGAACCGGACATCGCCGTCGTGACTTCGATCGCGGAGGAGCATCTCGAGGGCCTGGGCGACATGGCCGGCGTGCTTCGCGAGGAGAGTGCGAGCTGCGAGGGCGCGAGCGTCGCGATCGTCCCGGCCGACGAGGCCGGGTTGATCGCCGCCGCTCGCGCCCGCGCGCGCCGCGTGGTGACCGCCGGGCTGGACGAGGGCCAGGTCCGGCCCACACGCTGGGTGATCGGAGATGGCGGACTGGGGTCGCTGGAGATGGACGCTGTCCCGATCAGCCTGCCCCTCCGAGGCCGACACAATCTCCGGAACGCAATGCTCGCCCTCGCCTGCGCCCGCGAATGCAGTGTGGGCATCCCCGATGCCGCACGAGGCATCGCGAAGATGCCGGCCCCGCGAATGCGACTGGGCTGGGAGTCGCTGGGCGGCAGGGGAGCCACGCTCATCAACGATGCGTACAACGCGAACCCCGGGTCAACCCGGGCAGCCCTCGAGCTGCTCGAAAGCGTCGGTGCTGGACGCCAGCGCGTGGCCGTGCTGGGCACGATGCGGGAGTTGGGCCAGCATGCCGAACGGTTGCACGACGACATTGCGCGCACCGTACTCCGATCGTCCATCGACGTGATTGCCGGAATCGGGGATTTCGCGGCGCCGCTCGCGGCGGCGGGAGACATGAGAGTCATAACGGCGCCCGATGTCGACCAACTCTGGCCTCTCCTGTCCGGGCGACTCTCGCAGGATCCGGTGATTCTCCTAAAGGCGTCGCGCGGCGTCCGCCTCGAGCGACTGGTGCCGCGCCTGCAGGAATGGGCGACATGAACGCGCCGGGAACCATTCCGAATCCAACTGCCTGACAGTCGTGCTCTATCATCTGCTGGTTCCGCTCACAGAATACTTCGGCGTCTTCCGGATCTTCAATTACATCACGTTTCGAGCGGCTGGTGCTGCTGTCACGGCCCTCATCGTGGCGTTCATCGTCGGACCAGTGATACTGCGGCGCCTGCGCGCGATGGCGGTGCATCAGGTCGTCCGCGCCGGCACTCCGGATTCGCACGCAGCCAAGGGTACGACGCCGACGATGGGCGGACTCATCATGCTCGTCTCCTGCATTGTTCCCACGCTCCTCTGGGCCCGCCTCGATAACAGATACGTCCTGCTTGCTCTCGCAGTCACCGCGTGGATGGGCGGCATCGGCTTCATCGACGACTATCTCAAGCTCAGGCAGAAGCGCGAGGGTCGCACGAACGAGGGGCTGGTCGAGCGCTACAAGCTCATCGGACAGCTCACCATCGGAATCGCCCTGGGCATCTATATCTGGCTCGTCCCGCTCTCCACGCTCCCCGGCGCGTCCACAACTCTCCCGTTCTACAAGTACGTGCTCGTCGTTCCGATTGTCACGTGGCTCGGCTGGCTCTACGTCGGATTCACCGCGTTCGTGCTCACGGGTACGAGCAATGCTGTCAATCTCACCGACGGCCTCGACGGTCTGGCGGCGGGTCTCACCGCTATCGCTGCGGCCACGTTCGCTCTCTTCGCCTACGTGATCGGGCGAGTCGACGCGAGCCAGTATCTGCAGATCTATTACCTGGCCGGAGCAGGGGAGCTGGCGATATTCTGTACCGCGCTCGTCGGATCCACCATCGGATTCCTCTGGTTCAATTGCCACCCGGCCCAGGTCTTCATGGGAGACACCGGGTCGCTCGCGCTCGGGGGCGCTCTGGGTGCGGTGGCGATTCTCCTCAAGTCGGAGTTCCTGCTTCTGATCGTGGGCGGTGTTTTCGTGGTCGAGGCGCTGTCCGTCATCGTGCAGCGAGTGGTATTCAAATACCGGCGGCGCAGGTACGGTCTCGAGTACGCCCGGCGGCACCGCGTCCTGCGGCGCGCGCCGGTGCATCATCACTTCGAGCTGGGCGGCTGGACGGAGACGCAGGTCGTTACGCGTTTCTGGATCATCGGGATCATGTGCGCCTTCATCGCGCTTACCACGCTCAAGCTGCGATGAGCATCCTGCGATGAGCATCCTGCGATGAGCATCCCGCGATGAGCATCCCGCGATGAGCATTCCGGCGGAATGGCGACGGGGCGAGGTGGCCGTGATCGGACTGGGCAGGAGCGGGCGTGCCGTGGCCGAACTGCTCGTGCGCGAAGGGGCGAGGGTGTATGCCTCCGACTCCGCTCCCGCTGCGCCCCCGGACCCGCTCACCGGCTGTGAGCGCGGCTCCGCCGCCGAGCGCGCCGATCATGCCAGCACCGTCGGTGAGCTCAGGAGGCTGGGCGTCGACGTGATCGCGGGCGGGCACGACCTCGCCAGGATCGCCCGCGCGACGGTCGTTGTGGCCAGCCCCGGCGTTCCTCCGGAAGCGCCACCGCTCGCAGCCGCGCGCGCGGCCGGCGTCACGATCGTCAGTGAGATCGACGTGGCGCTCAGGGCCCTCACTGGAACACGCTACATCGCTGTGACGGGCACGAACGGGAAGACCACGACGACGGCAATCATCGGACACCTGCTGCGCGGGCTCGGACGCGATGCCACGGATGCCGGCAACATCGGCCGGCCGCTCTCGGCGCTCGCCCTCAGCCCCCCCACGCGCGCCGGCGCCGAGCGATGGGCGGCCGTCGAGCTGTCGTCCTTTCAACTGCACGACACGCCCAGCGTCGACCCAGCGGTCGGAGTGCTCACCAACCTGGCCCCTGACCACCTCGATCGGTATGCGAACGTCGGCGAGTACTATGCGGACAAGGCGCTGCTCTTTCGCAACGCGGCCACCGGGTCCCGCTGGGTTCTGAATGCCGACGATGCCGCGACATGGTCACTCGCCGCGACATCCGGAACAGCACCGGGATCACGGCCGACGCTGCGTGATGTTCCGGGCAGGAGCTGGCGCTTTTCCCTGCGCGACCCCACCACCGATGCATGGTACGACACGCAGAACGCTCGTCTCCTTGTTCTGGGAGAGCCGCTGCTCGACCGTGACGCGCTCCGTCTCATGGGAGATCACAACGTCGCCAACGCGCTCGCTGCATCGCTCGCCGTGATGGTTGCCGACGATGCGCACGCCACGACCGCAAGCCGAGCCAGCATCGCAGCGTCCCTGGCATCGTTCCGGGCACTCGCGCATCGGCTGGAGCCAGTGGGCGAGGCGGATGGCGTTCTCTGGGTCAACGACTCGAAGGCGACGAACGTGAGCTCCACACTCGTCGCGATCGAGGGCATGACGCGGCCCACGGTCCTCCTCCTCGGCGGACGCCACAAGGGCGAGCCCTATACCGCTCTGGCTGCGGCGGTGCGAAGGATCGCTCGCGCGGTGGTGGCGTACGGTGAGGCTGCCGGGGCCATTGAACACGATCTCGCCGGAGTGGTCCGGGTCGAGAGGGTGGCGGGGTCGTTCGATGACGTCATCGATAGAGCCACACGACTCGCACAGCCAGGCGATGCACTCCTGCTCTCCCCCGCGTGCTCCAGTTACGACATGTTCCAGAACTAT
>JBOHTO010000172.1:0-41938 GCA_050733695.1 Gemmatimonadaceae bacterium | reverse complement strand
TCGGAACGATGCGTCAAAACAAGACCTGACCCCCGTACCGGTCTGTCAACTACCGCCGGGAAACGCCGGCGGATCGAACAGCGGGCGACAGTAACTGGCTACGTCGTTCGGTGTGTGCGACGACTCGAGTAGTCCCCGCCGCACCGATCTGAGGACAGTCTCAGAAATGTCGCTGGTGAGCTCAGCGCGACTGTCGGCCAGCGCCCGATTGAGCTTTGCTGCTGGCGTGAAAGTCGCCGTGCCATAGTCAATGTTGGACGCGTGTCGGATGAACGGGTGATCTCCAACCGCGAGCGACACCGTTTTCTCGGTGTGTGCTCGTTCCGTGACGAGCGACACTATTACAACGTGCCGAGTAGAGGAGTCCGGATCTGTCAGCACGAACCAGAGATGCGTTCCCATGCGCCCGTCGCGCACGATCAGCGCCCGCCCAGCGCGGATGAAATCCACGGCGCAGGTGGGGAGATGCTACTTGAGCAGTTGGGCCAGCGCGTCCTCTGAAGCGAGCGCTTCCTCGACCGCCTCGACATCCTCGTCGCTCAGGCCACCGGCACGGAGCACGTCGTGGATGTCGATTGGAACGGACGAGCCCTGCGGATCTTCCCATTCGGGAAGCTGATGGCTTAGCGCGACCAACTCCCATCGATTGAGGGAGCCGAACTCGGCAAAAACCGCATCAAGAATGGCTCCCTGTGCCGGCGAGAGTTCTCCGTTCGGCGCCTCATTTTCGAGGCACACCTCATAGTGCTCAGGCTCAGAGATGAATCGACGCCAATACGTCGGTCGCTCAGGACTCTCCTCTGCCACCATGAGATTGTAGGTCTGGCTCAGCACCGGCCCGTGATCCATCGACACGTATCGGTCGTAGGTGATCGGATGGCCGTGTTCGAGCAGCGCCTTTCGATCGGCAAGGTACAGGAGTTTTAGCAGCTTCATGTACGACATGCACCCGCCCCTCAGCTTGAGGAGGCGCGCGGCTGCCTGAGTTGTCCGTTCCTGCCGGTAGCGGAGTGGCACCATGCCTAGTATACGAACTCAACCGAGAATAGTTCCCGAAGGTATGCCGAAGCCGTCAGCATATCAGCATAGATGGATGCATTGCGGACTCCAAGCCGAGGGAGCGTGCGGCAACTACAGGGGAGGCATGCTTCGCCTACTGCAGATACAGATACAACCCGTAGATCCCGATCCCCGCCCCGGCCACCATGACGATCACCCCCGGATCACCGCCGATTATCGCGCCCGCAAGGAACGCCGCGCCGCCCACGATCATCAGTACCTCGGCCCGCGCGAACCCCGACCCGCCCTGCAGCCGCGCCTGTTCGGCCGAGAGGTCGAGTGCCGCATCTGCGCCGGCCGGCGCGCGAACAGCAGACGATGCCGCCTCGAGCGTCGGCGCCGTAACCTGATGGTCGATCGACGCCGTGCCTCTGTCCGGCGTCTGCGCGGTCGCCGCGGACGCGGTCGCGAGCATGACCACGGCGCAGAGTGCACCAGCGAGTGCGCGGATACTGTTCATCATGAGAATACTCCTGAATAGCGAATTTGATGGTGACCGACAACGGGGAATGCCAAGGCGCCGGCGCACGCGAAGCATTTCGCGGCGCCGACGCATCAAGGATGCAATCGGCGGCAGTCGCTGTCGAGGTTTACGGGCTGCTGAGCCAGGCGTAGAGGCCGTACAGCCCGATTCCCGCCCCGGCGATCATGATGATCGTGCCCTCATCGCCGTCGATGACGGCGCCCGTGATCAGCGCCGCTGCACCGACGATCATAAGCACGGCAGGCTTCGAGATCCCGCCGCCGCGCGACTGCGGCAGCGCGACAGCAGGCGTGAGATCGCCGACGTCGAGCGAGCTGGCCGGCGCCGGTAGCGCGGCCGTCGACGCATAGACCGATGGTCCCCGCGTGAAGACGGCCTGCTGGGCGTGAAGGGGAGCGCCGAGCCCGACGAGGGCGATCGCCGATACGATCGCCAGGCCGCGAAGCTGTTCGAACATGTACGACTCCTGATGGAAGTTGAGCGAACGCGACTGAAAGTTCTGCGCCAGTGCGAAGCTGGCCGCTCGTCACCGCCGCAAGAGCACGGATCCACGTTACCATCCCGACGCCGCGGCGGCTATGATTCACCTTCACGTCCCCCTAAACACTTCCCTTCCGAGCAACCCCCACACCCCACCCCCCACCCCCCCACCCCCCCACCCCCCCACCCCCGCGCACCATGCCCGCGTTCCGCGTAACCGTCCTTGCCACCGCGTTTGCAGCCGCACCAACCGTCCTCCCGTCGCTGCTCCTCGCCCAGCGCTCGCCGGCGCCGCCCGCCATCGACATCCGCCCCGCCGAGATCGATGGCCACATCCGCTTCTTCTCGTCGGATCTCCTGGAGGGACGCGCCCCGGCCACGCGCGGCGGCGCGCTCACCGCGGAGTACATCGCGAGCCAGCTCATCATCGCCGGGCTCGAGCCGGGCGCGGACAGCTCCTGGTTCCAGGAAGTTCCGATAGACGTCGTGAGTGCCCGGCCGGCCACGATTCACGTCAACGCTTCCGGCGAGACCAGCGCGCAGCTCCGCTACCCCGAGGACGTCGTCGTATGGGCCGGCTCCGCATCCGACAGCAGCAGCGCTCGCGGCGAGCTCGTTTTCGTCGGCTACGGTACCACGGCTCCCGAGTACGACTGGAATGACTTCAAGGACGCTGACATCCGGGGCAAGGTGCTGCTCGTTCTCGTGAACGATCCGCCCGCTCCTGCGTCCGAGCCGGAGCTCTTCGGCGGAAAGGCGATGACCTACTACGGCCGCTGGACCTACAAGTTCGAGGAGGCCGCGCGACGGGGCGCCGCGGGAATGCTCATCGTCCACACCACCGAGCAGGCGGGCTATCCCTGGCACACGGTCGTCGGATCGTGGGCGAAGGAGCAGCGGATGCTGCCGCGAGATCGCTCGCTCCCGGCGCCACTCGGCGTGCACGGCTGGATCACAGACAGCGCCGCCACCGCGCTGCTCGCGCAGGCGGGGCTCGACCTCGCCGAGCTCCGGCGCCGCGCGGAGAAACGTGATTTCCGTCCCGTGCCAACGGGTATCACCATCGACGCTGGCTTCTCGAACAGCGTCGAACATCTGACGTCCCATAACGTCATCGGCCTGCTCCCAGGCGGCGATCCCGCGCTGCGCGGCGAGTACGTGGCGTTCTCCGCCCACTGGGATCACCTCGGCATCGGCCCGGTCGTGAACGGCGATTCGGTCTACAACGGCGCATCCGACAACGCATCGGGCGTCGCGAACGTGCTCGCGATGGCGCGCGCCGCACGCGAAGCGCCGAGGCCGGCGCGGTCCCTGCTGTTCGTCTTCGTGACGGCGGAGGAATCCGGGCTGCTCGGCTCCGCGTACTTCGCGCAGCAACCCACCGTTCCCATCGCGAGCATCGTCGCGAACATCAACATCGACGGCGGTAACCTGCTCGGCGAAATGCGCGATCTGCGTGTGCTCGGCTACAACAAGAGCTCCCTCGGCCCCGCGCTGGAGCGCATGATCGCGGGCGCGGGGATGCGTATCACACCAGACGAGCATCCGGAGCGCGGCTACTTCTACCGGTCGGATCACTTCTCCTTCGCCAAGGCTGGTGTTCCGTCCGTGTCGATCGCCGCGGGTACCGACTTCGCGGGCCGTCCACAGGGCTGGGGCACCGAGCAGAACGAGGACTATACAGCGCACCGCTACCACCAGCCGTCGGACGAGTATCGTGACGATTTCGATCTCGCAGGCGCCGCACAGCTCGCGGAGATCGCCCTGCGGTTCGGGCTCTCGATCGCGAACGCCTCTGACCATCCGAGCTGGAACGCATCGGCGGAGTTCAGCCGCTCCCCCTGAGCCGCGGCGCACCGCGTCGCGCTCTGGCGCGCCTGACGCGTCCTCTCGATCTTCATGCGCATGACATCACCAGCGGCGCTCCGGGCGGAATCGGAGGCGAGCGATCCTGAGTCCAGTGGCGATGCCGCGCTCGTCCGCGTGCTCGGCGTGCGCGGTCTCGCGGCGCACATCTTCAACATCACGATCGGCGGTGGCATCTTCGTGCTGCCGGCGATCGTGGCGGCCGGGCTGGGCCCTGCCGCGCCGATCGCGTACGTTGTGTGCGCCGTTGGCATGGGGCTGATCGTGCTGTGCTTCGCCGATGCGGGCAGCCGCGTGTCGCTCACTGGCGGCCCCTACGCGTACGTCGAGACCGCGCTGGGATCTTTCACCGGCTTCATCGCGGGCGTTCTCCTCTGGCTCACCGGCTGCTTTGCCACGGCCTCAGTGGCGACGGCGTTCGCCGGCTCGCTCGGCGTGCTGATACCGGGCGCGGGCACGGGGATCGCTCGCGCCGCTGTGCTCGTACTGCTGTTCGTCGTTCTGGCGACGGTCAACATCCGCGGCGCCCGGCAGGGAACGCGGCTCATCGAGATCGTCACCGTCGCGAAGCTCATCCCTCTGCTCGTGTTCATTGCCGCGGGAGCCGCTTTCATCCGCGGCGACAATCTCGCCCTTTCCGCTGCACCGGCGACGTTTGATGTGATGCGCATGTCGCTGCTGCTCATCTTCGCCTTCGCCGGCGTGGAGAGCGCGCTGGTCCCGAGCGGCGAGATACGCGACACCGCGCGCACTGTACCGCGCGCCCTGTTCATCGCGATGCTGTCGATCACTCTGTTGTATCTCGCCATCCAGCTCGTGGCGCAGGGGCTGCTCGGCGCGGACCTCGCGCGCTTCACCGACGCGCCACTGGCCGAGGCAGCCGGCCGCGTGATGGGACCATTCGGGGCGTGGCTTCTGCTCGCGGGCGCTACCGTGTCGATGTTCGGCTACGTGAGCGGGATGACCCTGTCCGTGCCGCGCGCGCTCTTTGCCTTCGGGCGGGACGGTTTTCTGCCGAGTGCCGTCGGCGCCGTGCACCCGCGCTTCCGCACGCCGCACGTCGCGATCGCGATCCAGTCGGCGATCGTGCTCGCGCTCGCCGTGACCGGGACGTTCGCGCGGCTCGCGATCATCGCCAACGTCGCGCTCCTGCTGCTCTACCTTCTGTGCTGCGTCGCGGCGTTCGAGCTGCGCCGGCGCGATGTGCGCTCTGGAGGGGGGGGCACGCCGTTCAATCTGCCGGCGGGCGCGGGGTGGGTCGCGCCACCGCTCGCGATTGCCGTGATTCTGGTCCTGTTGCTCGCGGCCGAGCCGGGCGAGCTCGCGCTCGTGGCGGGCGTACTGCTTGTCGCAACTGCACTGTATGTGCTGGCCTGGCTGCGCCGCCCGCGCGCGGGAATCGCGACGTGAGTGACCCGCTGCTGCGTTTTCGCCCGGAGTTCCCGATTCTCGAGCGTACGACGTACCTCGTCTCCAACTCGCTCGGCGCGATGCCGCGCGCGGTCCCCGAGCGACTCGCGACCTACGTGGACATGTGGGCCGAGCAGGGCGTGCGCGCATGGGCGAACGGATGGTGGGAGCTGCCGGTCGAGGCGGGGAACACGATCGCGCCGCTCATCGGCGCAGGCCCCGGCGAAGTGTCCATGGTGCCGACGGTGACCGGCGCGCAGGCCGCGGTGCTGTCGGCGCTCGACTACGCGTCACCGCGCGATGCGATTGTGATGACGGATCTGGATTTTCCCTCGGTTCGCTACGTCTACGAGGAACTCGCCACGCGGCTGGGCGCGCGCATCGTCGTCGTCCCGTCGGAGGACGGCATCTCGATCGATACTGCGCGCATCGTCGAGGCGATCGACGAGCGCACGCGCCTCGTCGCGATCTCGCACGTGCTCTTCCGCTCGGCGTTCATCGTGGATATCGATGCGGTCTGCCGCCGCGCGCACGAGATGGGCGCGCTTGTCTCTCTCGACGCGTACCATTCGGTGGGCGTGATCCCGGTGGACGTGCGGCAGACGGGCGTCGACTTCCTGGCGGGTGGTGTGCTCAAGTGGCTGTGCGGCGGCCCGGGCGCGTGCTTCCTGTACGTTGCACCGGGCGTGAGCGGGCAGGTGGCACCAACGCTCACCGGATGGCAGGCGCACGCGCGTCCATTTGCTTTCGAGTCGGAGATGGAGTACGCGACGGGCGCGTGGCGCTGGCTGGGAGGAACGCCCGCCATCCCGGCGCTCTTTGCCGGCATGGCGGGGCCGGAGATCATCCGTCGCGCGGGCGTCGATGCCATTCGCGCCAAGAGCATCCGGCAGACGGCGCGGCTCATCGAGCTGGCGGACGCGGACGGCTTTCCCGTGGCGGCGCCGCGCGACCCCGAGCGGCGCGGCGGCACGGTAGCGTTCGACGTACCCCACGGCGAGGAGATCGCGCGCTTCCTGCTCTCGCGCGACATACTTGTCGACTATCGACCCGGCGCCGGGATCCGCATGGCGCCGCACTTCTACACACGCGACGACGAGATCGAGCGCGCCGTCGCCGCGATCCGCGAAGCGCTCGAGACAGATGCGTGGCGCTCGGTCGGCGAGCGCCGCTCCGTCGTCACCTGACGGCAATGGAACGATGCGTCAAAACAAGACCTGACCCCCTGACCCCCTTGACCCCCCCTTTCCGGAGGTATCACATGGCTGAGTCCGCGAGCAAGCGCGCGCCGAAGAAGCTGCGCAAGAAGTACTCGAACGATGAATACCCGACCGTGATTCTCCGCTTCGAGGACGGACACGAGATCCAGGTGAAGAAGGGAGGGGGCAAGTCCTTCGACGCCTATGCAGGCGAGACGATCAAGATTCTCGCGATATGGGATCACACGTCCGGGGAACGTGAGCTCGTCGCCAGCCGCAAGGCAGATGAGTTCGAGGACGCAGATGCGAGCTGAGCGCGCCGTACTGCTCGCCCTGCTCGTGCTGACATCGCCCGCGTGTGCTCGGGCTCAGGGATCGCCACCGCCGGTCGTGCAACCGGCGCGCGCAGGTTCTTCCCGGGCCGATACCGCGCAGCTCCGGCGCACGCTCGACTCGCTGGCCACGGCGCATCACGGGATTGTCGGCTACGCCGTGCGCAACCTCGACACGGGCGAACAACTCTCGCGGCTGGGCGATGAGACCTTCCCGACGGCGAGTCTCATCAAGGTCCCCATCCTGGTGACCGTGTACGATCTCGCCGAACGCGACATGCTCCCGCTCGACGCCCCGCTCACGGTGCTCGAGATCGATCAGGTGCCTGGCTCCGGAATACTTCAGTTCCTGCATCCGGGGATCATCATCACGGTGCACGACGCAGCGTGGCTGATGACGACGATCAGCGACAACACCGCAACGAACCTGTTGCTCGACCGCATCATCATCAGGCGCGTATGGGAGAAGATGGAGGCGCTCGGCCTCGAGAACACCAAGGTCCACTCCAAGTCGTTCCTGCGCAGCTCGAGCGTGGCGATGGACAGCTCGGTGAAGTACGGGCTGGGGGTCACGACGCCGAACGAGATGGCTACGCTGTTCGAGCTGCTCGCCGAGGGCAGGGCCGTGAGCCCGTCAGCAGATTCCGCGATGCTCGCTATTCTCCGTGCGAACGATGACGACAAGCTGCTGCAGCGCTACGCTGGCGGCGTGCGTGCCGCGCACAAGACCGGGGCGACCAGCGAGGTGCGCACCGAGTGCTCACTGTTCTACCTCGAGACCCGCGTCGTGGCGTGCGTGATGACGAAGGAGAACGAGGATACGCGCTGGGTGCTGGACAGCGGGCCGCAGATCACGCTGGCGCGGATGGGCGAGGCGATCGTGAACGCCTGGCCGCGGGCGGCGGTGGCGGAGTCGCCGTAGGGCACCGAGCGCGACCGTCCCGGCACGCCGTATGCCCTTCCTCTCGACCAGCCAACTGGTTCCAGACGGAGGAAGATGGTGAGGCACCGTATTGTCGTCATCGCCGCGCTCATCGCCGCGGCACCCGGCCCCGCGGCCGCACAGTTCACCACGGTCGTCGTCCCTCCCCGAAGGCCCGACCCGCTCCCGAAGAGCGCAGCAGCACCGCCGGCCACGGCGCGAGACAGCGCCGAACGTTCGCGACTCGAGCTCTCGAGCATGAAGGCCTGGGTCGACTCGGCTGCGGCTGCGATCGAACGGTCGACGGTCGACAGCTTCCCGCCGGTGCCCGAGGACTCGACGCAGGAGCTGCCATCGGACGAGCGCACCAGCGCCTCGCGCGCTGCCCCGATCCCCGCCGGCGAAGAGACGCTCGCCTTCAGCAACGGCGCACCTGCCCCGAACACGGCGACCTCGCTCCCGGCAATTGCGCTCCTCGGCCTTGGCTCTCTGGGAGCAGGCGTGCTCCTGATCTGGGCTTCGCGTGCTTAGGCGGCTAGGGCTCGTACTCACGCTGGCAGGTGCGACTCTCGTCGCGTTTGCCGGCGCCCGGATCGCCGAGGCGGGGATGGCGCGCGAGCGCGTCCGCGCTGCGTGGGATGCGGCAAGTGCGCGGCGGGCGATCCAGCTCGCTGCCAACAGCCTCGCTGGCCACGCAGCCGACGCAGCAGCCTACGGCGCGCCGGTCGGCCGGCTCATCATTCCCGCGCTGGGGCTCGACGAGGTAGTGATCGAAGGGGTAGGCGGTGAGGAGCTTCGTGCTGGTCCTGGCCATCTCCCCGGCAGCGTTCTTCCGGGCGAGGCCGGCAACGCGGTCATCTCAGCGCATCGCGATCGTCACTTTCACGCGCTGGATCAGCTCGCGATAGGCGACAGTATTCAAACAATAACAGGACAGAACAACGTCACATGGGTTGTGGTTGGCCGGCGCGTGGTCGCCAGCGGAGAGCCGGCGCTGTTTGCCGCTGGCACACCCACGCTGACACTCACCACATGCTGGCCGGTGCGGTATCTCGGGCCGACGCCCGATCGACTGGTCGTGATTGCGGTGCAGGCGGATACCCCGGCCGTCATCGCCCGGACCGGGGAATAGTCGCGCATTCGGCCGCTGTCCGGATTCCCCGACGTCGATCCTGCGCTCGCGGCGGACATGGCGCGAGCACTGCGTTCGATCGGAAAGGGGAGTACACACGATAACAGTCGGCTTTCGAGTTGTAAACGGGATTGAACTTGGCACGATCGCCATGATACTATAGGCGTATTCTCACGAGCCGGAGGATCTGTCCAACATGTCCACTCCGTTCCTGAGTTCCGAGGAGTACGACGAGCGCGCACATCAGTTGTACAATGAAGCGCACTATGACGAGGCGCTGGATGTGCTGCGCGAGGGACTCTCGCTGTATCCGAACTCGGTGGAGCTGCATATCGGAGTGGGCTACGCCCGCCTCGCGCGCGAGGAGTATGCGTGGGCGCGTCGCAGCTTCGAGGAATCGCTGGCGCTGGAACCTGAGCACGAAGACGCGCTCGCCGGGCTCGGTGAGGTGCTGCTCAGGCTCGGCCAGCGCGATGCGGCGGTCGCCGCCTTCAGGCACATCGTCGAGCCCGGTTACTCGGATGACCTGGACCTCATCCTCCAGGCAGGACGCGCGCTGTTCCGGGAGGACTGCGAGCGCATGCCGCTCATGGAGGAAGCTCGTCGCTTCTTCGATGTAGCCGTGCGACAGGCGCCGGAGATGGCCGAGCCGGCCGCATGTCTTGCCTACGCTCGGCATCGACTGGGGGATGACGACGGCGCAATCGCTTCGCTGAGGCGTGCGCTCACGCTCGACAGCCAGCACGCCGAGGCGCGCATCTATCTGGCGAACATCCTGTTCGACAGACGGGAGTTTGCGAGCGCGCTCGGGCATCTGGAGCAGACGTCGCCCGATGATCACTGGGACGAGCCGGGCATCTGGCGTGTCATCGAGCTCAAGAAGTCGCTGCACGGTGCGCGCGACGGGGATCCCGATCTCAAGCCGTGGATCGACCGACTCGGCGAACTGGACGACGAGATCGACGACATCGATGACATGCTCGCCGAGATCGAGGCGCAGGCGGTTGACCCAGCCGGTGGCGTGGGTGGGGACGATGCGGGCCTCGCCGATGCTGGCCGCACCAGGAGCGGAGATGGCGGAAGGTCCGGCGGCCGTGCTTCGAGCGGTCAGCCGGCTCTCTTCGGCCTCTTCTCCGCGCTGAATGATGTCGATCGCGGTGAGGCGACCGCTCGCAGGACATCGGCGTCGCGGACGCAGCTCTCGGGTGTGGCGGCGCACAGCGTTCTCACGCGCGAGGGCGAGGAGTACATGGGAACGTGGGACGAGATCGTGCGCGGCATGCGCGACTCCAACAGGACGTTCGCAGACCGCTCGATTGAGGAGTTCATGCTGATCCAGGCGCGGCGCGCCTATTCCCTCACGGGGATCCAGATCACGACGAGCGACGCCGAAGGGTTCCTGCGCGGGAGCGCACTGGCGGGACTGCTCAGAATCGTCAGGTGAGCGCGGCCGACCGCCGCTCCGCGCTGACGGCCCTCGACGCCGCACGCCCCGCCATCTCGCGTCTGGACCTCTCGCGCGACGCGGAGGACGTGGCGGCCGACATCATCGAGGCGTGGAGTGCGGTGGAGACATCGCTGCGCTCGCTGCTGGGTGGATCGTCCCTGGCCGGCCAGCCGCTCATCCACGAAGCGCGGCAGCGTCACCTCGTTTCGCTCACCGATGCCAACGCGCTGGCCGGCTTCCTCGCCGCGCGCGACCGGGTGCAGCGCACCGAGTACCGGCCGAGCGAATCGGACATCGAGGCCGCGCGCGAGGGGTTCTCGCAGCTCGAGCGCGAACTGGCGACGACTCCGGCGGTCGACCCCGCACTGCGAGAGCAAGGAGCCGGTGCCGCTGGTGCGACGCCTGCGACCGCTATCGCGGCAACGGCCGAGCCGCGCCGCCGACGCGGACTCATCGGGGTCATTATCGCCGGTGTCGTCGTTCTGGCGGCTGTCGTCGTCGCCGTGTGGCTCTTCGCCGCGGGCGATGCCGATGCCGATTACGAGCGCGGCGTAGCGCTGTACCAGAGCGGCAGTCGTGAGGCCGCAGCGGCGAAGTTCGCGGAGGCGGTGAGGGAAGACCCGTCGCTCGACATGGCCTACGTCTTTCTCGCCAGGATAGCGCGCGAACGCAACGATCTCGACGCCGCGCGGCGATACGCCGAGCAGGCGATCCAGCTCGATTCCGAGAACGCGACGGCCATGGACGAGATGGCGCGCATCATGTTCACCGCCGGAAACTACGAGCTCGCGCGCAGCTTCTTCGTCCGCGCGCTCGCCATTGACGGCACGAACCGCGAGGCACAGGGATACCTGGGGTGCTCGCTCGTGCGCCTTGGGCGGATACCCGAGGGGATCCGTTTTCTCCAGCGTGCCGGACCCGGGCCGTGGACACAGTGCGCACCCCCCCTGCCCGCTTCCTGATTCGCACGTAGCGCCGCATCCAGCCCGCGTTGATCGAGTTCCGGAACGTCTCCAGGGTCTATGAGCCAATGCTCGGTCGCAACGTGCTCGCGGTCGACAACATCTCGCTGGAGATCGCACCCGGCGAAGTGCTCGGTCTCGCCGGACCGAATGGGGCGGGGAAGAGCACGCTCATCGCGCTGCTCCTGGGGTTTCTGCGGCCGAGCTCCGGAACCGTGCGCATCGACGGGCTCGTGCCGCGACGCTACATCGAGCGCGAGGGCATCGGCTACCTCTCGGAACTCGTCACGATCAATCCACGCTGGCGCGCGGAGCATGCGCTGGAGCGCTTTGCGCTGCTCGCCGGAGTGCCGCCCTCACAGGTCGGTGCGCGTGTGGACACCGTCGTCACGCGGCTCGGTCTCGAGGAGCATCGGCGCAAGACCGTAAGGCAACTGTCGAAGGGCACGCTCCAGCGACTTGGCCTGGCGCAGGCCATGCTGCGCGAGGAGCGGCTGGTCGTCCTCGATGAGCCGACGCACGGTCTGGATCCGCTCTGGACGCAGCGCTTTCGCGATGTCGTGGCCGATCTGCGCGGGAGCGATCGCGCGGTCCTGATCGCGTCGCACAACCTCGATGAGCTGCAGCGCCTGGCGGATCGTGTCGCCATCATCGATCGTGGGCGACTGCAGCGTGTAGTAACCACGACCGCCGCCGTTCCGTCTCTCGCGGGCTACCGGCTGTGGATGGCATCGGGTGGCGAACTCGTTGCCGCCGTGTTTCCGCGCGCGCGCCCGGCGGGCGACGGCCAGTTCGAGCTGCCCGGGATCGACGCTGCGGCGCTGAACACCGGCCTGGCGGAACTGCTGGCGCGCGGTGCGCTTCTGGGCGGTCTCACGCCGCTGCGTTCTTCGCTCGAGCACGAGTTCCGCGAAGCCGTGCGGGAGCCGATGACATGAGCGCAGGTGTGATAGAGCGCGGCCGCTCGCACGCGCGAATGTCGCGGTATGCCCTCTGGCAGCTCCGCGATTACGCGTTCGAGCGCGGCCTCCCGACTCTGCTCGTGGGCGCGCTCCTTCTCCTGGCGACGACCATCGGCATCCGGGAATCGTTCGGCGCCGAGTGGAGGGAACTTCCCGTCGCCGGTGACATCGCGGAGACGGCCTTCACCGCCATGCTCGGAACGTTTGCCCTGCTCGCGACGATCCTCGCCACGAATCATGTCGTCGCCAACGATCGCCGGCGCGGATACTATCGTTTCCTCTTTGCGAAACCCGTGCGCGTCGAGCGTTTCTACGCGCAAGCATACCTGCTGAACGGCGCCGGATTTGTCGTTGTCGTCGCTCTCGTCATGGCCGGCTTCTCGGCGCTACTGCATCCGGTGTGGCTGCCGGGCGCTTTCGCGGTTGCCGCGGGACTGTACGTCGCGCTTGGAGGCATCTGCTTCCTCGCTTCGACGCTCACCCGTTTCGACTGGCTGCTGGCGGCCGCGCTCTGGATGCTGGGCAGGATGCTGCGCGCGCTGTACCCTGCCGAGCATGGGCCGGCTGCGCGCGTCCTCGACGTGCTGCTGCCACCCGTCCATATGAGCGACCCGGTCAACCGTGCGTTCCTTGCAGGCGAGCTGCCGCCCGCCGGCGCGCTCGCGTGGTACCTTGGCTACGGGTTGCTCGCCGTGATGGCTGGTCTCCTCGTTCTGCGCAGCCGTTCGTTGGCCTCCTGAGAGGAAGCATCTCGCCAACGTCGTGATTCCCGCGAAGCGATAATCCAGTCACCTCGGCATTCGTCATTCCTGCGAGAGCGGGAATCCATTCTCGTCGGACAGAAGCTCAACCGGCTCCCCACTCCCCACCGCCCGCAATCGCCGCCGTGACAACCTCCAGCCAGCCACCAATTCACTTGCGTGCGCTTTCACTGATCGATCCCGACTCGGTGCGGCGCGTGGTTCTCCGGAACGGACTCACCGTACTGCTGCATCGCTACGACTCGGCACCAGTTGTCGCCATCGTCACATACGTGAAGGCCGGCTACTTCGATGAGACCGATGACGTGACCGGCATCGCACACGTGCTCGAGCACATGTACTTCAAGGGGACGGAAGTGCGCGGCGTCGGGGAGATAGCGAAGCAGACGAAGGCGAGCGGCGGTTATCTCAATGCGCACACGATCTACGATCACACGAACTACGTCACCGTGCTTCCGTCGTCCGGCTTCGCCCACGGGCTGGAGGTACAGGCGGATGCATTTGCAAACTCGGTGATAGACGCCGATGAGCTGGCCAAGGAACTCGAGGTGATCATCCAGGAGGCGAAGCGGAAAGCGGACAATCCGTCGGCAGTGGCCGCGGAGACGCTGTTCGAACTGCTGCACGACCGCCACCGGATGCGGCGCTGGCGCATAGGTCGCGAGCCCGGTCTGCGCGCGCTCACTCGCGACAAGGTGCTCGACTTCTACCGAAACTTCTACCGCCCGGGGAACGTGATTCTCTCGCTCGCCGGCGATCTCGACATGGACGACGCGCTCGAGCGCGTGGAGCGGCTGTACGGTCCGATAGCCGACGCAGTGGTGGAGCGCGAGCCCGGGCCGGCCGAGACCGCCGGCGACGGCTTTCGTTACAGGGAGTGGGAGGGCGACATCGCGCAGACGCAACTGGTCGCGGGCTGGCGCACACCCGGCACGCTGGATCCCGATACGCCGCTGCTCGATCTTGCCGCGCTCGTGCTCGGCTCAGGGCGCGCGTCGCGTCTGTATCGCGCGGTGCGGGAACGGAAGCTCGCCGCATCGGTGTCTGCGTACAACTACACGCCGGCGGAGACCGGTGTGTTCGTCGTGCACGCGGAGACACCTCCCGACAGGACGCTCGCCGCCGCGCGCGGCATATGGGAGCAGGTTCGTTCGCTGCGCGAGAGGGGCATGGGCGAGCAGGAGCTGGAGCGCGCGCGCCGAGTCGTCGAGGCGCGCTGGATTCGCCGGCTCGAGACGGCGGAGGGAAGGGCGACGCATCTGGCCGAATGGGAAGCGCTCGGCGACTGGGAGCTGGGAGACCGGTATCTCGAGCGACTTTCGGCGGCAAGCGCGGAGGATGCAGGCGACGCGGTGCGGCACCACCTCGTGCCGGAGCGCGCGGCGATGGCGGTGTATCGTCCGGAGCGGAGCGAGACAATCGCCGGGACCGCCGGGGCCATGCGCGACCTGCTCGACTTCGCGCGTCCGGCTCCGTTGCCGCCGACCCCGCCCCGCGTGATCTCGCCGGTGCGTGCGGGGCCATCGCCCGCTGCGCTGGAGCGGATGGAGGCTGGCGTTCGCGTCTATCGCACGGAGGGTGGTGTTCCGATCCTGATACGGCAGCGCGGCACGCAGGTTGACGGGCCGGCCGGCGGCGGCGCGGGCAGCGGGGCGGGCGGGGCGGGCGCATCGATGGCGCACTTCGCGGTGTTCGCGAGGGGCGGCTCCAGTCACGAGAGCGCCGCGAACGCGGGCGTGACGAGTCTTCTCGCGCGCACTGCGCTGAAGGGAACCGAACGGCGCACCGCGAATCAGATCGCGGAGGATTCAGAGATGCTCGGCGGAAGCATCGGAGTGAGCGTAGGGGGCGAGAGTTTCGGATGGACCCTGTCCGTTCCGGCGAGGCACGCAGCGGAAGCGCTCGACCTGCTGTCCGACGTGTCGCAGCATCCGGTGATCGGGGAGGATGCGCTCGAGACCGAACGCGCGCTCGCCATCTCGGCTGTGCGGCTCGCGCGCGACGACATGTTCCGCTATCCCATCCGCCTCGCGCTCGGCGCCGCGTTCCCGGCTCACCCGTACGGGCTGCCAGTATCGGGCACGGAGGAATCGCTTGGCGCGATCAGCGCCGGCCAGGTGCGCGAATGGCATCGCACGCGAGTGCTGGCGGCGCCCGCAGTGGTGGCAGTGGTGGGCGACCTGGACCCGGATGCGCTCGCGCGGCTCGTCGCGCGCGATTTTTCGGAGCTTCGGATGTCGGAACCGTTGCCTGTGGCGCAACCGGAGTGGCCGGAGACGTTCGCCGTCGCAACCGAGTTCAGGGAGAAGGCGCAGACTGCGCTCGCGCTGGCGTTCCCGTCGCCGTCGCGGCGCGATACCGATCGCCATGCCGCCCGTCTGCTGGCGGGCATCGCGAGCGGGCTGGGCGGTCGCTTCTTCGAGGAACTGCGCGACAGGCAGTCGCTCGCGTACACCGTGCAGGCGTTCGTGTCCGAGCGCGTACACAGCGGACTCTTTCTCTCGTACATAGCGACATCGCCGGATCAGGAGGATACGGCGCGGCGCGGACTGCTGGCCGAGTTCGCGCGACTTCGCGACGAGCTCGTGGGCGACGAGGAGCTGACTCGCGCGAAGACATACGCGATCGGGTCGCACGCCATCCGGCAGCAGAGTGGCGGGGCTGTGCTGGCGGAGCTGCTCGACGCCTGGCTGGTGGGCGGCGGGCTGGCCGAGCTGGAGGATCATGACGAGCGGATTCGCGCCGTGACCGGGGAGGCGATGCGGGAGCTGGCGCGGCGGTTCTTCGTGGAGGATCGCAGGGTGGAAGGGGTGGTGCGGGGGGTGGGAGGGATATGAAGGGCGCCACCCGGCGCATCACCCCCGCTTTTCAAGTATCTTTAGTCAGGCCCTTCGAGCGCGAAGCCCCCTCTGTCGCCCGTGACCCGCTTCGCATACGGGGCACTCGATGAGCCGGGCTCCCCGCTATGGCGCCGCGGTCCCTTGCCCTCGCGCCTCGGGGTTCTCGTCTTCCAGGGAGTCACCATGACCCGTACGCTGCCCGCCGCCCGCAATGAATTCATCACCGCCATGAAGCGCGACACCGTCGACACCGAACGGCCACGTTTCCTGGCGGTTCTCGATGCCATGATAGCGTGGAGCGCTGCGCACTCGGCACAGCTTCGCTTTCGTGCAGGGGAAACGCGCCCCGGCGTAGTCAGCTTCGAGCGCGTTGGATCGAAGGACGTATTCTGGGCCGCATGTCCCAAGAAGCGCGATACGCCCCGGCTGGAGCTGATTCCCCGTGCGGCACGCACGCTCGGCGCCGAGCAGCGGGCGGCCGCGGCGAACGCGCTGAACGCGCATTCGCGGGAGACGCTCTCATCGGACGATCCACTGCGCATCGGATTCGGCGCGCTCAAGAATGGCACGGCGCGCGCCGCGGTGCTCGCGCTGATGGATCAGCTTCTCATGGACACGTCGCCGGCGTCGTCCGCGTCGCGCGAAGCGCCCGCCCGGGCTGCCGCGGTCGGAAGCTGACGGTTCGGCGCGGTCACCCGCTGCGATACGCCCGTCCCTTCCACTGTACGCGCTCGCCGCGGGCCAGCGCGCCCGCGAGAATGTAAAGCAGCACGGCCGCGCCCAGCGGGTACGCCAGCGCGTACAGCACAGATTCCCCTGCGAATCGGTAGATCACCGCCCACCAGAGTGCCGATCCGCCGGCCGCGAACGCGCCCCATAGCGTCACGCCGGGCCAGACCAGTCCGGCCGCACCGCACACAAGCGCCATGACAGGAAGCAGGGCGAGGGCGGGCGGTGCCAGCAGTGCGAGCGGAAAGAATGCTCGCGGCACTCCCGCGGGGATGGCGTTCCGGCCGCCGGCGTAGACGTTCTTGCGCCATCCGCGTACGAGTTCGCCCAGCGACCTGTACATGCGCGTCGAGAGCTGCTCGAGGCCGATCGCCAGCGCGACTTCGCCACCGGACGCGAACACGCGCTGCGCGAGCATGAGATCCTCCGCCACGCGATCGCGCACCGCCGCGTGGCCACCAGCGTGTTCGTACGCGGACCGCCGGACGAGCATGAACTGTCCGTTGGCGATCTTGTCCTCCACGTTTCGCGAGCGCCGCATGGTCTCACTGCCGCCGTAGCGGGCGAGGAGGATCAGAAAGACATGCGGCTGGACAACTCGCTCCCAGAAGCTGCCAAGCTCCTGGCGTCCGGCTACCGAGAGCAGTGCAAACCGGTCTCGAAGCAGGACACCCGTCGCTCGTCCGAGCAGATCGGGCGCGTGCAGTGTGTCCGCGTCGGTGAAACCGAGCAGTTCGCCCGATGCTGCGCCCGCCCCGGTCGCGCACGCCCACGACTTTCCGAACCACCCTTGAGGCAGTTCGGGCGCCGCGATGACTCGCAATCGATCGTCTCCGGCGCCGGCTTTGCGCGCTATGACAGCAGTGCCATCCGTGGAATGATCGTCGACAACGATGACTTCGTACGGTGAATACGTCGAGGCGAGTACCGAACGCACGCACCGCGCGATGTTGCGCGCCTCGTCGCGCGCGGGGATGATGATCGTGACGCGCGGCGCTCCGGGCGGCGCCTCAGCCGGCTCCGCGTCGAGATGGCGCGAATCCCGCGCGCGCCAGAGGATCACGGCCGGCGCGACTACCCATGGGAGGGCGCAGGCGATCGCGAGCAGGATGACATCCGCCGTCACGATTCCGCCGTCACGATTCCGCCGTCACGCTACCGCCGTCACGCCACCGGCAGCGAGTCGGCTGCAACGCCGCGCTGCCCTCTCGACAGTATGCTCGCTCCGGCCATGTGCGCAGTGACATTGGCCACCGTGCGCAGCATGTCGGGGATCGTGTCCACCGCGAGGAGGATCGCGATGCCTTCCACGGGGAGTCGAGCGGCCAGCAGCACCGGCACGCCCACGAGAATGGATCCGCCGGGAACGCTCGGCACGCTGAAGCTCACGAGTATCGATGTCACCGCGATGGCGGCAATCTGCACGGGACCCAGCGGCACACCGTAGAGCTGCGCCACCCACAGCGCACCGATCGTCAACCCGATGACGCTGCCCACGCGGAAGATCGACGCAGCGAGCGGGAGAAAGAAGCCCGTGAGCTCTGTCGAGAAGCCGAGCCGCGTTTTCCCCTCCTCCATCATCGCGGGGAGCGACGCCATGGACGACCGGGAGCTGAGGGCGACGGCCTGCGACGGTGCGGTTGCCTGCGCGAACGTGCGCAGGCGCGCGCGCCCGAGCAGGACCGCGGCGGGGTAGAGCACGAGCAGCATGAACAGCACACTCACGATCACGACGAGGCCGTTGTAGACGGCGATCGCACCGGCGGCCGCGATCCCCATCCGCGTCGCGAGCGGCAATGCCAGGGCGAACACGCCGATCGGTGCGAGCTCCAGTATCCAGCGCACGAGGATCAGCATCGCATCGGCGACCACGCCGAAGAAGCCGGCCACACTCTCTCTCCTGCCTGGCGCGACGCGCGTGAGGGCAATGCCGAACGCGACGGCGAAGACGATGAGAGGGAGGATCGAGCCGTCCGCCGCGGCACGGAACGGATTCGCAGGAACGAGACTCACGATCCACTCGACGAACGTCGGCAGCTCACGCGTGGTCGCCGCCGAGCCGCCGCTTGCGGCGGCACGAAGCGCAGCAGCGGTGGCGGCGTCGATCTCGATCAGCGACAGCACGGGTGGCGCGATGATTATCGTGAGTGCGCCGGCCGCCGCCAGGGCCGCGACGAAGTAGACGATCGCTCGAGCCCCGAGCCGTCCGATCGTTCCGGCAGCACCGCTCGACGCGATGCCAGCGATCAGGCTGGAGACGACGAGTGGAACCACCGTCATCCGGATCGCGTTGACCCAGAGAGTTCCCACCGGCTGAATCGCGACCGCGAGCGATGAGAGCCCGGGGGAGTCGATCGCAGAGACAGCGATGCCGGCGATGAGGCCGGCAAAGAGTCCGATGAGTACGCGCGTGGTGAGCGACACGCGGCAAAGCTACCGGACGCTGCTGCTCGATGCGAGCGCGGGATCTGCGGCGCGCGGCCTGAACCGCGCGCCGCTACCAGTTGCTGCTCGTGCCTACTTGCCGCCCGGCCGGTTGGACTTGTCGTCGCGCTTGCCGGTGCCCTCGGTGCCGCCGGGCGAGCCACCGCCGCTGCGCTGTCCAGCGCCCGCGCCGCTCGTACCCGAAGTTCCGCCCGATCCGCCGCCGCCGAAGCCGCCCTGTTTCTGGCCGCCCTGGCCCCCTTGGCCCCCCTGGCCCCCCTGGCCGCCCCCCCCGGAGCCGGAGCCGCCGCCAAAGCCGCCACCCTGTTTCTGGCCACCCTGTCCACCGCCACCCCCACCGCCCTGACCACCCTGCTGCCCACCCTGCTGCCCGCCCTGCTGCCCACCCTTCTGACCACCGCTCTGCCCGCCCTTCTGAGAAGAGCCGGGATTGTCCTTGCCACCAGCGCCGAACTTCCGCTCTTCGATGTCCTGTTCGTTCCTCCCCTCTTTGCGTTCCTTGTCTGCCATTGTACCCTCCCGCTCGATCATGCGTGGCCCGCCGGCGGCATGTTTGCCGCGACTGACAGCGGGATGACACAAAGCGCAACCGCTGTGCCAGAGCGTCGGACAGTCGCCCGTCGAGTCGAGCGGGGTCTTCTGCGGGACATCGCGCCGGCCGACCCGTATATTCGGCCGGACACCGGCTGCCCCGACGCCTGCGGACTGCGAGCCATCAGCGACCTCATCTGACCGGAGCACTTACATGCGTCGACCGCCTCTGCTGGTTGCCGGGGCTCGTATCGCGCTCGTAGCACCGGCCGGGCCGCTCGCCGGGATTCACGAAGTCCAGCGGGGGATCGCGAACATCGAGTCGCTCGGTTGGGTGCCTTCCGTGGGAGCGCACCTGCTCGAGCGAACGGGCTACCTTGCGGGCAGCGACGACCTGCGTCTGTCCGATCTGAATCTCGCTCTCGCTGACGACGATGTGGACGGTATCTGGTGCGCGCGTGGTGGCTACGGCACGATGCGCCTCCTGGATCGTATCGACTTCGGTGCGCTCCGGCGCAGACCCAAGGCGGTGATCGGTTTCTCCGACATCACGGCACTGCACTCGGCGATCGGAATCAATTGCGAGATCGTCAGCTTCCACGGGCCCAACGCGCGATTTCCCCTGACGCCGTTCTCGCGCGGCTCGCTCGAGCGTGCGACCCGGCGTGGTGAGGATCCGTGCGGGGAAGCCCGTGATAGCAAAGTGATTCGTGCCGGACGCGCGCGCGGGCGGCTCGCGGGCGGCAACCTCGCTATTCTCGCGGCCCTTGCGGGCACGTCTTTCGCCCGGCAGCTCGACGGTGCGATTCTCGTGATCGAGGACGTCCACGAGTCGGTCTACCGCATCGACCGCATGCTGCAGCAGCTCCGGCTCGCGGGCCTGCTCGAGCGGTGCAACGGAATAGTCGCGGGACATTTCACATCGGTGCCCGAAGAGCAGGAGGATGCCGTGCGCGGGGTCGATGATGTACTATCCGAGATCGCGCACGAATACCGGGTACCCTGCCTGGCAGGCGCGCCGATCGGCCATGTTGACGATCAGTGGACCATCCCGCTTGGTGCGGCGGCAGAGCTGGACACCGAAGCGCGGGTGTTGCGCGTGCCGTCGCTGTACGCGCTGTGAGGGAGCGTGCGCGGTAGTGGAGAATGGCTCCCCGCTCTCGCGGGCATGACAACGTTCGTGGTGGGAACGATGGTTGGGGCGGCAGGACATGCCGGCGTTGGCTGGCCGCAATGACGACTGCGCGGATTGTCGGGCATGACGACTCTTGCACAGGAGGAGCATTGAGATGCCGAACAGGACGGGAACGGATCTGATCAACGAAGCCAGGCAGCGGATAACGGAGGTGAACGCGCGCGACGCGAAGGCGATGCGCGAGCGCGGCGATGACGTGCTCTTCCTCGACGTGCGCGAGCAGAACGAGTGGAATCTCGGAAGAATACCCGGCGCGGTGCACATCCCGCGCGGAACGCTCGAGGGCAAGGTGGAGGCGGCCATCCCGCGAGATCGGAAAGTCGTCGCCTATTGCGCAGGCGGCAATCGCTCCGCCCTCGCCGCCGATACCATGCGCGAGATGGGCTACACCAGCGTCTCGTCGCTCGCTGGCGGGTGGAAGGAATGGGTCGGCGCCGGTGGCGAGGTGGAGGGATGATCCACCGCGATTCCTTCGAATTCGAGCGCGATCAGGGGCGGACGATCCGGGGCGACGTCCTCGATCCGGACGGCGCCGAGACCGGCGTGATAATCTGCCACGGATTCAAGGGATTCGCGCGCTGGGGCTTCTACCCCCATCTCGCCGAACGAATCGCTGACGCGGGACTGCGGGCCGTCGCCTTCGACTTCTCCGGAAGCGGCGTGGGCAATGACCGCGAGAGCTTCGACCATCCCGATCTCTTCGCGCGCAACACGTATACGCGCGAGTTGCGCGACATCGGCGCGGTGGAGCACGAAGCCGCGCGCCGCGGCTGGCTTGGAGATCGCTTCGGATTGTTCGGGCATTCGCGCGGGGGCGGCGTCGCCACGCTGTGCGCGGCGGAGAACGATCGCGTGGGTGCGCTGGTGACCTGGTCCGCCTTCGCCAACGTGGCGCGGTGGCGGGAGGACGAGATAGAGCTCTGGCGCCGACGCGGCTACCACGAAGTCACGAACAGTCGCACGGGTCAGGTTCTGCGTCTCTCCCCCGATATCCTGGACGAGGTGGAAGTGAAGGGAGCGGCGCTCAACATCGTTGCCGCCGCCGGAAGGATCGCCGCACCATGGCTCATCGTTCACGGTGCCGACGATGAATCGGTGTCGAGTGCGGATGCCGAGCGGTTGCACCGCGCCTCGAAACAGTCGGGCTCTGAGCTCCTCATCATCGACGGTGCTGGCCACACGTTCGGAGCAACGCACCCGCAGGACGATGAATTGCCGCCGGCCCTCGACCAGGCGACACGTGCAACGGTGGATTTCTTCCGGAAGCATCTCTCGTGACGGGGCTCGAGGCGCTCCTGGGTCACCCGCAGGCCGATCATCTCGCCCGTTCGCTGGCGGAACGACCGGGCGCAACCCTGCTGGCCCAAGGGGAGGAGCAGAGACGGGCGGCGGTCGCCGTGATTCTTCGCGCTGCTCAGGGTCCGGAAGGTGATCTCGAGCTCCTCATGATCAAGCGCTCCGAGTGCGATGGTGATCCATGGAGCGGGCATGTCGCGCTTCCGGGTGGGCGCGAGGAGCCGGGTGATCGCGACCTCGAGGCCACCGCGCTCCGCGAGACGTGGGAAGAGACCGGTGTCGACATCCGCGCCAACGGGCGCGTGCTCGGCGCGCTCGACGATCTTGGGCCGCGTTCGCAGACGTTGCCACCGCTCACGGTCCGCCCGTTCGTCGCCATCGTCGCGAGCGATGTGATTCTCGCGGAGAGCCCGGAGGTCGCGGAAGCGTTCTGGGTTCCGCTCGCGGAGCTGAAGCGCCCCGCTCAATGGGTAGAAGCGACGGTCTTCGTGCGCGGCGAGGACCGGATCGTAGCCAGCTTCCGCCACGGCGCGCACACGGTGTGGGGGATGACGGAGCGCATACTGCGCGAGCTTCTGGCGCGACTCGATTAGCCGCTGCCTGCGGATAGCTGCCGGCTGCGGACGCCGTCGTCATTCCCGCAATCGCGGGATCCATTCTCACTCCTTCCCTCTCACCACCCCATCGCGCAATCGTCTCAGCGCACTCTCCACCGAAGACGGAAGGAACATGTTGTCCGCGATGCCCGCGATCTCCTCCGCCTCGCGCCACGCCTCCTCCAACTGGGCGAGCTGACCCTCGAGCGCGCGCCGCTCGGATTCCTCGTGCGCGGCCATCTCGAGTGCCAGCCGTATCTCCTCGGGGAATCGCGCGATCGTCTCTCCGGATCGCGATCCCCCCACTATGGAGAAGTAGCGCGACGGCGTGTCAACCTGTTCCAGGAGCCGAACCGCGCTCTGCACCTGCTGCGCCTTGCCGCCAAAGCGGTTGATCTGCGGCAGGAGCAGCCCTGCTCCGCGCAGCGCAGCTTCGCCCGAGAGCCAGGTGGTACCGCCGATGTGTCGAACACCCAGCTCCCACGATTCGCCGCCTCGCTCTCTCCGGAGCTCGGCCTTGGGTAGATGTCTGCGCCGCACGCTGACTCGTGCTCCCGGGTGGAGTGGCACGCGCGCGACTACCGAGTTCGGATTCCCGTGGACGATCCCGCGCCCGATGCTCCACAGCCACCAGCCGAAACCGCCCACGCCGATGCCGGCGACCGCGCCACCGACTACCACGCTGCCGAATATTCCGAGTCCGACTCCCGCGCGTACGAGCATCGTTCGTCGCCTCCTGCCGAACTGATCGCCGTATCGCCACGCGGCGAACTCGGGACGCTGCGGCCGGCCGATGCGTACGAGCTCGAGTCCGTCAGTGAGGCGCGCGAGGCCTATTTCATCGGTGGACACCCGACGGCGAGTGTCGCGAAAGAGCCGCTCGCACTCCTCGATCGCCTCCCAACGTTCCTCGAGCGGCGTGAGGTTCCATCGCTCGCACCCTCGGCACACGACCCAGAGACGGCCTCGTTCGCCATCGAACGCCAGCCGCCGTCCCACCGGAAAGTGCTCTATCCGCTCGTTCGCCCCGAGCGGTCGGTTGCAGAAGATGCAGGTCGAGTACATCGCCGGGTGGAGAAGGGATTGGCCTCGCGCGCGCGTTGCACCGACAGCCACCGCCACCGGTCGCGGATTGGCGTCGCGCGCGCGTTGCACCGTCGCTCCATGAAGTCTATCGCGCGGTGGCCGCGAGCGGACGGGCATGGTGGCGAAAGGCGCTGGCGTTCACGGGCCGGGTTATCTGGTCGCAGTCGGGATACATGGATCCCGGCAACCGGGTGACAGATCTGGCCGGCTTCCCGCTGGTGCGCTTCACCTCGGGCAGGGTTAAGATGGGGACTTCGCGAATTCCCTTTGGCTCAGGGCGCTGGCATACCTCGTCGCGGTCTTCATCGCCTTGCTCAACTTCTGGCTGCTGTATCGGACGTTCGCCGGCTGGCTGGGGTCGGGCTGACCTGTCGGCACATCCTTGTGCCGCTGGAGCACGCCCCTTAGATGACGCGATCCTCGATCACGTCTGGCGGCTGGCGCGCGTGAGCAGCGCCTCGATCGTCCTGATTCACGTCGCCGTATGGATGGGTGGCACGGAAGATCCATGCACTTCATCTTCGCGAGTCGGAGGAGATGCGGGCCGATCGAGCCTGCCTCGACCAGCTCGCCTCGGACCTGGAAAGGGATCGTTATGACCGCCGCGAAGCACGCGCATTCGGACGAACTGACAGCGCCTGTCGAGGATTACCTGAAGGCGATCTACGAGATCGAGCGCACCGCCGCCTCGACCGGAAGCCCGGGCCACGGGGAGAAGGCTGCGGGGGCCGGGGCAGGGGGTGGCGGACGCGCGGCCGCCACGACGGACATCGCCCACCGCCTGGCAATCGCGCCCGCCTCCGTGAGTGGCATGCTTCGCCGTCTCGCCGAGCAGGGGCTCATCCGGCACGAGCGCTACCGAGGTGTGCGCCTCACCGACACTGGCCGGCGGGCGGCGCTTCGAACGATCCGCCGTCACCGCGTGATCGAGGCGTATCTGGTCCAGGCGCTCGGCTATTCCTGGGACCGAGTGCATGAGGAGGCCGAGCAGCTCGAGCATTCGGCGTCGGACGAGTTGATCGACAGGATGGCGACGGCGATCGGCGAGCCGGCGGTCGATCCGCACGGTGCGCCAATTCCCACGCGAGAAGGTGCCGTGGATGAGCGTCCCCTCCTCCGGCTCGCCGAACTGGCCGCGGGCACGCAGGCGAAAGTCGTGCGCGTGAGCGACGACGATGCCGCTCTGCTCCGCTATCTCGCCGAGCTGGACATCGTACCCGGGGCCGCGTTCGAGGTCGTTGCCCACGCACCCTTCGCGGGACCTGTCACGATTCGCACAGCCGGCGGCGAGCGTGTCCTCGGACGGGCGCTGTCCGAGCGGGTGCTCGTCGAGGAAAAGGTGCTTGATTCCCCTGGGGACGCCCTTGGGGACGGCAGTTGACGGGAACGCTACTTGCGCACTTCGCGCGGGCGTAGAGCGAAGAAGGGGGCGGACATGACGACCAGTGCGAGTCTCGCGTGGATGCCATGACGGAGTTCACTCAGGAGGGAGCTGTGACAGCACGCCCGGCGCAGGTGATTGTCGAGCCGGAGGTCGGCATCCCCGACCTCATGCGGCGACTCACGGACGATTCAAAGCGGCTCGTGTCGGACGAGATGCGGCTCGCGAAGCTCGAAGTACGGGAGAGCGTGCACCTGGGTACGCGCGGCGCAATATGGCTCGCCGTCTCCTTCGGCGTCGCCGTCATCGCCATGGCCGCGTTCACCGTCTTTCTTGCGGTCGGTATCGCGCGGCTCGTCGGCAATTTCTGGGCGGGGGCACTCATCGCCGGCGCGATCGAGCTCGCCGCGGCGGCCATGATGGTGCGCATTGGCCTCGCGCGTCTCAGCGAGCCGTCGTACTCCCTCGAGGAGACTCGCGCCGAAGCGCGGGCAACCGCGCGCTGGCTCTCGCACGCGCGGCCCACATAGGGAATCCGATCGAAAGAGTGATCGTTCTCGGCCGCCGCCGCCTCGTCATCGTGGCGGCGGTTTTCGCAGCGTGGCGATGCTGACTCTCCTCGTCGCGGGCGTGCTCCAGCTTGGTGCCGCGGGCGTGGTGGACTCGATGGGAACGATGCGCCCGATGGCCACGTCGGTGAGCCAGGGCAGAGCCGTCCCCCTCCCTCAAGAGCGGACGATCGCGATCGATGAACGGCTTGCGAGTGACCTCGGACTGCGCGTGGGCGATCGTGTCGCACTCGCCGCCGAGGCCATGGGAGACGGAGCCGGCCACGCACACGCTGCCGGCCTGCCCGGTGGTCCTCTCGATACGGTGCGCATAGCCGCGATCGTCGCGCGGGGCGCGGACCCGTCGGAAATCGCACGCGCGGAGTACCGCGTGCGGCTGCACCTCGGCCAGTTGCAGTCGCTGATCGGCTACGGTGACCGGGTCGACCGCTTCGCTGTCGCGACGGCGGGCGAGCGTGGCACCGGGCACGCAGTCGAAGCGATCAACGACGCCGCGTTCGGCTTCGTGGCGCACCGCTCGGCGGACATCGCGGTGGAGACGTCGAAGACCTTCCTCGTCGTGAGCCGGTTTCACCGTGCGATCGGAGTCATCACGATTGTCGCGAGCGCGATCTTCCTGCTCTGCATCCTGCTGCTCAGGGTGGACGAACGCAGGCGCGACGTCGCGGCGCTCCGCCTCATCGGGATCTCGCGCAGATCCGTGGTCACCTCCGTCGTGATCGAAGCAGCAGCGATCTCGATCGCCGGGAGCGTGCTCGGTATCCTTGTCGGGTGGGGGATGTCTCGAGTGCTGAACTGGTACTACCAGGGCGTCTACCGGACGCCACTGCAGTTCTCCGTAGTCACGCCGGACATCGTCATCCTCGCCGTCGCGCTCTCTCTCGTGCTCGGCATCGCGGCGGGATTTCTCGCCGCGCTCCGACTCGTGCGCACGCCCCCGCTCTCGCTGCTCGGCCGCTGAGATGTCGCCCGTGCAATAATGCCTTTCCTGCTCGCTGCCGCTTCGCTCCGTCGCCACCGCGCCCGCACCCTGTTCGCCGTGCTCGGGGTGGCAGTGTCGGCGGCGATGCTGCTCGACATGGTGATGCTCGGCACGGGGATGCGCGAATCGTTCCGCGACCTCCTGCTCACCCGCGGATTCCAGCTCCGCATCGCCCCGAGAGGAACGCTCCCCTTCGACACCGAGGCCACGATCGCTCGCGCGAGCGAGATCGCCGCCGCCCTGCGCGAGAGGGAGGATATAATCGCGACAAGCCCTGTGCTTGGTGCCTCGGTGCACATGACCACGGTGGGAGGAGATGTCACCGCGTTCGCGCTCGGTGCGGACCCGACAACGCAAGGCGATTACGAACTGCTGTCCGGGTCCGACATGGTCGCCCCGTCCACGGTCGTCGCCAATCGTGCATTCCTGAACCTGTCGGGTGCAGAGCCCGGCGATACGATCCGGTTGTCAGCGGGCTACGATCCCCAGCTCCGAACGTCGTCCGGCTCCCGCACGCTGCGCCTCGCGGGTATCGCGCGATTCCTCTATCTGGCGGAAGGACAGCCAGCCGTCGCACTGCCGCTCGCCACTCTTCAGGAGATGGCAGGAAAGGAGGATCGAGCCTCCCTGTTCATGGTCAGGGTGCGCGAAGGTGTGGATGTCGAGCGTACGCGGAGATGGATCGAGCAGCGCATTCCCCGCGTCAAGGCAATCTCCACGGCGACCGCGATTGCCAGTGTGGACGAACGATTGAGCTACTTCCGGCAGCTCGCCGTCATTCTCGGAGCCGTGAGCCTGCTGGTCGCGTTTCTGCTCGTGACAACGCTGGTCACGGTTTCCGTGAACGAGCGGCTGGGCGAGATAGCTGTGCTCCGCGCGATCGGCGTGTCGAAGGCGCGCATCGTGATCCAGATCGCGATCGAGGGATTCGCGATCAGTGTGAGCGGTGCGGCGCTGGGCCTGATCCTCGGCCTCGCCACGGCGCGCTATCTGAGCGCGATACTCTCGCGGTTCCCGGGGCTTCCGGCGGCGATCGATTTCTTCCTCTTTCAGCCGAGCTCCGTCTGGACAGCACTCGGTCTGCTCATGCTCGCGGGGCTGGGCGCAGGAATCTATCCTGCGTGGCGGGGCGCGTCGCTCCCGATCGCGGCGACGCTGCGCGAGGAGGCGATCGGATGACACTCGCCCGGAACGCTGGCGATGCACGACACGCCGCCACGCGCTCGGACCTGCCGGGCGGGCCACTTATCGAAGCGCGTGACCTGAGGCGCGACTACAAGCTCGGCGGCGAGGAGGTGCACGCGGTGCGTGGCGTCACGCTCACCATCGAGGAAGGCGAACTGGTCGCGATAGTGGGCCCGTCCGGATGCGGGAAGTCGACGCTGATGCATCTGCTTGGCGCGATCGACCGCCCCACGAGCGGCACGCTGCACATGCACGGGCGCGACATTGCCGCGCTCCCGGACCGCGAGGCGACGCGGTTCCGCCTGCACCAGATCGGCTTCGTCTTCCAGCGGTTCTATCTCGTGCCCGCGCTCACCGCCGCCGAGAACATCGAACTGCCAATGGCCGAGGCGGGGATGCGCGCCGCGGAACGTGAGGCGCGTGCGCGTGAGCTGCTCTCATACGTGGGCCTCGGCGGCCGGGAGCGGCACCGGCCGTCGCAGCTCTCGGGCGGCGAACAGCAGCGCGTTGCGATCGCGCGCGCCATTGCAAACCGGCCGGCACTCCTGCTCGCGGACGAGCCCACGGGCGAGCTCGATGCCCATACGGGTGCGGAGATGATCGCGCTGATCGAGCGGCTCAACCGCGACGGCACGACGATTCTCGTCGTCACCCACGACGAGGGACTGGCCCGCGCAGCGCGGCGCGTGCTGCACATGCGCGATGGCGAGATCGTCCGCGAGGGGCGAGCGGGATGATCGCCCGGCTCGCCTTCCGCAACGTTGCCCGCAATCCCGGGCGCTCCGCGTTTCTCTTCGCCGGATACGGGATAGGCGTCGGCGTGATGATCGTGCTGCTCTCGATAGGGGAAGCGCTCGTCACGCAGGCGCGCGACGAGAGGCTCGTGGGCGGAGGCGATATCACGGTACTGCCGGCGGGGATCGACGTGGAAGTGATGAAGACCGGCGGACTCGGTGGGCTCTTCTTCTCGATCGCGCAGGCGCGCTTCATCTACCTGCAACTGCTCGCGTCGCCCCGACTGGCCGGCAGCGTGACCGCCGTCGCGCCCCAGATCGAGGGAAAGCTGTTGTACCTCCGCGCGAACGGGAGAGAATACGCGGTGCGCGCGTCCGGCGAGATCCCATCGCGGACGCGTCTCGTCGGCGGGATGCCCGTTGTCGTCAGAGGCGACTGGCAGGACGACTCGCTCGACCGCCGCTGGATCGCGCCCACGCCAGCGGAACTCCGCGCCGACATCGACCACTTTCACGTTCCGCCGCCCGATGCCGCGAACGTGGAGAGCTGGGCTGAATGGCACTACTTCAACGTGCTGAGCGACGACGCGCGACGGTGGGCGTTCATCTCGTTCATAGTTGGCGGCGACGTTCCCGACGGACGCTGGGGAGGGCGCGTGCTCGTGACCACGCACGAGCAGCGCGGCGCTCAGGGCGAGACGCGCACGGTGCGATACACCGCGGACGCGGGCTCCGACGCCGTGCGGTTCTCGACCAGCACGCCGGACCTGGAGATGGACGCGTCGAGCGTAACGCTCATGCCCGATGGGAATTACCGCGTGCGGGCTTTCGCGCGCGAGGAAGGGAAGACCGCCAGCGATGCTCGGGTGATCAGCGTCGACATGGTCGTCACCCCCGCTCCGCGCGCATACTTCCCGGGCGCGTCAGTTGGCGGAGACGGCAGCGATTTCATCTCCGGCTACACCGTGCCGGCGCTCAGGGCGAGAGCGAGCGGGCAGTTGTGCGTCGCACGATCGAGTGGTGGCACGAGCACAGGCGACTGTGAAGTGTACGAGGGCGCGCAGGCGTATCACGATCACAACTGGGGAGTGTGGCGGGGTGTCACGTGGGAATGGGGCGAGACGCGCGCGGGCGAATACACGATCCTGTATGGTCAGGTGCAGCCGCCCGACAGCGTGGCCGCGACCGCGCCGCTGTTCGTGTACATCGTCGACTCCCTCGGCTTCCTGGCGATCTTTCGTCCCGACGTGATCCGCTACACACCGGGCAGCGTCGTCGATGTGGATGGCCGGCCAGTGCGCGTGCCGGCGAGCGCGGTCATCGCGGACGCCCGCGGCGACGACACGCTACGCCTGGAACTGACCATGGAAGACGCATCGGTGACGGATATGGCGCAGACGATCGTCGCGCGCGGTGATGCGGGCGGGTCGGGAAGCCTGCCCCTGCTCGAGCGCAGATACTTCGTCCAGATGAAGGGGCGCGCCCGGCTGAGCGGACGCATCGACGGCGTTCCGCTCACTGGTGAAGGGCCTGGATTCTTCGAGACATATGTGGCGGGGCGTGAGTGACGGCTGTACCCGACGGTGCCTACGCCCGCCGGCTCGCGTCCTCGTCACCTCGATCATCCGGCCGGCCACCCTTGCGCGCGGACACGCGCCTGACGTACGCGACTTCGGCGTAGGGGCGCACCGTCGCCCAGTCGCCGTACTCGCGCCGCAGATCGTCGTTCCACCCCTTCTGCAGGTCGGCTTCGACGTCGGCGAACTGTCTGCCCTTGTAATCGGGATTGTGCGCCGCGATGTGACCGAGCTGATACGCGGGACGAACCTCGTCGTACGGGCGATCAGTGGTCTTGCGCTCTCCCTTGTCGTAATCGGAGCGGTAGTACCTGTCCTCATCTTCGTTGAAGTCATCCGCGGCTTCCGCGATCGCGCGGCCGGTCCACCATCCGCCGACCGCGCCCGCGATGCCGCCAATCACCGTACCGATCGGCCCGCCGAGCGATCCTATCGCGGCGCCGGCGAGCGTGCCCGAGATCCCTCCCGCCGCCTCGCCCACGAGGTCCGCCGCATCCGGCTCGGCATCGTGCGCACTCTCGCGGTCCGCCCTCCTGTCGTCATCGATCATTGCTGCCTCCCTGTCGGTCGTGATATCCGGCGCCATCAGCGCCGCATTTCCGCAGCAGCCGCCTCACGCGACGCATGGTAACCGTTGCAAGCGTCCTCATTCCAGCGAAGGCGGGAGTCCATGTTTTCTCCAGCCACATATGATCAAGGGGCAAGTTCAGTACCCGCGATGCTTGACAGCGCCGCGCTCGCGCCCACGATTCCGGGCATGAGCGCAATTCCATCGATCGGTATCCCCGAGCTTGCCGGCCTCTCCGACTACACCGGCGCCGCCCGCGTCGGATTCCCGGTTGCCGAGAACGTGCGCCGGATGCTGCGCCTGCACTGGGCCGAACGGCGCCTGATGTTCATCGCCCTCGCCCATCTTCCCGCCACGCCGGAGTGGGAAGTCAAGTGCGCTCTCGCGCTGCATCAGTGGCAGGACGGCGAGCACGCGAACGCGCTGCTGCGCCGGATCGCAGAGATGCGCAGTCCCGCCCCTCGCATGGACGCCGCTCCCGACCCGGCGCTGGACGCTTTTCTCGAGGAAGTGCTTCGCGCGCGTGATACCGTCGAACTGCTCGCCGGGATCTACACGGTGGGCCGGCGTGCCCTGGCGGCCGCGTACGCCGGGCACATCGCGCGCACGAATCCTCTCGCGGATCAGCCGACCGTGCGTCTGATGCGCGTCGCGCTCGCCGAGCAGGAACAGGCGCTCGCCTGGGGTCAGCGCGCGGTCGCGGCACTGTGCGCGCGGGATGATAACGCGCTCGACCGGGCGGATCGCTGGACGCGGCATCTCACAGCGTACCTGATGCAGGCCGGCGGCATCGCTGGCGACGATCACCGAGCCGTGGCCGAACAGGGCGAGCTCCCGCCACCGCGCGCGTCCGCGGCGTTCGCGCCCGACGCGCATCCGCGCCGCGACGCGCGCTTTCGCGGCCAGTACGACTTCGATTTTCCGCCGCACACCGTCTACAACGCCCCCGGCGTCCCCGCGGACGAGCGCAACCTCGCGCTCCTCTGCAAGCGCACGCTCGAGATGGATGTGCCCGAGATGATCGCGTCCATCATCCTCGAACGCCCGGAGATGCCATGGGAGTTCGTGCTCGATTACTCGCGGCAGCTCTGGGACGAAGCCCGTCACGCCATGCTCGGCACGGTCGCACTCGAGGCGCGCGGCATCGACTGGAGCGCGATCCCGCTCAACGTCGGCTTTGCACTGCGGCTCAACATCCACGCCACGCCGCTCGAGCGTCAGGTGATGCTGTACGGCATCGAGCAGACGCTCATGCCAGGGGAAACGGGCAAGCGCTCCGAGTACGAGACAGCCGTCGCGGCAGGCGACGCGCTATCGGCGCACTTCCACGACTACGACTGGGCCGACGAAGTGCTGCACGCGCGCATCGGCCGTCGCTGGATGAAGCACGAGGGCATCTCGCCACAGCAGGCAATCGAGCGCGGGAGCGCCGTGCACGAGAAGACATGGTCCGCGCTCATGGACTACGCCGGCCGGACACGGCACGTGGCGTGGTGGGGCGCATTCGTCCGACGGGTGCTCGGGCACGAGAGCGCCGTTGTGGAGGAGGAACCGGGAATGCCAAGCGTCATCACGGAGTGAAGCGAAGTTCCAGCGGTGGCGTTCGGCGTTCCTCAATCAGGAGCGGGCGATGGAGCGGGGACGGGCGCTTTATTGTGCAATCGACGGTGCAGTCGATGTGCGAATGGCAACGGCAGAGCGCCACGGTCAGGCAGCCGGCCCCCGTTGTTCAACCTGCGTCTACGCTTCCGGTTCCAGCACGATCGAGACTTCGGTTCCATCCTCGGCCGTGGACATACAGCCGGTCTTGGAGCCGCCGGCGTATGCCGCGTCGACAACAGTTTCAGTGCCGTTGAATCCGGGCGCCGATGCGGTGAACACCCACTCACCAGGCTCCGTGCCGACATCACAGTCGATCGTACAGTATGGAGTATCCCCGCGGAGCTCGATCCCGTTGACCGGGATGCTAGCGAAAAGGTCGTATTCCAGGTCGCGCAACTGCTGCCCGTCTATTGTCACGTCTGTGATCGCGATGCGCTCGATCGCCGAGCCGGTACGG
The DNA here is from genome assembly GCA_050733695.1 of Gemmatimonadaceae bacterium. Classification (GTDB taxonomy): domain Bacteria; phylum Gemmatimonadota; class Gemmatimonadetes; order Gemmatimonadales; family Gemmatimonadaceae; genus JBOHTO01. The sequence goes on along the minus strand of JBOHTO010000172.1, from coordinate 9,149 downwards.
GCGTCGGTTGCGCTGACAACGTGCACGATACCTTCGACGTAGGTGTGCACGCACGGGTATAACTGACTACCGCTACACCCGGTCGCCAGCCCCATGGTTGCGGCCATGAGCGCCGCTCCCCGAACAAGTTATGTCATCTTCTTCTCTCCTATGCGCTGAGCGCGAGTGTGAGTTGTGATCCCGGGCCAGGCTGGGGCGGTTGACCAGGTACGAACATTCAGCGCGGCCGACCCCGAGCGCGCGTTCGCTGCGAGCGTCGTGAATCAGATCATCACCACTCGACCGCGCGCCCGTCCCGAAAGAATCCGCCCGTGGGACCATCGTCCGGAAGCGTGACACCCCATACCACGCTGGCAGCGCCGGCCGGGATGGGACGCCCACCTTCCCCGCCCATCTCCGTCGCCACCCAACCGGGACAGATGGCGTTGACCAGTATGCGATCGCGTTCCAGCATCCCGGCGAGCATGAGCGTCAGGGCGTTGAGTGCCGCCTTCGACAGGGCGTAGCCGGGTCTGCTCCCATTCATGCTGGCCAGCGCACCGGCTCCGCTGCTGACGTTCACGATGCGCCCGTGATCGCTCTTTCGGAGGAGCGGGATGAACGCCTTCGCGACGCGCCAGGGCCCGAGAGTATTCGTGTCGATGATTCTTGCGACTCTCTCCAGATCCGCTGTGAGTACATCCTGATCAGTGTCGTAGTCCACTCCTGCATTGTTCACGAGTGCGTCGAGGCGGCCGTGCTCACGCTCGACGGCATCCCGGGCGCGCGTAACGCTCTCCGCGCGGTTCACGTCGAGCTGCAGCGGTGTGACCTGCAGCCCCTGCTTGCCGAGCGCGCGAGCCGCGTCGCTCGCCTTGCCGGAATCCCGTGCGCTGAGAATGACAGCGTAGCCCTGTTCCGCCAGTTGACGACAGACATCGAAGCCGATTCCGCGATTCCCGCCAGTCACGAGCGCGATGGGCAGTTCGGTGGTCATGCCTGGGTCATGCGTGGGTTCGTGCCGCATGGAGCGCGGCAATCGCGTGGAGCATGCATGCAACGTGCATCGGTGCGGACCTGGCGGATAGCCTGGCCACGATGGTCATGCCGCCGAGAGAACGCGCGCGAACTCGACCGAATCGACGTTCCCCCCCGTGAGAACCACGGCAACCCGGCGCCCCAGCATCCTTTCGCGCTCCTGCAGCAGTCCCGCGAGCGCTGCCGCGCCCGCACCTTCTGCGACGTTGTGCGTATCGGCGAAGAGGGCACGCATCGCCTCCTCCACCTCCTCGTCGGTGACTTCCACCACCCGCTCGGTGCCGCGCGCCACGACGTCCAGCGCCGGAGCCACAGGTGTGCGGCAGGCAACGCCGTCCGCGATTCGCGTCGTCACATCCTGCGACAGGACAGTTCCCCGTTCCAGTGAGCGCGCGAACGCGGGTGCCGCGGCCGACGTCACTCCAATTACCGCGGTGCGAAGGCCGAGAGCATCGCGCGCGGCGATGACGCCACAGATGCCGGAGCCGAGTCCGATGGGGACATAGATGGCATCGAGCGGCGGCGCCCCGCGGAAGAGCTCCAGCGCGTAGGTACCGACGCCGCGCACGAGCAACGGGTGGAAGGATGGGAGACGGTGCCAGCCACGCTCTGCAGCGAGTGCTTCGGCCGCCTCGACCGCCGCCTGAAAGTCGTGCCCGTGCTCCACGAGCTCCACCCCCAGCGCTCTCATGGCGGCATTCTTCTCCACGCTGTTGCCATGCGGTACGACCACGAGCGCGCCCATCTGCGCGCGCGCGGCCGCGAAGCCAATCGATTGCCCGTGGTTGCCGCGTGTCGCGGTCACGATGCCCTCGACTTGCGGATGCTCTCGCCGCAGAGCATCGACGTACACCAGTCCGCCACGCACCTTGAAAGCGCCGACCGGAGAGTGATTCTCGTGCTTTACCCACACTTCGCAATCGCAGCGCGCGTCGAGCAGGGGCCAGCGATACTGTGGCGTCGCTGGCATCGCCTCGTAGATCAGAGTCGCTGCCTGCTCCAGCTCACGCAACGCCGGCAAGCTGTTCGTGGCCTCCAGCTCTCCCGTCACTTGCCTTCCGCCAGCCAGGGAATGCACCATGGTCTGCATTATAGCAGAAGCGGTCGCGTGGCGCGGGTCTGGAGATGGCGTCTGCGTGGTTCGCCGCGCCCGCGGCCGCCATCGGGAGAGCAAACGGATTCCTGCCCCTGCGGGAAGGACATTACTGGCTGCAATGCGCTGCCGAAGTCAGGGCGAGCGATCCGGCGCACAACGAGAGCTATGTGGCTTTCGGCTCGCGCTTGGTCGCGGGGGGCATAGGCGCATGACAGTGGGGGCACGGGGAATGGTGGCTGACGGATGCTGCGGGAAAGTGAACTGGTGAACCGCATGGATGATCGCCACACCATTCAACTGAAGTCACCGCAGGGACGCTGGACCGTCGCCGCCGCGGTACTCGGCTCCGGGGCCGTCTTTCTCGAAGGCACCGTCGTGAATGTCGCCCTTCCCACCATCGGCGGCGAGTTCGCGCTCGGGATGAGTGGCCTGCAATGGATAATGAACGGATACCTGCTCACGCTGAGCGCACTCATGCTGCTGGGCGGATCGCTGGGCGATGTGTATCGCCGCCGGAAGGTGTTCGTGATCGGCCTCGTCGCGTTCACCGTGATGTCGGCCCTGTGCAGCATGGCCCCGAACGTCGAAGTACTCGTTGCGCTGCGACTGCTGCAGGGTGCCGCGGGCGCGCTGCTGGTACCGAACAGTCTCGCGATTCTCGACACCGTCTTCACCGATGAGGATCGAGCTGGCGCCATTGGGCAGTGGGCGGGATGGTCGGCGGTGTCGACGGCGCTGGGTCCGCTCGCCGGGGGATGGCTCGTCGAGGCCGCGTCCTGGCGCTGGGTGTTCGCCAGTGTCACGCCATTCGCGATCGCAGCGGCATGGATCGCATGGCGACATGTTCCAGATGTTCGCACGACGGAAAGCGGCTCCAGGTCCATCGACTACCTGGGCGCGGCGCTGGTTACGGCCGGACTCGGCGGCGTCATCGGCGCGCTCATGTCGGGCCCGAACGATGGCTTCACGCACCCGGCGATCATGAGCGCGGGACTCGTGGGAGTCGTCTTGCTCGCGGCGTTCGTTGTCGTCGAGCGGCGTTCGGCCGACCCGCTCCTGCCACTCGTGCTTTTTCGTTCGCGCCAGTTCAGCGGGACAAACGCCACGACGCTGCTGGTGTACGCTGCGCTCAGCGGGCTCTTTTTCTTCCTGGTGCTCCAGCTCCAGAACGTGGTCGGCTACAGCGCGCTCGAGACGGGCGCGGCCCTCCTCCCCGTCAACATCATCATGCTCGCGCTGTCGCCGGCCGCCGGACGACTGGGGCAGCGCATCGGGCCACGCCTCCCGATGACCGTCGGCGCGCTCCTGGCCGCGGGCGGGATGCTGCTATTGAGTCGTGTGAGCTCCGACGCGGCCTACCTCACGGGTGTGCTTCCCGGGCTGGCAGTCTTCGGGCTCGGGCTGTCCGCCCTCGTTGCCCCGCTGACTGCCGCCGTGCTTGGCGCCGTGGACGATGAGCAGGTCGGCATCGCCTCGGCGGTGAACAATGCCGTCGCGCGTCTGGCCGGTCTGCTGGCCGTCGCTATCATCCCGCTCGCCGCAGGATTGGGTGGTCTCGACGATATCGATGGACCGGCGTTCGCCGCTGGATACACACGCGCGATGTTGATCAGTGCGGCGCTGTGCGCGATGGGAAGCGCAATCGCATTCATCACAGTGCGGAAAGCCGCTCGTGCCGAACCGCTGGTACACCCAGATCCGAGCCATGCGTGCACAGGTCGGCGGCCAGCCCATGCCCACGCCGACGGGGGTAGCGGCAGGCCGGGATGATTCGGATCATTCATTGCTGTAACGATTCCTCCTGCACCTGCTGGGGAAGGCTCGATCGATGGGGGCAGAATTGCGAATCGACAGGACGCGAGGCACCGGGATGAAGAGCGATATCAGGAAACGGGGCGAGAAAGGCGCGGCAATGACACCAATGCCGCGGCGGCGGCTCGGCCGCGCCGGACCTGCGGTCTCGGCGATGGGGCTCGGCTGCATGGGCATGTCGGAGTTCTACGGGACGGCCGACGAAGAGCGCTCCATGGCGACGATAGCGCGCGCGCTGGACGTGGGCATCAACTTCCTGGACACGGCCGACGTGTATGGTCCGTTCACGAACGAGCGACTGGTGGGGCGCGCGATCGCGGGCCGCCGCGACGAGGTCGTGCTCGCGACCAAGTTCGGCAACGTGCGATCGGAAGACGGCGCGTCGCGCGGGATCAACGGCCGTCCGGAGTACGTACGTGAGGCCTGCGACGCGTCGCTCAAGCGACTCGGAGTCGACGTGATCGACGTGTACTATCAGCACCGCGTCGACCCGAACACGCCGATCGAGGACACTGTTGGCGCCATGGCGGAACTGGTGAATGCCGGCAAGGTGCGTCACCTCGGTCTTTCCGAAGCCGCACCTGCGACGATTCGCCGGGCGCACGCGGTGCATCCGATCGCGGCCCTTCAGACGGAATACTCCTTGTGGACCCGCGACCCCGAGGGCGAGCTGCTTGACACCTGCCGCGAGCTCGGCATCGCCTTCGTCGCCTACAGTCCGCTCGGCCGCGGCTTCCTCGCCGGGCGCTTCCGTTCACCGGACGACCTTGCAGACGACGACTGGCGAAAGGCGAATCCGCGTTTTCAGGGAGAGAACTTCCGCAGGAATCTCGATCTCGTCGCGAAGGTGGAGGCGATCGCGCGGGCCAGGCGCTGCACGGCTGCGCAGCTCGCCCTCGCGTGGTTGCTGTCGCGGGGCGATGACGTCGTCCCGATCCCGGGTTCGACGCACGCGGAACGGATCGAGGAAAACGCCGCTGCAATCAACATCGAGTTGACGACTGACGATGTGGCCGCGCTGCACAGCGTGGGCATGATGGTGGCGGGGGACAGATATCAGGAAGGGGGCATGCGAGCGGTGAACCGATAGCCCTGCCTCACCTCCGCAGCAGCTCGGCGATCACGCCAGCGATCTGCTGAGGTGTTTCTTCCGGACAGAAATGCCGGACGCCGGGCAGGAGGCGGAAGGTCGAGCCGGGGATCGTCTCGTGCAGCCGCTCGCCCAGAGCCGGTGCCAGCCACGGATCTTCCGCTCCCCACACGATCGCGGTGGGCTGCACGATGTCTCGCAGGCGCGGAGCCAGCGCGAGCGTCTCCGAACAATCGAGTGCGGCGAGATGCGCCATCAGTGCGTCGCGTCCGTCGGCCGCGTCGAACGTGCGGAGATACTGCGCGACCGAATGCGCGCCCAGCTCGCCATCGACGTAGCCGCGGACGAGATCAGCGCGGACGAAGGAGAGAATCCAGCTCGACGGCAGGTAGCCGGTGAGTGGCAGCATCGCCCGCGCCAGCTTGACCTCGCGTACCGGCCACGCGTCGAACGCCACCGAGTTGATGAGGCAGAGTCGCGACACGCGTGCGGGGTGGCGCAGTGCGAGTGATTGCGCGACACCTCCTCCCACATCGTGCCCCACGATGCAACAGTAGTTGATACCGAGCGCGTCCAGCACCGAGATCACGCGATCGGCGTGGCCGCGAACGCTCACATCGTGCGTGCCCGGTCGATCGCTGCGCCCGTAGCCGAGCAGGTCGATGACGACCAGTCGGTGTCCTTCGGGCATCTCCGGCACCAGCGCGCTCCAGAGATGTGATGAAGTGGGGAAACCGTGCAGGAAGACGACAGGTTCACCCGTGCCCCTCGTGCCGGCGGCGAAATAATAGAGACGCGCGTCGCCGAGGTCCAGGAACTCACCGCGCATTCACTACACGACGGCGGGCTGGGCGGATTCCCAGGGAACGATCTTTCCCGCTATGGCCGATGCTGCGACCGTGTACGGAGATGCGAGATAGAGCTGCCCCGGCCCGGACCGCCCCGGAAAGTTCCGGTTGATCGCCGAGATCGTGACGTCGTCCCTGTTGCGCGACACACCGGGGCCGGCATTGATGCACGCGCCGCACGACGGCTCCACGAACGTCGCCCCCACATCGGCGAAGATCCGGTCATAGCCGCGTTCCTGGCAGTACAGGAATACTTCGCGCGAGCCGCACTGGATGTACGTCGTTGTCGACACGCGTTCGCCCCGCTCGAGCGCCTCACGGAAGACGCGCGCGTACATGTCCATGTCCTCCTTCTTCCCGGCCGTGCATGACCCCGCGTAGGCGATATCGACCGCGACATCGCGCCCGAGTTCGTCGATGTACATGCCGTTACCGGGATCGCCGGGGAGCGCGATCATCGGCCTCAGCGCTGACGCATCGATCTCGATCACCTTCACGTACGAGGCGCCCTCGTCGGAGAAGAGTCCGTCGCAGAGCGCACGCGCCGCGTCGTGCGAGAGCTCTCGCTGCGCGACCAGGTACTCGATCGTCTTCTCATCCGGTGCGATGATGCCGGTGAACGCGCCCACCTCCGCGGCCATGTTCGTCATCGTCGCGCGCTCGTCGACCGAGAGCGATTCAACGGCTTCGCCCGCGTACTCGATGATCTGACCGATCGCCTCACCACTCCTTATGTACGGGTGGCGCAGTATCTCGAGCATGAAGTCCTTGGCAGTCACGTTCGCGGGCTTCTCCCCGTGCACCACGACCCTGAATGACTTCGGCACCTCGACCCGCACGTCCTTCGTGATCCAGGAGTTGAAGATCGCGGTCGTCCCCACACCGAACGCAATACACCCCACCGCGCCCGCGTGCGGTGTGTGCGAATCCGAGCCGATTATGATCTGGCCGGGCAGCGCATGCGCTTCCAGGATCTTGGAATGGCAGATCGCCTCCGAGCCGGCCGCGTTCAGCGCGCCGTGCAGATTGAGCCGCTTGTCGAGCTGCCCGTACAGCTTGATGCCTTTCGCCTCCGCGAACGTCCGCTGCTTTGCCTCGAGCTGGTTCGCGACGTCGAGCAACCCCATCTCAACATGCTCCGGCCGCATGACCTGGTCGAGAAACGTGAGATGGTCGCGAAAGAAGTAGACGGAACCGGGATCGTTCACCGGCTCCTCCCTGCCCACGAGATCCTCGAAGAAGATCGCCGCCATGGGCGTCACGTATTCGTGGCTGAAGCGGATGTCCGTGCGCACGAAGCCCTGATCGCCCGGCTTCACCGCCGGCACGCCCGCCGCCCCCGCCGCAGCGTCGGTCACCCAGCCGCGGGCGAAGATCTTCTCGGCGATCGTCATCGCGCGGGCCGGCGTCGTCACGCGCGGTACGTCGACCTTCCCCTGCAGGCGGGCGACGTTGTACGCGAAGAGTCCACCATACTCGATGATCCCGCGCGAGATGTCACCCTCGCCCGCCGTGAACTCCTCGAGCGGTATATCCTCGCCGCGGCGAACGCGCTCCACCAGCGAGAAGTCCGTGGAAGTGAGCACGCCCAGGTTCTGACAGTTCTCCCGGTAGATGCGCTCGATGTTTTCCGCGATCACCAGGCGGATTCCGGCCACCATCTCGGCGTAGGGCGACTGCTCGCGCGAGGAACCCTTGCCCCTGCGCTTCCCCGACACCGAGCAACAGAATCCGCCCCCCTTTACCGCCCCGCGGGCGATCGGGAACTCGTCGCCCGCCTTCAACCCCAGATACGGGAATTCGCCCAGCGTCTCGTCGAAGTAGTAGCAGATGTAGGCCGGCGTGATCTCGTCCGTCGAGATGTTGTCGCGCAGCGCGGGGCGCCGGTCCGAGTCACGGGGCGCAGCAGCATCGTACGCGAGGTCCTCGCCGTCGAGCTGAGCGCGGATGAGCGCCGGATTCTCTGTGAGGAAAAGCACGCGCCCGCCGAGGCGGACGCGCGCTGGAAGCTTCGAGACTTTGCGGGACAGCAAGCTCTGGATCATCGAGATCGGCTCGGGGTTCTTCCCGCTCAAGATGCCCCCCGGCCGATCGCATTACAAGCGCTCAGCTCCTGTCCGTCGCCGGCCGCTTCGCCTTCTTCAAGCGATGTTGTTCCCTGCGATCCCCGAGCGCTTCGATGTTCCGGTCGAACACCGACTGCTGCTCAGGAGTGAGCACCGCGCGGATGGCGCTCCGCTCCTCGGCCCGCACCTGCATCGCGCGCTCACGCAACGCATGACGTGATGCGCTGTCAGGCCGCGCACCGTCGCCGCGCGACTTGCGCGCCTCGGTGCGAAGCTCGGCGAACCGCTCGCGGTACTCCTGATGGATGGAACGGACCCGCGCCTTCTGGTCGTCGGTGAGCTCAATGCCGCGGAAGACGAGACCGACCTTGCGTCCCTCCGCCCGCCTGGCCCCCCGCGCCCCCCGCGCCCCCCGCGCATTCTCGTGCCGTTCGACGGCATCTGCCCTCGCCCTCGCCGAGCTGTCGGGCGTCTGTTGCGCCTGGACCGCTGTAACCCCCGCGAGGCTCGAAACCAGCATGGCCCCGAGGGCCGCGATCCGCATTCTGGCAATCTGCATGCATCCTCCCTTAGTAGGCCGGCGCGCCCATCTGACGAGCCGTTCGCATGTCTGACGCGGGCGAAAGGTCGGTGTTAATGGGTTCCCTGCGCGAGATTCGGCTCCTACCCCCTAGCGTTCGGCGGGAAAATCGCTATCGTTCGCCGCGAACTCCCGGCGATCCTGGCGTGCTGATGCAATCGCGTTGCCTCACAACGACTTGACTGCGAGTGCCGACCGTGACCGAACCGTCCACGCCCGCCGTTCCCCTGCCCGCCCTTCCACCGGCGCCGGCGCCTCCCCCTTCTCCCGTCGCCTTCCCGCTCGGCTGGCTGCTGGACCACGCAGCAGCACCAATACAGTATAGAGCCACAATAGACGTAGCCAGGCTCGATCTGAGCAGGGCGGGCGTGGCGTCCCTGCTGCCATATAACTATGAGCCCGCCCTGATGCTGGCCCTGATGCAGAATCCTGGCGGTGGCTGGGGGGATTCGATGCTGGGCGTTCCCTCGGCGCGAGCGCAGCATTTCGAAGGAGTCGGGACCATCAATGCCGTCCGGCGCCTCATAGAGTACGGCTGGGACCGCGAGTCCCCGCCACTCGCCCATGCGCGCCGGCTCCTCTTCCGCCTCCTCGCGGAGGATCAGGACCCGTCCCTGCTCTTCGAGCTGGCCCCTGGAAC
>JBOHTO010000171.1:0-14068 GCA_050733695.1 Gemmatimonadaceae bacterium | reverse complement strand
TCACAGCAGCCATGGCATGCACCTCATCATACGCTCGATTGACGAGATGCTGATCCGATGGCTGCGCGGGTCGACACTGGCGACGTGGGCAGCAATCGCGGTCCCGGCGGCTGTCGCTGCGGGGCAGGAGCAGCCGTACGAGGGGCCACGCTTCGAGGTCACCGTCTCGCCGGCCCTCGCGGCCGGCGCGATCACGGGACGCCTGGTCGTGGTCGTCGCGAAGGACGGCGAGCCGGAGCCGCGCCTCACGATCTCGCCGCAGGGCCCCTGCGCGAGTACGCGCAGCGAAACTGGGGCACCCTCGGTCCGAGACTCGCAGGGAAGCTGCACTTCTTCGCCGGCGACATGGATGACTTCTATCTGAACCTGGCCGTATACCGTTTCGAGGAGTTCCTGGAGAGTGCAACGAACCCGGTGTCCGACGCCGAGTTCACCTACGGGCGTCCGGGCAAGGGGCATGCGTGGCACGCGTGGACGTGGGCCGAGCTCGTGCGACTCATGGGCGATCACGTGATGGAGAACGCCCCCGCGGAGGACGACGGCGCCGCGTGGAACTACTGATCAGGAGCCAGACCATGGACAACCGCATTCTCCGCGAGTTGCGGATGCTCAAGGCGTACGCAGGGCTGATGACGCTGCTCTTCGTCGTGCTCACTGTCGCTGCATTCCGGCAGGGCGACGAGAAGCATCGCTTCGACGAGATAGATGTCGAGCGCATCAACATCGTCGAGCCGGACGGGAAGCTGAGGATGGTCATCTCGAACAGGGAGCGGTCGATCGGCCCGATCTACAAGGGCAAGCCGTTCGGCTATCCCGGTGGTTCGCGGCCCGGAATCATCTTCTTCAACGACGAGGGCACGGAGAACGGCGGGCTCACCTTCCAGGGGCATCGCCGTCCCGACGGCACGTTCACGGCGAACGCCGCCCTCTCCTTCGATCAGTTCAATCAGGACCAGATCGTCGTGCTGAACTACGCAGACAACAATGGCGTCCGCCGCATGGGTCTGACGATCGGCGATCGTACCGATGCAGACATCTTCGATCTGGTCCAGGAGCGCGATTCGATCATGGCCATGCCCGAGGGCGAGGCGCGCGAGGCGGCGCTCCGGCAGTGGGCCCAGCCGCGCAACGGGGTGCCGCTGTACGCACCGCGCGTGTACGTAGGGCGCGATGTGAGTCGCTCGGCGGCGGTTGATCTGTCCGATCCGATGGGCCGCCCCCGCATCCGCATGCGGGTCGACTCCACGGGGGCTCCGAGTCTCGAGTTCCTCGATGAGAACGGCAACGTGACACTGGCTCTGCCGCGCGACGGGGGCTGAGTTCGCCGCCCGCCAGCGTGGCGGTGATCACGACGAAACGGGTGCTACCGGTGCCACGATGTTCCGGTCGCCAACACTGACGGCGGGACGTCGTCAGATCTATCGTGATGCCTCGGCCGCGACCCGCGCAAACGCGTCCACGCCGGAAGGACCCGATGCTCCCGTCGCGCTCTCGTCGTGCTTGAAGAACACGTACACCTCCTCCCACGGCTCGCTCCGGATGCGGCGAGCCCATTCAGCCAACGCCGCATCGCCGTAGTCGAGCCGGTGCAGCCTGAGATATCCCCACGACGCGGTGGCCACGACGGGAACCGCGAAGTCATCCTGCTCCGCGATGCACAGCGCAGCGTCCCGCTCGCGCAATGCGTCGTATACGTCCTGATCGAACCAGCTCTCGTGCCGGAACTCGAAGGTGAACTTCCGGGCGCCGTCCTCCGGCAGCACGCCGAGAAAAGCGCGCAACCGCTCGACGTCCTTCTTCAGGTTCGGCGGGAGCTGAAAGAGAATCGGTCCCAGCTTCTCGCCGAGCACCGCTGTCACGCGCAGCAGGTATTCGGTCGGTTCGGCGGCCTCCGCCTTCAGTCGCGCGCGGTGCGTGATGCGCTGGCTCGCCTTGATCGCGAACCTGAACCCGCCGGGCACCGCCGCCGCCCACTCCTTCAGCACCTTCTCCTTTGGCAGCCGATAGAACGTGTTGTTGATCTCGACCGTCGGAAACCGCCCCGCGTAGAAGCCCAGCATTCCGTCAGCAGGGAGGTCACCGGGATAGAACACGCCCTTCCATTCCTTGAAGGCGAAGCCGCTCGTGCCGGCGTGAATCCTCACGACGCCTTCCGGCCGGCCTCATCCCTCTTCTGTCCCTCCCCCGCCGTGCCGCCTTGCTCGCTCTCACCGCCGGCCTTGCCGCGGGCGAGACTTGCCTTGAGTGCATCCATGAGATCGATGATCTTGCCGCCGGTGTCCGTGACGACATCACCCACGGTGATGTCCTGCCCCTCCACCTTCTGCTGAATCGTCTCCAGCACTCGCTCCCGAACGGTGTCACTGTACTTGTCCGGCTGGAACTCCTCGTTGGACGCCTGCTCGATGAGCTGCTTCGCGAGCGCGAGCTCCGCCGGCTTCACGTCTCCCTCGGTCAGCGGCACTTCGGTCGTGGGTCGGACTTCGTCCGCGTAGTGCAACTGCTCCATCACCAGCACGCCGTTCAACGGTCTGAGCAACACCAGATGCTGCTGGCCGCGAACGGCGTACTGCCCAAGCGCGGCGCGCCCGGTGTCCTTCAGCGCCTCGGCGAGCAATCGATAGGCCCGATCCCCGCCCTTGTCGGGTCCGAGGTAGTAGACCTTCTCCAGATACTCCCGATCGACTTCGGCGAGCGGCACGAATTCGGCTATGTCGATGAGACTTGTCGCCTTCTCCTCCAGCGCCTTGAGCTCCTCCGGCGTGAAGACGACGTACTGATCCTTGGCGAACTCGTAGCCCTTCACCGTCTCGTCGCGCGTCACGGTTTCGCCGTCCTTCGGGCAGGTGTAATACTGCTTGAGTCGCGTGCCGCACTTCCTGTGCAGCATATTGAACGAGACGCTCGCCTTTGACTCGGCGGACGAGTACACGTTCACGGGGACGGAGACGAGTCCGAAGGAGATGGTGGCGGTTCCGATGGATCGGGCTGGCATGGTAAGCGAGTTTTGAGGGTTTGAGATTCGAGCGCACCTGCATTTACCCTTACCCCACAGACACGTGGCCGCAAGAGGCGAATCCGAACCGCCGAACGAAAAAGCGGACGCCCTGGACAGATATCGGGCCAAACGGTCGGCCGACCGATCGCCCGAACCGGTGGGTACGGTGTCGCCCGACGAGGGCCATCTCTTCGTCGTCCACAAGCACGCCGCGCGGCAGCTCCACTTCGATCTGCGACTGGAGATGGATGGCGTGCTGCGATCATGGGCGGTACCAAAGGGCCCGTCGTACGACATGAACGACAAACGGCTCGCCGTCAAGGTCGAGGACCATCCGCTGGAGTACGGAGATTTCGAGGGGATCATCCCGAAGGGGAACTACGGCGCAGGCGGGGTGATCGTCTGGGACCGGGGCGAATGGGTGCCGCTCGAGGACTGGCGCCAGGGTCTGGAGAAGGGGAAGCTGCTCTTCGAGCTCAAGGGCTACAAGCTCTTCGGAAAGTGGACGTTGGTGAAGATCAAGAAGAGCGAGAAGGACTGGCTGCTCATCAAGGAACGCGACGCCTGGATGACGCGGGCAGGTGAACCGTTCTCCGAGGTGTCTGTGCTCTCGGGGCTGACGGTCGAGGAGCTGAAGGCGGGCGAGAGCCCGGTGGCGACGCTCCGCCGCGAGCTGCAGAAGTCGGTGGCAGCACCAGACACCGGTGGCCGGGAGCCCGACAGGGCAGGGCCGGAAGCGATGGCGGCGCGCGCACGTGTCGATCCGCGCCACGCCGGGGTCATGCTCGCCGAGCCCAGAGAGGATGCGTTCACGCGCGACGGCTGGCTGTTCGAACTCAAGCTCGATGGCTACCGTCTGCTGGCGAGCAAGTCGGACGGCGAAGCGTTGCTGCTCACGCGCAAGGGCAACGACTACACGGCTGTGTTTCCCGAGATAGCGCGTGCGATAAAGGCGCTGCCGCTGGATGAGTGCATCATCGACGGCGAGGTCGTGGTGCTGGACGAAAAGGGAATGCCGAGCTTCGCGCGCCTGCAGCAGAGAGGGCGTCTGTCGTCGACGCTCGACATCCGCAGGGCGGCCGTGGAGCTGCCGGCCACATTCTTCGCTTTCGACTTCCTCGCGTTCGAGGATTTCGACCTCCGCACTCTGCCCCTGGTGAAGCGAAAGGAGCTTCTGATGCAGGCCGTGCCGAAACTCGGACCCGTACGCACGCTGGACCACATGGAGCGTGAAGGCGAGGCGTTCCTGCGCGAAGTGGGCGCGCACGGACTCGAAGGCATTATCGCAAAGAAGGGCGACTCGGCGTACAGGAGCGGGCGCAGCGACTCGTGGCTCAAGATCAAGGCGGAGCGAACGGGCGACTTCATCATCGTCGGCTTCACCGAGCCAAAGCGCACGCGCGCACACTTCGGCGCTCTGCAACTCGGCGACCTCGTGAATGGAACTCTCGTGTATGCGGGCCGCGCGGGAACGGGGTTCGACGGCGCGAAGCTGGACGAGATACAGCGACTGCTCGCGCCCGCGGTGCGCAGCGACGCTCCATGCATGGGACCCGTCGCGGTTCCGGGCGCCGACCCCCTGCCGAGCAGTGACATCCCCGAGACACGGACGACGACGTGGGTGGAGCCCCTGCAGGTGTGTGAGGTGCGGTTCCGCGAGTGGACGCCCGACGGAGTGCTCCGCCACCCGGCCTTTCTCCGCCTGCGCGAGGACAAGAGTCCGGCCGACTGCGAGCGCCAGGGCTGGACAGAGGACGCCGGCGTGCCAGCCGCCCACGTTTCACCCGGCGAAACAGCGGCGACGATCGGCGCGAACGACCCGCCGCCGGCCGCGGCCGCCGCCGCGGCTGCCAGAGAGCCAGTCCGCAAGACGGTGAACCTCTCCAACCAGAAGAAGGTATTCTGGCCCGTCGAGGGCTACACCAAGGGCGATCTCATCGAGTACTATCGCGCGCTGTCGCCATGGCTGCTGCCGTATCTGAGAAACCGGCCGCTCGTGCTGACGCGCTTCCCCGACGGGATCGATGGCAAGTCGTTCTACCAGAAGGACGCTCCCGATTTCGCGCCGGACTGGATGCGCACCGTGCCGATCTGGAGCGAGGATTCGCAGCGCGATGTCCGCTACTTCGTGTGCGACGATGTCGAATCGATCGTCTACATCGCGAACATGGGGACGATCCCGCTGCACATCTGGGCCAGCCGCGTGGGATCGCTCGAACTGCCCGACTGGTGCGTGATCGATCTCGATCCCAAGGAGGCGCCATTCTCCGACGTCATTCGCGCTGCGCAGGTGCTGCACGGTCTGTGTGACGGCGCGGGCCTTCCGAACTACGTGAAGACCACGGGGAAGACGGGTCTGCACATCCTGCTTCCACTCGGCCGGCAGATGACGTATGCGCAGTCGCGAACGCTGGGCGAGCTGCTTGCGCGGCTGGTGCTCCGGGAGTTGCGCGAGACGGTGACCATCACGAGGCACGTGACGAAGCGCGGGGACAAGGTGTACCTGGATTATCTGCAGAACAGGCACGGGCAGCTCATCGTGGCTCCGTTCAGCATGCGGCCGTTACCCGGGGCGACTGTCTCGATGCCGCTCACGTGGGAGGAAGTCGACGAGTCGCTGGACCCGCGCGCGTTCACCATACGGAACGCGCGCGAGCGGATGGAGCGAATGGCCAGCGATCCGGTGGTCGCGGTTCTGGGGCAGAAGCCGGATCTGGAGAAGGTGCTCGAGCGGCTTGCCGGTGGCGTACAGGGTTGATGTCGTCGTCGCCGCCGTCCACCACGCCGTCATTCCCGCCATCGCATGTCGCCATTCCGCCGTCCACCACGCCGTCATTCCCGCCATCGACCATGTCGCCATTCCGCCGTCCACCACGCCGTCATTCTCGCGAAAGCGGGAATCCATTTTCGCGACCGGTTTAGATTATCCCTATGCTGCTGACCGATCCGTCCAGCAACCTCGCGCGGTGCCCTAGGCGCGACGGCCACCCCGCCGGTCTCTTCTCCGCCGCGCTGCTTCTGTTCGCCGTCGCCTGCGGCAGAGAGGCACCGGAGAATCGGACGCACGAAGTGGTGGAGATCCGCGGGATTCCGGACCTGACGATCGGTGCCGAAGATCGGGGCGACGACTACATCTTCGCCTCGGTCACGGGCGTCGCCATAGATGGCGACGGCCGCATTCTCGTTGCCGATGCGGGATCGGACAACGTGCGCGCGTACTCCGACGATGGCGGTTTTCTCTTCCGAGTGGCGGGGAAGGGCTCCGGGCCCGGCGAGGTCCTGGGTCCATGCTGTCTCGCCATTGGCCCTGACGGCCTCCTCTGGGTGCGCGACACGGGCAACGCGCGCTACAACGCCTACGCGCTGTCGGATTCGAACGCCGTGTATCGCTCGTCCATTCGAATGGCGCATTCGGCTGCCGGACTCTTCGCGCCGATCACGTTCGATTCGCTCGGACAGTTGATCGATGTCGGCATGCGATCCATTCCGGAGACACCGAGGGCAGGCACCATACGGTTCTACCGGACGCCGAACGGCGATGTCGCCGACTCGGTTGTGGTCCCGGCCCCTCCAGAAGGCACGGTCGCGATGCATGCCATCGACGTGCAGTCGGGTGGCGCGAGGGTGCGGGGTTACGTCCATCAGCCGTTCGGTTCGCAGCACCTCGTTGCACACAGCCCGACGGGCGAGTGGGCGACAGCCATAACCTCGAACTATGCGATCACATGGTTCGCCGCGGACGGAACGGAGATCCGGACGATCGCTCGCGAGGTCACGGGACCGGAGCTGAGCAGCGCCGAGACCAGGCGCGCTGATTCCGTGCTGGCGCAGCGTGCCCGCCGCTTCGGCGCGACGCTGCGTGATCTCCCGTTTGGTGTTCCGGACCGCAAGGCGCCGGTAAGGGCGATCTTCTTTGACCGTGTGGGGCGGCTGTGGGTGGAGCGAGCGGTCGCCGAGGGTCAGCCGCGTGTTGCGGATGTGTTCGAGCGCGACGGCGTGCACGCGACGACTGTGGAATGGGCGGCGAACATAGATCTGGCGCGCGGTGCGATCAGGCGGGCGCTGGCCGTCGCACCTGCCGAGAACGAGCTCGGAGTCGACTACGTGGTGCGGCTGCGGTTCGATTAGGGTCGCCGAGCAGCGGGCACCGTACACCTGGCAAGCCACGACCGGCGTGCACGCTCCGCAGCTTGAATTACCCCACCCGCTCCCTAACTTGCGCATATGTCCCCGCTGCGACGACCAGCCGGCCGTGGCCGCCCCGCGATCGAGACCCGCATCAACGACGCGATCGAAGGCCTGCGTCCCATGCTGCACGAGAACTTCGGGGTCGAGCTGCTCGAGTTCCAGGCGGCGACCGGAATCGCCGTGCTGCGAATGAACGGCGATTGCCCGGATTGCGAGATGACGGCGGACACGATGATCCATGGAATCGAGGTCCGGCTCAGACAACAGGTACCCGAGGTCCGCGAGGTCAGGACGCTCACGCGATCGACACCCGACCGTGCCTGACCGCCTGCACGAACGCATCGATGCCGCGCTGTCCACAGTTCGCAGCGAACGCATCGGCACCGATGTTCTCTCCGGCGGGCGTGTCCGTGACATCGCCACGACTACCGATGGCAGGGTGCGTCTCACGCTGCTTCTCGATCCGTCCGACGATGCCACGCTTGTGCGCGACGTGCGGGTTGCGATCGAAGGTGTGGAAGGCGTGACGGCGGTGCGCGTGGACGTGGAGGACGTGTCGCGCGCACGAGTACAGGGTGGGCAACAGCCCGCGGCGCAGGCGCGCGACGCACCGCGGGGGGGGAGGGGGGGAGGGGGAGGAGCGCCCGGAGCCGGCCGCGCGCTTCCGGTGATGGATGCGCGTCCGGCCGCCGCTTCCGCTCAACGCCCGGCCGCGCCGACGCCGGTTGCCTACCCCCACCTTGGCAGCATCATCGCGATCTCGAGCGGTAAGGGCGGGGTCGGGAAGTCGACCGTCGCCGCCAACCTGGCGCTCGCTCTCTCGCGCGATGGTGCGCGCGTCGGACTCATGGACGCCGACATCTACGGGCCCAACATCCCGCGCATGATGGGCGTGAACTCGCAGCCCCAGGTCAGGAACGAGCGCATCATGCCGCTCGAGGCGCACGGCATCCGCCTCATGAGCATCGGCTTCATCATCGAGCGCGACCAGCCGGCCATATGGCGCGGGCCGATAATCATGAAGGTCATCACGCAGTTCCTGCGCGACGTGGAATGGGGTGAGCTCGACTATCTGCTGGTGGACATGCCGCCGGGCACGGGTGACGCGCAGCTCTCGCTGGTGCAGGCGACGCAGGTGGGCGGTGCGCTGATCGTCACGACGCCGCAGGAGATGGCGATCGGCGACGCGCTCCGCGGCGCGAAGATGTTCCAGCGCGTCGGCGTCCCCGTGCTCGGAATCGTCGAGAACATGAGCTGGTTCGAGTGCCCGCACTGCGGCAAGCCGTCGGCGCTGTTCGGGTCGGGCGGCGGCCAGCGACTCGCCGACGAGCTCTCGCTTCCGCTGCTCGGGCAGATTCCGCTGTATCCGCCGGTGATGACGGGGGGTGACAGCGGGACTCCCATCGTCGTGTCGGAGCCGGCCTCGCCAGCGGGACGGGCGCTCATGTTGCTCGGCGAGCGCGTGGCCACGGCCGTGGGCGCGCTCGCGACGCGCTGAAGGTCGCAGCGGAACCACAGCAGAAGGCTCATGGACAATGCGCGCCCTCATAACGCTGCTCACGGATTTCGGCACGGCAGACGGATACGTCGCCGAGATGAAGGGCGTGCTGCTCAGCCGAGCTCCCGATGCGCGGCTCGTCGACGTCACGCACGACATCGCCCCTCACGATGTCGAAGCCGGACGACTCGCGCTCGCGCGCTACTGGCGCCGCTTTCCGGAGGGGACGGTGCATCTCGCCGTCGTCGATCCCGGTGTGGGGAGCGCGCGGGCGGCGCTCGCGGTCGCGAGTGAGGGGAGAACGCTCGTCGGACCGGACAACGGACTGCTCTCACCCGCGCTACTCGCCGCGGACGCGCGCGCTGTCGAGCTGCCCGTGCCGGGCAATGCCTCCGCCACCTTCCACGGCCGCGATCTCTTCGCGCCGGCGGCAGCGCTCCTGGCACTCGGCGCGCCGCTCGACTCGCTGGGTCCTCGCGCGGAAGCGCCCGGCATCCGCCGAACTCCGGAGCCGCACCGGTTGGAGGATGGTGGTGTCGCCGGAGAGATCATCTCCATTGACCGGTTCGGCAACGCGATCACGAATCTCATCGCGCGCCACGGCGGACGAATCGAGGTGGCCGGCCACACGGTGCCTATCGTGCGCAGCTACTCGGATGCTGCGGGCGGGCACCCGGTGGCGATCAGCGGGTCATCGGGTCTCATCGAGATCGCCATGCGCGAGGGGAGCGCTGCGGCGAGTCTCAGGGTCAGGCGCGGGACGCCCGTTGTGTTGCGCTTTGAGCAGTGACAAGCGGGCCGGCCGCCTCGCTGGAATGACGATGCCTCAGTCGTGCGGCCCGCGCGCCGCCAGCGGCTCCACCCGCTCGATGCGCTCGGTCGACGGCCGCACGGGGCCGTCGCCAGTCGAGAGACGCCCCTTGTACGTCGCCCCCGCGCGGCCGCGCACCGAGCCCGTTCCGTGGTTGAGTTCGGAGATGAGCTCGCCGGTGCTCAGGAATACGAGCATCGAGAGATACATCCACAGCAGCAGCACGATGATTCCGCCAATCGTGCCGTACGTCTGGTTGTAGTTCCCGAAGTTCTGGACATAGAAGCGAAAGAGCAGTGTGACGCCGACCCAGAGCAGTGTCGCCACGACAGCGCCGATCAGCACGTGCCATCCGCTCTGAGCCCTCGTGTTCGGCAGGAGATAGTAGATCAGCCAGGCGAGGCCGATGAGGAGCGTGAGGGCGGCCGGATACTGGAACACGGACCACAGCCTCTCGGCCTGGGAACCCAGGCCGACGATCCCGGCGATGAAATCGATGACGGTCGGCCCCGCAAGCATGATGGTTGTCGCGACGACCAGCACGATCCCACCTGCGATGACCGCGGCGATCGCGATCAACCGCCTCTTCCACCATGGCCGCCCCTCCTCGATGTCGAGCGCGCGATTGAGTGCGTCTATCAGACCGTTGAACACGTTGGACCCTGCCCATAGCGCGAGCAGAGCCCCCATCGAGATCACGCCCGGCGCGCCGGGGCTGAGCACGACGTCGTTGATGACTCCGCTCAGGAGCGCGATCGCAGACGCGGGCACGGTGAGAGCAATCTGGTCCATGAGCCAGCGAACGGTCTCCTGCCTGTCGCCGATGAGGCCGAGCAGCGGTGCGACGAACAGGAGCAGCGGGAAGAGCGAGAAGAAGAAGTAATACGCCATCTGGGCGGAGAGCCCGAGTATGCCGTCCTCCTGTATCTCCTTCCCCGTCTTGCTGAGCAGCGGCTTGATGCGATATCCGCCTATCACCATGTCGGCCGTCTCCCCCCTTTTCCAAGCGTCACCTTCCGCCGAAAGGGGGGCAAGGTGCAGGCCAGGTGCTACCGCTCGCCCCTGCCGCGCGTCCCTGCCGAGCGTCCTGCCGCGCGTCCCTGCCGCGCGCCCGTCCGCTCGATGTGGATCGCCCCGACTCCCGCGCCCGCAGCGATGTGCACGTGATAGCGCGCTGAATCCCGGTTCTCGCTCATGTAGTGGCCCTCTCCGTGGTTGGTTAGTCCCGGAGCATCGACAGACGCAAGCAGTTCGTCGACGTTCAGCACGATTCCGACATGGCTCGGCACGCGGATGGTGAGGACGCCGAGCCCCACGTTGGCGGCAACAGCGATGTCGCGCGTCCATTCGCCGTCGAAGTCGAGCTCCACACTCCCCACGCCAGCCTCCACGGTCACGTCGTCCACACCCGCGTTCGCGAGCCCGGTGACGTGCATGCTCGCTGCACCGGCGTGGATCTCGAGCGTCTCCATGGGTATGGGGTTGAGCGAATCGAAGCGGACACGAGTCTCACTGGCGCCGGCGTCGACCACCAGGCGCTTCACGGAGAGTCCGGTCATGTCGACGGTTGCATCGACGGCACCCAGTTCGAGCGAAAGGTCGAGCGGTACGGAGCGCGCGAGGCGGAGATCGACGGCGCCCTCGCTGGCGCGACCGAACTCCATCCGTGAAGCCCTCGCTGCACCAACGCGAAGTGTGTTTTCCGAGGGCGAGTATCCGTGCAGAGCTGTCGCAGCGCTCTGGTCGTACCGGAGTCGCATGTCGTAGAGCGCGCGCGATCCGGCTCCGGCTGCACCCAGCTCGAGCCTGCCCGCGGCGTACTGCACGGTCACGCGATGGTCGGTCGAATCACGCAACTGACGCGAAACGTGAAGAGCGCGCCATTCCTCTCCGTCCGCGTGCTGCGTGCAGGAGGCGAGGATCGGGATCGCGAGGGCGGCCCAGGCGATTGCGAAGCGGTTGCCCCCATGGCGCGAACGACGGCGGAGACGGTCGGCAGATGCGCCACCGATTGGCCCCGGGAATTGACGACTCCGCGGGCTCATGACGGGTCGGCGCCGCGCGTGACGGGCGTCGGTCGCCGCGCGGCCACGACTCCTGCCACGGGGGTCGGCGTCTGCCACGCGAACTCGCTGCCGGAGAGATCCGGCTCCGGCTCCGGCGCCGGATCTTCGCGGCGCGTGCCGGCGCGCGACATGACGGTCGCGCCCAGACCTGCCGTCACGGCAACCCACGTGATGATGATCGCGACTCCGCGGAGCACTGCACCTGCCATGGGCGCCCAGGTGAACAGCGCGGCGACGAACCAGAGCGAGAAGAACGCCGCGAGCCCGAGCATGAGGGCACGCAGCGCCACACCGCGTTCCGGCCCGCTGCGCAGGCGCTCGCGCCGCATGAGCGCCGTTCCGGTCACGCGCGCGACGGCGAGGAAGCCGAGCGTCAGCAGCCCCGCGAGCGCGAGCAGGAACGCCACCACGCCGAACGGAATCAGCAGGATGCCGAGTATCGTGATCGCGAGGCCGACCACGAGGAGAGCCAGCAGGGGGACGATTGCGAGCTGCGCCACGATCCCGAAGAGGAGCGACCGCCCGTAGTGATCCTCCAGTGCGTCCGTGACGCCATCGAGGTGTGGACCCGCGAACATGAGCACGCCGATCCCGATGAGGGCGAGCAGCGCGAGCCAGGCCAGCGCGATGGCGACCGCGCGCCAACTATCCGCGATGGGAGACGCGCCAGCGCTCGCACCTATGGCCGTCATCTCGTTCATGGAGCGCATCTCGCCACCGACGAGTGCGCCGTCGCCCTCCGTGCGTACCACGCCGCCTATGGCCACGGCGTTCCCCGTCACGCGGCCGCCCTCGCGGACGATCACGTCAGCATCGATCGCAACGGCGTCGCCATCGACGGTTCCATGGATGTCCAGCGGGCCACCGTAGGCGGCAACAGGGCCGCTCGCTCGCGCACCTGCCGCGACGGTGAGCCCGCCGATCGCAATGCTGTCGGTCTCGGGCAGGTCCAGCCCCTCGGGATGCCGCTCGATGACGCGCACTCGGGCGGCGAGTTCCGCGCGCGTTCTGGCGACCGAGCTGTTCCCGCCCGCCCGGTCGGCAACGACCGCAGCCGCCGGTGCGCTGTCCTGGGCCGCAGTCGGGGTGACGGCCGGGCCGGCGGCCGCGATGAAGAAGCATCCGTACGCGATCGCCGCTCGCATGTCAGCCCCTCCGCCTGCCGGATGCCACAGCCACCGCCCGGAGAGCGACCGCCGTTACGAGGGCCGTCGCGACGATCGCGCTCAGGACCATCGAAATGGCCGCGACACCGCCCGCCCGCAGCGCCTCGAATGCGGTGGCACCGAACAGGTCGGTGATCGCGCTGCCCGCACCCGAGAGTGCGGCGACGCGTGTACGCTCGACGACCACATCCGACAGGAAGAACATGATCAGGTCGAAACGGGCGACAACCCAGATGGCAGCCAGGGCCATCACGGTCCCCGCGGACCCGGCGGCGATCCCGGCCAGCAGGCGTGCCGCGGGTGAAGCCGGGACCAGACGACGAACCGAGTCGGCGGCGGCCACGTGCCACGGCTGGAAGACGTGCACGCGCGACATCACGCGCTCGGCGAACATGGGCGCCGGCGCGAACCGGGGGAGCCGGTCGAGCGCCGCTGTCACCGCGGCCGCATCGTCCAATTCGGCTCGGCACGTGGCACAGCTCTCCGCATGCGCGCGCAGCGGGGCCACGCCGAAGCCGGCCTCGCCGTCGAGCAGGAGCTCGATCTCATCGGGGTACAGGTGCCTGTGGTTCACTCATCCTCCCGCGTCCCGTACGCCCCGGGGAATGGGGTGGTTTCAGAAGCGTCAGGGGTGATTGGTGTCACGTTCGCAGGTGCTCCAGCGCCTCGCGCAACTCGTGACGGGCGCGGTGTATGTAGGTCTTGACCGTGCCCAGGGGCAGGTCCAGGGTGGTGGCGATTTCCTCGTACGAGCGCCCCTCCACGTGGCGCAGCATTATGCAGGAACGGTACTCGGGGCGCAGTCGCGCGATCGCTGCCTCGATCGCCGAACCGAGCTCGCGCGCCTCGAGCTCATCCAGGGCGGACTCGCCCGCGTCTGCGAGGTCGAATGACGTCGCTTCCACCTCGCTCGCGGTTCCGGCGTGCGGTGACCCGTGCATGCTCACGGTGTCGATGTGACGCTTGCGATAGTGATCGATGGCAACGTTGTTTGCGATCTTGAACAGCCAGCTCGAGAGTTTGAACTCGGGACGGTAGCGATCGATGTTGTTCAGGACCTTGATGAACGTCTCCTGCGAGAGGTCCTCCGCAGTCTCCCGGTCGCGCACTATCCGGTATATGAGGGAGAAGACCGGCCGCTCGTACCTGCGAATCAGCTCACGGAACGCTGCGTCCTTCCCCGCCCGGGCGAGCGCAACGATGTCCGCGTCCGGTATGGTCGCGAGCTGCGTTGGCTGAAGCGGAGCGGGAGGCAGGGGAGTCTTGTTCGGCACGCGTGGTGATTGTGGGGCCGGGTGGGGGGGGGGGGGGGGGGGGTGGGGGGGGTGGGGGGGGTGGGGG
>JBOHTO010000170.1:0-10222 GCA_050733695.1 Gemmatimonadaceae bacterium | reverse complement strand
CACCCGCAGGTGCGCCACGACAGCTCCCGCTGCCGCACCGGGGCGCTGCCATCGCGCGCGGTCGTCTCCCAATCACTCCTGCACTTTGAGTCGCCAGACGAAGTCGCAGTCGGTCGAGACGCGGCCTTCGCCATTCTCCCGAAATCTGGTCGTCGGGCTGGCCACCTCGGCGTGCACTGCTCTCGCATTCTCGGCGTGCCGAGCTCCGGCCAGCAACGGCGAGTTCAACCGCGTCGTCACGCGGAACGCCGATACCTCACGCCGAGCGATTGTCCTGAGCATCGACTCCTTCAACGAGGAGCGCATCCTGTCCAGCGTTGCACTGGAGGCGATCCCGGCCATCCGCGCGCTCTTCGACAGCTCGGCGTGCGCCGCGTACGCACGCCCTGCCGTCCCGAGTGTGACAGCGCCCGGGCACGCATCGCTCTGGACGGGAAGCTACGGCGACGTGAACGGCATCACCGCGAACAGTCAGCCTGTTCTTCCGCGCGATCTGCACACGACACTGGAGGCGACATCCGGCTTCGACGCTGCGAACCTCCGCGCGGAGCCGATCTGGATCACCGCCGGCTCCACCGGGATGACAGTCGTTGCGCATCACGCCACACAGTCTCCGGACGCACCCGGCTACCCGTCAATCGACAGCGCGGATGGCTCGGCGAACAGCGCGACCAGGTCGCTCCGCGATCACGCCGAGTCGGTGCTCGCGCGCAGCAATGTTCACGTCGTCAACGGATACAACCGCCGGCTCGCACCCGACCTCGTCATCGACGAGAAGACCGCTCCGCCACGCGCGGCCGCGGGATGGCGCAACGTCGATGGTGTCCGGACCGAGCTCCCTCTACGCGAGATCGCGTGGGCCGCGGGCGACGACTCCGTGTTCGCCCTCCTGCTTGGCGACTCCGCCTACTACCGCGTACTCGTAGCACCGGCGCGCGATGCGGCGCTTGGCGTCATCGCGAGCGCAGCTCCGGTCGAGCGTTCACCATCCCGGGATCGCGAGCTCGCGCGCCACTTCTCCGATCCCATCGCAATCGAGACGAGCGACGGAGTCGCGCACCTGCGCGTTCGCCTCTTCGCCATGGCGCCCGACGGCTCATCGTTCCTCATCTTCCAGCCCGCTCTCCACATCGTCGAGGCCAATCGCCCGGAAGTCGCCAGCGCATATGCATACGCGGTCCGCGGCTGGACAGGCAACGGAGCCAGTCGTCTGCTCGACGATGGGCGATTCGGACCCACAATCACCGACGGGGGCGATGGCACCGCCGAGTCGCGCTACCTGGAGAGCCTCGAGTATCTCACGCGCCAGTCGATGCGCGGCACGGAGTGGGCGTGGCAGCACGTCGGCGCCACGCTGCTGCTCGACTACACGCCCGTCGGCGACGAGATCGACCACCGCTACTTCGGCTATCTCGCGCCCAATGTACCCGGCTATGATGCAGCCCTTGCGGCGAAGATCAGGCCCATCCGCGATCGGGCGTGGTCACTCGTCGACATCCGCCTTGCTCACCTTCGCGAGCTGATCGCCAGTGATCCGAACGCCGCTCTCTTCGTCACCGGTGACCACGGAATGCGCGCAACATGGCGCACGTTCAAGCCGAACGTTGCGCTCATGAACCTGGGCGTGCTCTCGGTCGACACCGCATGGCGCATCGACCTGTCGCGCACGCGCGCTCTGTCACCCAACGGCTACTGGGTGATGCTCAACAGCACGGATTGGAAGGAAGGAATCGTCGGACCCGATACGCGGGATGCAGCGCTCGCTGCGGCCGAACGCGCGCTCACACTCGCGCGCGCGCCCGACGGCACGCCGATCGTCACCCGCATCTGGCGCGCCGCCGAACACGACTCACTCGGCATCGGCGGCGCCGCCGGCGGTGACCTCTACTATGAGCTCGCGCCCGGCTACTATCCATCCAGCGCGACCAGCGGTCCACTCACCGAATCCACCGCGCCAGACGCGGGACATGGCTTTCCGTCGACCGCTCCCGACATGCGCACCGTCTTCTGCGCACTGGGATCATCCTTCGCGCCACGCCGTACGGGCACAACACGTACGATCGACGTCGCTCCCACGGTCAGCGACTGGCTCGGCGTGCCCGCGCCGCTGCATTCGCGGGGACGCTCGATACTTCCGGCTCTACTCGGTGGAGAGCCTGATTAGTGCCGATCCGCTACGAAATCTCGAATCGCGTCGGTGGCGTCGCCATTCCTGCAAGACAAAACGGAAATCCATGTGTGAGGCCTGCATGGCTGGATGCGATCAGTCCCCGCGCGTCGCAGCGTGCGTCACCGTCACCACGGACTTGATGCCACCCCGCACATTGAAGTCGCCCACCACCGTCATCGACCGCGGCGCGATCGCAGTCACCAGATCATCCAGTATCCGATTCACCGCACGTTCGTAGAAGATCCCGTCGTTCCTGAAGCTCCACAGATACAGCTTGAAACTCTTGAGCTCCACGCACACTTCCGCAGGCACGTACGTGATGCGTATGGTCCCGAAATCCGGTGCCCCACCTTGCAGCAGCTCGAGTTCGGCGGCGTCGCTTTCGATCCCCCCCACGGGACAGAGCGATGTGAACTCCGTGCATTCGAGCTGGATGACATAATCCCGGCTCGTGTACGGATTCGAGAACGTCTCGAGCAGCTCCGGTTTCGGCATGCGCTAGGATACGGCGCCCACATCGCCACGTCGAGGTCTGCGCGGGTTCCGGTGGTATGCAAGCTGCTGTCCAGACACATGGATCCCCGCTTGCGCGAGAATGACGGCGTAAGGAAAGGCGCGGGCTTGACGGCGTAGGAGAGGCGCGGGCCTGACGACGCAGGGGCGTACTGGGTGGGGGGGGCTGGACAGGCCCCGGTTCGCACGGCATATGTATGGTCGTCGGCGCACATCGCGCCGATTGTGGCCGGTACACCATGACCCGGCCACTCGCGGCCACGAGAACGGCGTGGCAGCAGAACCCCTCGGACTCTTTCCGAGGGGTTTTCTTCATGTCGGATCGCTGGGGGCGATGCCGGCGCGACGGCGAAGTCGGTGGCGCGGGGATCGCCGGGCTAGACGTTCCCCCGCAGCCGCCTGGACATCTCGTCCAGCACACGTCGCTCTTCCTTCGTCAGACTTTCCATCCCCCGCGCGGAGATCTTGTCGAGCACCAGATCGAGCTCCGTCGCTCTCGGCTCCCGCACGGCCGGACTGCGCACCGCTGGCGACGTCGACTGCTTCGCCACGGCCGCCTTGCTGCGCGCGACTATCTCGTCGATCTCTGCTCGTTCGCGTCCCCCGCCCCTGGGCAGTGATCTGGGGATGGCCCGGGGCGGCTCGTCCGACTCGTCGGGAACCTGCGATATCCGTTGCTTCAGCCGGTCGATGCTCGGCGCCGCAGGGGTACGCAGATACAACCAGCCGAATGCGAGCCCGCCGATGTGCGCGAAGTATGCCACGCCCGATACCGGCCCACTGCCAATCATCCCCTGCACGAGATCGAGTACCGCCATCAGTACCACCAGCCACTTCACCTTCATCGGGACGATGCCGAACAGATATATCTCGTCGTCCGGCCAGCGCATCGCGTAGGCGAGCATCACGCCCAGCACCGCCGCGGATGCGCCCACGAGCAGACCGTGCTTGTCGAAGAGGAGGTGGAAGAGCCAGCCGCCGAGACCGCACCACAGATAGTAGCGCGTGAATCCGCCCGCGCTCCACACATGCTCCACTCTGCGGCCGAAGAGCCAGAGCAGATACATGTTCAGACCCACGTGGAACAGGCCGGCGTGGACGAACATGTACGTGAAGATCGTCCACCACTGATCTATGTCGCGCAGCTCGAAACCGAGCGCGCTCTGCACGGCGTTGTCGCCGAGTACGGTCAGTTGCAGGAAGAAGATCGCGACATTGGCCACGATCAGCCACTGCACCGCCGGCGTTATCCGGGGATAATCCTGGTCTTCGGAAACCGTGTAGGACATGCCTGCTCCGCCGCCTCGCTGGTGGACCGGCCCACCCTTGCTCTACCATACGAAGACGCTGTCGGTTCCGCGCGGCAACCGCCGGGAACGGCCAGTGGATCATTTCACCCATTCCCCGGAATGCCGGTGGTCTGCGTCAGCCCATGCCGACCGGGGGCAGAATCCGCAGGATCAGGCTGATGTCGGCGTGGACCGAGCTCGCCTGCTCCATCACCACGCTCCACCGGCGGTCCAGCGAGGCACCTGCCCCACCAGTAGCAGGATGTACAACAATGATCGTGCCGCTGCTGGCCTCGTGAGCCTGCTCGATCACCCGCAGAATCCGGGCATCTGTGGTATCCTGGCGAGGGCAGATGACCAGCGCATGCGCGCACTTCCGCGCGGCCGCCGCTTCGAGTGTCCGGATGACTTGCTGCAACCCGGCTTCGGGCCCCGTACAGTCGGCGACCACCTGAATGAGCTCGGTCACCTTCGGGAGGCGTACCACCTGGTCGGGACGCTGTCCGTCGGTCTCCACCATGACCGGAACCGCCGGTTTCCACGAGTCGAACGCGGCGCAGAGGAAATCCGTATTGCCCAGCGTATCCCTGCCGCCGCACGCTATGGAATGGACGGTTGTCCGCGACGTGAGACGCGTCAGCTCCTGAGTCAGAGCGGCCGCGGTGTACATCGTGGCCGTCTCCGCTTCCGCCGCGAACCGCACGAAGAGCTGGCGCCGGCCCGCCCACACGCCCAGCGACTGAATCCCCGTCGGGACTCCCGCGAGCGCGGCTGTAGGTCCGACTGTCTTCACCATCATCGACTCCGCACGAGCTCCGGCTCGCCTGCGAGCGCTACGATTCGTTCACACAGATCGGGGAATGACATGCCGGCAGCCACAGCAGCCTGCGGGATGAGACTCAGCTCCGTCATTCCGGGAAGCGTGTTCGCCTCGAGGCAGTAGAACTCGCCCTTCGTCGCACCCCCTCTTTCATCGCTCGCCATCCGGAAGTCGATCCGTGCACAGCCGGTCAGCTTGAGCGCCCTGAAGGAGGCGACCGCGAGCTGCCGTATCCGATCGCTCTCCGCTTCGGACAGCCGCGCCGGGAATTCCTCGGTCGCCATCCCCTTCGTGTACTTGCACTCGTAGTCGTATATCTCGTGCCTGGGGATTATCTCGCCCACCGGCAGTGGCTGATCGCCGAGTACGCCGACGGTGAGCTCTCGCCCGCCCACGAAGGATTCGACCATCACCTCGTCATCGTACAGATTGGCCTCGACGATCGCCGGCTGCAGCCCCGCGCGATTCCTCACGACGGTCAGTCCGACTGTCGAGCCCTGCTTGGATGGCTTCACCACCACCGGAAACCCGAGCTCGCGCTCGACGACATTGTCGGACACCGGAGCCATCAACCAGCTCGCCGTCGGAACTCCGGCTGCACGGAAGAGCGTCTTCGAGATGTCCTTGTCCATCGCGATGGAAGACGCCAGCCGTCCGCTCCCCGTGTAGCGAATGCCCGCCATGTCGAGGACCGCCTGCAACGTGCCGTCCTCGCCCTGGCCGCCATGCAGAGCGAGAAAGACGACATCGGCCTCCCGCAGCGCGGGCAGTGTACCGAGCGTGGGCGAGAGCGAGCGCGTGGAAAGTGCCTTCAATGACTCCAGCGATGGCGGCTCTCGCTTCACGGCGGCCTCACGCACGGCACGCTCACCGGCAGCATCGAGCACGCCGGTCGCGGTATCCACGGCAGTAACGTCGTGCCCGCGCTCACGCAGTGCTTCGACGATACGCACGCCGGACGCGAGCGAGACATCGCGCTCCGATGACACACCACCCATGAGCACCGTGATGAGCATGCTCAGCGCCTCATCATGAACTCGAGCATGTCGGACCTGGTGACGATCCCCTGCATCTGGCCGTGTTCGCGAACAAGAACGGCGGGGTTGGACTTCGAGAGAAGCTTCGTCACACTCTCCACGGGCTGACCCGCATCGATCACAGGGAACGGGGGATCCATGACATCGGACACGGATGCATCCAGGAGCTTCGTGTCCTCCAGACTTCTCGCCGTCAGCGACCAGTCGCTCACCGATCCGACACAGCTTCCCTCGTCCATCACCGGAAGTTGCGAAACATCGTGCTGGGTCATCAGTCCCAGCGCCTGCCGCACCGTCATCCCCGGGGCGGCGCTCACGATTGCGGGTGCGTGTCCGTCCTTGTTCGTCAGAACGTGCTCCAGCGTGGTCCGCTCCGTCTCGAGCATCTGATTCTCACGCATCCACTCGTCGCTGTACAGCTTGGACAGGTAGCGCTCTCCCGTATCGCACAGAAACGTCACGACGAAGGCATCAGGGTCATCGATCGCTCGCGCGACGCCCACCGCCACGTGTGCGATGAGCCCCGTAGAACCCCCAACGAAGAGGCCTTCCTCCCGCGTCAGCCGGCGCGCCATGGCAAAGGCATCACGGTCGCTGACCGTCACGTAATCATCTATCACGCTCATGTCCAGAGTGCCCGGCAGCTTGTCCTGCCCGATTCCCTCCACCTTGTACGGCACTCCTTCCGGCGTGCGTGTTCCCTTGCTCCGCCACTGCTCGGCGAGGATCGAGCCCAGCGGATCGCCGGCGATGACCTTCACGCGCGGGTTCTGTTCCTTGAGATAGCGACCCACTCCCGTCACTGTCCCGCCAGTGCCGGCTGCGGCCACGAAGTGCGTTATTCGCCCCTCGCTCTGCTCCCAGAGCTCGGGACCCGTCGTCGCGTAGTGCGCGTCCGGGTTCGCCTCGTTGTAGAACTGATTGGCAAGGATCGAATTCGGTGTTTCCTCGGCAATGCGCTTCGCCATCATCACGTAGTTGTCGGGATGGTCGGGCGGCACCGCCGTCGGAGTGATTATGACCTCGGCTCCGAATGCCTTGAGCAGCCGAACCTTTTCCTGGGACATCTTGTCGGGCATCGTGAAGATGCAGCGGTAGCCCCTGAGCGCCGCGGCGATTGCCAGACCGATGCCCGTGTTTCCGCTTGTGCCCTCGACAATCGTACCGCCGGGCCGGAGTTGTCCTTCGCGCTCCGCGCGCTCGATTATCGGCAGTCCGATCCTGTCCTTGACCGACCCACCCGGGTTGAAGAACTCTGCCTTGCCGTAAACTGGCGTGCGCATCCCGCGTGTGATCCGGTTGAGCCGAATGAGCGGAGTCCATCCGATCGTGTCCAGAACCGTCTCATACGGACGTCGGTTCCGTTCGACCTCCACGCTCGTTGTCACGGCGAAGGACCGGCCACGGAATCGGATCTGATCGCGGAATCAGCCGGAAATGCTCCTCCTTGCGGATGCCGGTAGTGCACGGGAAAGAGGATGGATATCGCTATCGGCTGGCCTTCCAGCCTGGCCGGAGTGAAGACAAGGTCCGCGGATCCCCGCACGGCAGCGGAGTCGAGTTCCGGGAGACCCGACGACTCGGCGACAATCGTCGACTCGGGGTGAACGTGGCCGCTGTCATCGATGAAGATGCGAAGCGTCACGTTTCCCTGAACGCGCTGCTCGTACAACCGCGGCGGATATCTGAAGGGAAGCTCCTCATTCAGCATCACGGGGAGCTCGTCGGGCCGCGGGCCGCTGCCCTCGAAGACCTCGGCGAGCTTCTCGACATCCTTCTCTCCAACACACGCGGAGAGCGCGATCGCGAGAGCAGTGATTACGGTGCATGGGCGTACGGTCATGCCGGTCAATCTACCGCCAGCCATGGGACGATGCGACAGCGCAGCAGTATCCTCCGTTACCCTGCGCCACGTTTCACGGACGCGGCCGGGCGACCGCCGCGACAAGCTGGACCAGAAGCTCGAGTGCCTGCATCGGCGACAGTGTATTGGGATCGGTCTGGCGCAGCCGCTCGACGACAGGATGCGAGGCGGATGCGAAGAGCGCGAGCTGACCCGGCGACGCGTCGCCGTCGCCTTTCGCAGGCATTGCCAACGCGCGCGCCTGCGGCGCGGCGAGCGCAGGCACGAGCTGCT
Source organism: Gemmatimonadaceae bacterium (assembly GCA_050733695.1). Taxonomy (GTDB): domain Bacteria; phylum Gemmatimonadota; class Gemmatimonadetes; order Gemmatimonadales; family Gemmatimonadaceae; genus JBOHTO01. Next base: position 2,256 of record JBOHTO010000170.1, on the reverse strand, counting down.
CGCCCTCTCCCTCGAGCAGCCGCAGCACTTCGCGCGCGCGGGTCAGCACTTCGGCGGGGAGTCCGGCCAGCCTTCCGACCTCGATACCATAGGATCGGTTCGCACCGCCAGGTTCCAGACGGTGCAGGAAGAGCACCCGATCCTCCACCTCGCGCACGGCGACGTTATAGTTCCGTACCGCTACCAATTCTCCGGCGAGCTGGGTGAGCTCGTGGTAATGTGTCGCGAACACGGTCTTGCACCCGATCCTGTCATGCAGGTGTTCGGTCACTGACCACGCGATGGAAACACCGTCGTAGGTTGACGTTCCCCGCCCTATCTCATCCAGCAGAACGAGGCTTCGCCTGGTGGCGGTGTTCAGGATCGCGCTCGTTTCGGACATCTCGACCATGAAGGTCGACTGTCCGCGCACCAGGTTGTCGCTCGCACCCACCCGCGTGAAGAGCCGGTCCACCACCCCGAGCCGTGCGCTCTCCGCCGGAACGAAGCCCCCCATCTGCGCCATCACCACTATCAGGCCTGCCTGACGGAGTATCGTGGACTTCCCCGCCATGTTCGGGCCGGTAAGGATCATCACCCTCGCGTCCTCGGTGAGCCGCAGATCGTTCGGTATGAACTGTTCGCGCGGCATCATCCGCTCGACCACGGGATGCCGGCCACGAACGATGTCGAGATCGTAGTCATCCGTGAGCACTGGACGTACATATCCCTCACGCTTCGCCACTTCCGCCAGTGCCGCGAGAACATCCAGCTCGGCGATCGTGCGAGCCATCGCCTGCAACCGGCCGATCTCCGCACCCACCGCCGCGCGCAGTACCTCGTATATCTCCCGCTCCCGCGCATCGATTCGTTCGGCGGCGGAAAGCACGCGTTCCTCGTATTCCTTGAGCTCCGCCGTCACGTAGCGCTCGGCGCCCGTGAGCGTCTGACGCCGCTGGTAGTCGGGTGGCACGAGTGAGAGGTGTGGTCTCGTGACTTCGATGTAGTAGCCGAATACCCTGTTGTAGCCGACCTTGAGCGAGTTGATCCCGGTGCGCTCGCGCTCGGATGCCTGGATGCGTGCGATTCCGTCCTTGCCGCCGTCACGCAGCGCCCGCAGCTCGTCCAGCTCGCTGTCAAATCCGGGACTGATCGTCTCCCCGTCTCCAATGGCGATCGGAGGTTGCTCGACAAGTGTCGCCGAGATGCGCTCATTCAGCTCGGCACATGCATCCCAGCCATCGAGCAGCAGGGCCAGTCTTCCCCTGCCCTCGATACGACGCACGGCCCCCTCCAGCGCCGGAAGCCTGCCGAGTGAAGCGACGAGCGCCGCGAGCTCGCGTGGCGTCGCCCGGCCGGCCGCGGCCTTGCTGCCCAGACGTTCGATATCCCGCACACCGCGCAGCGCCTCGCGTATCTCCATTCGCGCCGTTGCGGCATCCGACAGGTCCGCAACCGCATCCAGCCGCTCATCGATTGCATCACGCCGGGCAAGCGGTGCCAGTATCCACTGACGAAGAAGGCGGGCACCCATCGGCGTGAGCGTGGAGTCGAGAACTTCGAGCAGCGTTCCCGCTGCATCGCCAGGTACGTGGCTGCCACGCAACGATTCCACCAGTTCGAGATTGCGGCGCGTCATCTCGTCCAGCGGCATCACACCACCCGGCCGTTCGATCACCGGCCGCATCAGGTGCGGAATGCCCGCCGGCTGCAGCTCGCGCAGATACCGAAGGAGTGCACCAGCAGCGCTTGCGACGACACTGTCATCACGCTCGATTCCGAAACCATCGAGGGATGCTACTTCGAAATGACGTGTCAGATCGTCGCGCGCCAGGCCGGGATCGAACTCCCACTGATCGCGCTCAGTGACCATGACACCGCGCTGCCGGATCGTGTCGACCAGCACCGCCGGCAGAGCGGAATCACCACGCGGTACGATGATCTCCCGCGGCGACAGCCGCGAAATCGCAGCCATTGCCTCCTCGTCTCCGGCCACACCAATGATGCGAAGCTCGCCGGTGGACAGATCGGCTGCAGCCATGCCGAACGCAGTCCCCTGACACACGAGCGCGCAGAGAAAGTTGTTGCGCGCACCATCGAGCAGATCATCGGAGAACGCAGCACCCGGAGTGATCGTCTCGATCACTTCCCGCCGAACGATCCCCTGGGATGCTCTGGGGTCCTCTACCTGTTCGCAGATCGCAACGCGAAATCCCTGCTGCACGAGACGGCGCAGATATTCGTTGGCCGCCTTCACAGGAACTCCGGCCAGCGGTA
>JBOHTO010000169.1:0-3846 GCA_050733695.1 Gemmatimonadaceae bacterium | reverse complement strand
GAACCGCGCCGCCGTGTACGGCGGCGACGACGTTGTCCGGGTGACCTTCTGCCAGGGAGCATGCCCGAATGATCTGCCCCGCGGTGAGGCCCAGGTCGAGCGTGCGGTTCGCAAGCGCTGCACCGGCGACGAGCGCCGCCGCGGATGAACCGAGGCCGCGAGCGATGGGGATCTCGGATGTCGCCGAGAAGCTGAGGTCATGGCGCGCGCAGCCGGCGCCCTCATCGCCATCGCTTTCCCGGTACGCCGCGACAAAGCCCGCGTACAGCAGGTCGAGCTCTGGCGCGACGTCGAGCGCGCTCAACGTACCCGCCCGCTCGATGGTCAGCCGCGGTGCCTTGCCCTGGACCGGAACGACGGAGACAGACGCCGATAGCCATCGGTTCACGGCGACGCCAACGCAGTCGAACCCCGATCCGAGATTGGCCGTGGACGCGGGAACTCGCACAGCCGCGCTCAGCAGCACGGTCACCTGAGGCCCTCGACAAGCGCACGTACTTCCCGCAGCCGCGGCGCGATCAGCGGTGCAGGCGGCAGCGATGGCGCGATCGCTTCGAGCGTCTTCAAACCGTTGCCCGTGATGCAGAGCACGACGTCGTCATCGGATCGGAACCGACTCTGGTGTGCGAGCTCCAGTGCTCCCGCGACCGTGACCCCGCCCGCGGTCTCCGTGAAGATCCCGGTGTCCTCGGCGAGACGCCGAATACCGGCGATGATTCCCTCCTCGCTCACGGCTGCGGCCCATCCGCCCGTCTCGATCATTGACCGCTTCGCGAAAAGGCCGTCGGCCGGATTCCCGATCGCGATGGAGCGCGCAATCGTGTTCGGAACGACGGGGACGATGCTCTCGCTGCCGCTCTCGACGAGGTTCACGATCGGCGCGCAACCACGCGCTTGCGCGCCGTAGATCCGTGGCGGTGCGCCGGTCACGAGCCCCGCGTCGCTGAACTCGCGAAATCCCTTGCGCAGCTTCGTGACGAGCGATCCACCCGCCATGGGTGCGACGACAGCCGTGGGCAGACGCCACCCGAGTTGCTCGGCGATCTCGAAGGCCATCGTCTTGGATCCCTCGCCGTAGTACCCGCGAAGATTGACGTTGACGATTCCCCACCCGAACTCGTCGGCGACCTGGGAGCACAGGCGATTGACGTCGTCGTAGTGACCCTTCACGCGAACGAGATTCGGTGCGTACACCGACGTCCCGATCACCTTCCCCGGCTCCAGATCCTCGGGGATGAAGATCCACGCCTTCATTCCCGCGCGCGCCGCCTGCGCCGCCACTGCATTGGCGAGGTTCCCGGTCGACGCACAGCCAATCCTGTCGAGGCCGAACGCGGCCGCCGCGTTGATTGCCGTCGCGACCACGCGGTCCTTGAACGAGAGGGTCGGATGCGAGACGCTGTCGTTCTTGATCCACGCGCGCGCGACGCCGAGCGCTTCGGCAATGCGTGGTGCTTCCACGAGCGGCGTGAAGCCGGTGTCGCGCGACAGCGCCGGCTCGCCGTCGAATGGCAGCCATTCGAGATAACGCCAGAGCGATGGCGGGCGCGCTTCGATCGTGGCCGCATCGGGAAGCGTCCGCTCGCCGTCCGGAACAGGATCGAGCGGCCCGAGGCAATGCTCGCAGATCGCGAGCGGGGCGGCCTCCCGATGCCGCCCGCACGCGCGGCACGCGAGCGACCAGGGTCGTATCGAAGTGGAGGCGATCGCTGGCGTGGTTGCGGTCGTCATGTCTCGTCAGCCTGAGCTGTGGGCAGCATGGAGAAGCTGCGGCCGCGGCGCGATGGCAGCGTCACCGGACCGGCCGGACTGCAGTTCGGCGGCATGCGCGTCGTCCATTGGATAACAGTGTTCGGGACCCGGAAAGCGTTCGTGGCGAACGTCGTCGGCGTATTCGCGGAACGCCCGCTCCATCTCGGCGCCCACGCGCGCGTACTGCTTGACGAATCGCGGCGCGATGTCCCCGACGAAATTGCCGAGTATGTCGTGAGAGATGACAAGCTGACCGTCGACATCCGGGCCGGCGCCGATGCCGTAGACCAGAAGGTCGAGGCGCTCGCGCACCCAGGCCGCGGTGGCGGCCGGCATCGCTTCGAGCAGAATGGCGAACGCGCCGGCGTCCTGCAGTGCGAGGGCGTCGTCCACCAGTCGGTCCGCCGCCGCGCGCGACTTGCCCTGTACGCGATAGCCACCCAGCTGTCCCATGTTCTGGGGCGTCAATCCCAGGTGCCCCATCACGTTGACCCCGGCGTCGACCATCGCCCGCACCCGGCGCGCAACGCGCGCCCCTCCCTCGCACTTCACCGCATCGCAGCCGGTGGCTATGAACCGGCCGGCGTTCACGATTGCTGCCTCGTCGGACTGCTGGTACGAGAGGAACGGCAGATCGCCGACGACGAATGCACGCGACGCGGCGCGGCACACGCTCCGCACGAAGACCATCATCTCGTCCATCCCTATCCCGAGTGTGTTCGGCAGGCCCATCATCGTCATCGCCGCGGAATCACCCACCAGAATCATGTCGACGCTCGCACGCTCGGCGAAGGTCGCGGTCGGATAGTCGTACGCGGTTACGAACACGGCCTTCCGGCCGCTCTGTCGCAGCGCGCGCAGTGTGAGGAGTGTGACCTTGTTCCTGGTCATGGCAGGCTCGCTTTTCGTTTCATGCTGCGAGGGAGGAACATCCGGCAGCACAGTGCCGGATGCGCTCGAGCGCGAGCGCGATGTTGCTTCGTGAGGTGGTACAGGAGAGACGGAGATGCCCTTCGCCGCCCGCGCCGAACGCGGTACCCGGCAGGCAGGCAACTCCGTGGTCGTGCAACAGGTGCTCGGCGAGATCCGCCGACGTGCCACCGCTGCGGTCGAGCAGTGTCGCGACGCGCGGAAACGCGTAGAAGGCACCACGCGGCTCTGCGCAGCTGATCCCGGGAATCGCGTCGAGCCCGTGCGATATCATCCGGGCGCGCTTGGCGTACTCGGTCGCCATCCTTCGGACCGGTCCCATGGGCCCGCTGAGCGCGGCCACGCCCGCGTACTGCACCATCGCTGCCGTGCACGAGAACGCGTTCACCATGAACGTGATGGTGCGCTCCACGGCCGGCGCGGGCAGAACCGCGTAGCCGAGGCGCCAACCGGTCATCGCGTGCGACTTGGAGAAGCCGTCGATGATGACGGTGCGTTCACCCATCTCCGGCAGTGCGGCCACGCTGGCAAACCGTCCGTCGAATTGCAGCGCTGAATAGATCTCGTCGGAGATGATCGTCAGGTTGTGCGCGAGCGCGAGCTGGGCGATCGCTTCCAGGTCGCGCGGGTCGGCTGTCCCGCCCGTTGGGTTGTGAGGCGAGTTCATTATGAGCACGCTCGTGCGTTCCGTGATTCTCCGCTCGACATCACTCGTGTCGATCGCGAATCCGCGGGCGCTGTCGAGCCGGTAGCCCACGGGGTTCGCACCCAGAAAGCGCGTCATGGAAGCGTAGGCCGGGAAGCCGGGGTCAGGGATGAGCACGTCACTTCCCTCTTCCACGAGCGCCGTCATCGCGGCGTGCAACGCGGCCTTGGCACCCGGTGCGACGACGACCCGCTCCGGGGACACGTTCACACCGCGCGCGAGCAGATGATTCGCGATCGCGTCGCGCAGTTCGGGGATGCCCGCCGGTGGCGTGTAGCCGAAGCGTCCGTCGCGCAGGGCCTGATGCGCGGCCTCGACGATGTGCGGCGGCGTGTCGATATCGGGCTGCCCGATCTCGAGGCGCAGCACGTGTTCACCTGCCGCCTCAAGGCGCGCGGCCTCGGCCGAGACAGCGAATGCGCTCTCGCCCGCGAGTCGGTACGTGCGTCGTGCCAGGT
>JBOHTO010000168.1:0-18634 GCA_050733695.1 Gemmatimonadaceae bacterium | reverse complement strand
ACCTGACCCCCTTTCCGCGGCAACTGTATGATTTTTGTACAGTGCCGGGGCCGTGATGGCCATTGCCAGATGCGAAATAGTTGCGAAGTTCGGTACTATTTGCCGGCTCAGATCAAGCCAGGAATAGCGTAAGTTATGATGGCGTAGGCACATAACTTTTCGGCACGCTTCCGGCAAAGGAGCACCTCGAACCCAGGAGGTGTTCAATGTCTGCACACCGGTCAGGATTTACACTGGTCGAGATCGTAGCGGTCATGGTCATCGGCTTTCTGATGGCGGCCGTCTCGTATCCGCGCCTTGTCCCGGCGCGCGAGAGCGCGCAGATGGGCGCCGCCAAGCAACAGGTAGCGGCGGCGCTCACCACAGCCAGGGCCGCCGCCGTTCGACGCGGCGGACCGGTGGCACTCTCCATAAATGGAAACACGATCCGGCTGGTAGGCGTCGCCATCAACGGTTCGCTGATCACGCTCGACGGGCCGTTCCCGCTCGACTCGATCCACGGAGTCGCGCTCTCTTCGTCTGCCAGCAGCATCACATTCGACTCCCGGGGCGTAGCCGCCGGGGTGCCGGTCGCTGGCGTGAAGCTCGTCCTGAGCAACGCCAGCAGGCGCGATTCCATCTGTGTCTCGCGCGCCGGAATGGTCATGACGCGAGGATGCCTCTGATGCGTAGCCACTCCTTCCGCTTCCACCCCCCGCGCGCGGGCTTCACGCTGATCGAGCTGATGGTTGCGATCATGGTTCTGGCCGTGGGCGTGCTCGGTCTCGCCAGCACCGCGGCGGTCGTCACACGACAGATGGGCGGTGGCATGATGCAGAGCCGAGCGGCGACGGTCGCCATGTCGCGCTTCGAGCGGCTGCACGCCGTTGGCTGCACTACGCTCGGCGGTACAACCGGCACTGCATCGGCGCGCGGCGTCACGGAATCGTGGTTCGCCGTGGATACGACTCGTGCCGTGATCGTCATCGACAGCGTCGCCTACGCGACACCGCGCGGCCGGCGCTTGCACTTCTACCGGAGCACCATACCATGTCCTGCGCTCCCATGACCCCGGCCGGCCGGCCCGAAGGCGCCCGCCCCGGATTCACGCTCGCCGAGCTGCTGGTCGTGCTCGTGCTCGTCGGAATCGTGGCCGGCGGGATCATGTCCGTCGTCGTCAAGCAGCAGCGGTTCTACCGCGACGCGGGCGATCTCATCGAGACGCGCGGCCAACTGCGTCAGGCGGTCAGCATACTGCCCATCGAGCTGCGTGCGGTTTATCCGCGCGGCTCGGACATATATCAGTGGAGCGACTCCTCGATCGAGTTTCGGTCGACCGTCGGCAGCTCCGTGCTCTGTCTCGAACCGGCACTGAACTCCATCATCCTGCCGCCAGTCTCTCTGGAAAAGGGACACACGCTCAGCGCCTGGATGCAGGCGCCGCAGGTGGACGATTCAGTACTCATATACGACGACGGGATAGACGTGGGTAACGCCGATGACAGTTGGATCGCATATGGCATCAGCGCGGTGGCCACGGCGGCGGGCTTATGCCCCGTCTCAAGTGGCCTGACAACCGCGAACGACCTGCTCGAGCCCGCGTATCAGCTCACGCTCGGTGCTCCACTGGCCGCGACGACGCGAACCGGTTCAGCCATCCGCCTGTTCCGCCGTACCCGCTTTGCCCTGTATCGGGCCAGCGACAGCAGGTGGTACCTCGGCGCCAACGATTGCATGGAGGGGCGTACTCCCGCGTGCGCGACCATACAGCCCGTCAGCGGCCCATACCAGCCGTATGCGGCGCCGGGCGGCCAGAGCGGGATCCGCTTCACCTATTTCGACAGTACGGGGACCGAACTCGATCCCGCAACTTCCGACCGCAGGCTCGTCGCGCGGATAGACATCATTGTTCGCGGTGAGACGCGGGCCGAGCTTGGCACGCCCGGGCTTGGAGAGGGGCGTCGTACCGACTCGGTCTCGTTTGTCGTTGGTCTGCGCAACCGCAATTGAACCATCCACAGGAGTCACCCGTGCTCACCATCAATCACCGCCGATCGGGCTTCGCCCTCGTCATCGCCATACTCGCGATCGTCGTCATCGGCGCACTCATAGCGGGGGCTTTCTTCGCCTCCATGCAGGAATACCGGATCGGGCGCAACTCGATCGTGCAGGAGCGAGCCCTCGCCACCGCGGAGCGGGGGCACTCCGAGTTCCTCATCAACTGGGACTCGACCTGGAATCGTACCATGCGCAACGGCGATACGGTATCGCGCGTTGTGTCCACGAGTAGCGGCGCGCTGGCGGGCGTGAAGATGACACGGCTCAACCAGAACACCTTCTGGGTCGTCTCGTCGGCCATTGCAGGGTCCGGCACACAGACCGGCGCGCGCAGGCGCACCGGGCTCCTCATGCGCCTTCGCACACCGAACGTGAAGGTACCCGGTGCGATCACGACCGCGAACCAGACCGCAATCAGTGGTAGCGGAATCGTGAGCGGCACGGACGTGAATCCGGCCGGGTGGGACTGCGATGACACGGGTCCGCCAAAGGCGGGAGTGGTCAACGACGACGCCACCGAGGTGACTACGGCCGGAACGTGCTCGGGCGCCGCGTGCATAGCCGGATCACCGAAAATCGCCGAGGATCCGGCGGCTGGTGACACCAACACGTATACGAACTACAACGGGTTCACGTGGCAGGAACTGGTCGCGCAGGCAAACGTCTACATCAACGCTGGCTCGGGCGTGACAATCACGGGCATGCAACCGTCGTACACCTGGTCCGGAGCCTGCGACCTGGGCGACAACAGGAACTGGGGCGATCCGGTCCGCAACGTTCTCGCTCCCGGCAGGTGTGAGTCGTACTATCCCATCATCCACGTAGATGGCACGGGTACGGTGCAGCTGTCCGGCGGAATAGGCCAGGGAATTCTGTTGATCGAAGGGAATGTCGCGATCGCCGGAAACTTCGAATTCACGGGGCTCATCATAGCCCGCGGCACCGCTCAGATCACCGGTACGGGTAACAAGGTGTGGGGCGGGCTCATGGCCATGGACGAGAGCTGCGTTGTGGGTGGCAAGGTCAAGAACTGCAACATGCTCGCCGGTAATGCCACGGTTCAGTACTCTCGCTGCGCCGTGAGTTCGGCGTTCGCCTCGCGCGCCCGCCCCGAGGTGGCGACCAGGGCCTGGGCGGACATGTTCTAAGCGCCAGGGCCGGCGTGGGGCCGGCTGTCGCGCCCGCCGGCTCCGCCCGCATGACGCTGGCGCTCGACCCGTGCTGACCGACCACCCTCCGCTGCGCAAAAAGTTGCGATTCTGCAACTTCGTGCATGCCCCCAGCTCACGACGAAGAACGCAACTCGTTGCCATATAATCAACTGGAAGCCGGCACGGCCCCCGCATGTCAGCCAGGCAAAACGGGGGCTTGAAATGAATTCCAACCGACCTGGCTTCTCCTTTACCGAGCTCATGATCGTCTTCGTGCTGCTCGGTATCATCACCGCGATCGGCGTCCCGCGCTTCGACTACGCACGCGACAGTAGCCACGTGCGCTCGGCGCGCGACCAGGTCGCCTCCTTCGCGACGACCGCACGGGCAGCCGCGATCCAGCGGGGGCGATCCGCCCGCTTCAGCATCAACCAGAACGCCATGCTGGTGGAGGTGCAGGATTCCACGGGTGCCTGGGTGAATCTCCGGCAACCGATCGCGCTCGACCAGGCGTTCGCGGTTGCGGTGCGCGTCGAGCCGACAGGCCCCGTCACGTTCAACCCGCGCGGGATTGCCCGCATTGGTGGAACGCAGCGCTACATCATAAGCCGTGGTGCCGCCGTCGACTCGGTCTGCCTGACCGGGCTCGGCGTGGTCAAGCGGAAGGGGTGCTGACAATGTCTTTCGTGAATCGTGAAGAGCGCGCCGGAAACGCGGCCACCGGCTGTCGCCTGCCCGCCGGCGTGTCCCGCGGCCGCGACGGTTTCACCCTTGTCGAGCTCATCGTCGCGATCGTGATCCTCTCGATCGGCGTCCTGGGACTCGCTTCGACCGCCGCAGTCGTAACCCGCCAGATGAGCGGCGGTGCTCAGCAGACGCTGGCCGCGAACGTCGCGCAGAGCCGCTTCGAGCGCCTTCGTTCGGTCAATTGCAGCCAGCTCGCCATTCCTTCCACGGGTTCGGCAACGGGCAGGGGGATGTCCGAGACCTGGACGCTCGCCGCCGGCGCCAGCCGCAATCCATCGATCACGGCGGTCGTGCTCACAGACACCGTGAAGTATTACCTCCGCGGACAGGTGAAGACGCGGGCATTCAGGAGTGTGCGCACATGTCCCTGAACTCGAGCCGCAACCGCCGGAGCCGGCGCAACAGCGCGGGCTTCTCGCTCACCGAGCTAATGATTGTCATCGTCCTCCTCGGCATCGTGATGGGTACGCTGATGACGGTGATCGTGCGACAGCAGCGCTTCTACCGTGGCGCGGCCGATGTGATGGATACGCGCGGCCAGATCCGCCAGGCAGTTGATCTTCTTGTCGCCGATCTGCGCGGCGTGTCCACCGCGAACCCCGCGTCGCTCGACATCACGCAGATGGACGACCGGTCGATCAGCTACCGCTCGACCTTCGGCAGTTCGGTTGCATGCGTGATCGGCGCGGGTCGGCTGACGCTCATACTTCCACCCGAGAACGTCGCCAAGGGGAACTCGCTCACACGCTGGCTCTCGCAGCCCGCGGCCGGCGACTCGCTTTTCGTTTACGCGGATTCGGGTGAAATAGGGAACCCGGGCGTCTGGATTCCCGCCGAAGTCGCGAACGTCGTCCCTCTCGTTGGCGGATGCCCGGCCAGCACGGGGCTCACGACGGCTGCCGATGCAGCCAGCAACAGCTACACGGTCACGTTGAGCAGCGCGCTCCCCGCCTACGTCGCGACAGGTGTGGGTGCCGGCAACCCGGTGCGCTTCTTTCGCCCCGTTCGCTACGCGCTCTATCAGCCCGGTTCCGACTGGTACCTGGGCTATTCCGAGTGTCGTGGCGGGGTGGGCTGCAGCGCGCTCGAGCCGATCGCGGGACCATACCGGCCGTACATCGCTGCCGGCGCTGCCAACGGTGTCACGCTCGCCTATTTCGATTCACTCGGCGCCGCCACAGCGAACCGGCGCGAGGTTGCGCAGTTCCGCCTCATTCTCCGCGGGGAGAGTGGCGAACCGGTGAGTCTCTCGGGCGGCCGCGCGTCGATTTTCCGCGACTCGCTCGATGTTCGCATCGCAGTACGAAACCGTAACTGATTCCAGGCAACCGACTCCAACGTGGAGTACTCCATGCGTACCAATACCAGACGTCCCGGTTTCGCCCTCGCCGTCGCGCTGTTCGCGATGGTCGTGATCGGCGCACTCATCGCCGGGGCATTCTTCGCGTCCACGCAGGAATTCCGCATCGGGCGCAATACGTTGATGCAGACGGCCGCCATGACCGTCGCCGACGCCGGTCAGGCCGGCGCCATTGCGGGCTGGGACAATACGTGGAACGGCAAGATGAAGAATGGCGACGTCATCCGTGTCGACACGATAGGGCCCAACTGGGAACTGCACGCGACTATCACGCGCCTCAACCAGACCACGTTCTGGCTCGTGTCGGAAGGAACGGTCACGCCGGGCTCGCAATCGCAGTCGCGGCGCCGCACAGGGATGGTGCTGCGCCTCGCGATGCCGATGATGAACTTCAAGGGCGGGCTCACCACTCGTGGCGCTGTGACGGTGGGCGGAAGCTCCGAAGTCAGCGGCTTCGACACGAACCCTGTGGGCTGGAACGACTGCCCAATACCGGATGGCAGCACGGACAAGCCGGGCGTGGTCGTCGACAACGCCGCCGATGTGGTGTGCAAGCAGGCGGGCAGTTGTGTTGGCAACCCTCCGACCGCCGTTGATCCGACAGTCGACGACACCACGCTGTATTTCGACTACGGCAACACCGACTGGGCACAGATGACCGCGGGCGCGAAGATGGTCACACCGGGCTCGTTCAACCGCCCGACGCCGTCGTACAAGCCGGATGGGAGCTGCAACACGGCCGACCTCAACAACTGGGGCGACCCTCGCCGTTCGACGCCGGCCGGTGCCTGCGAATCCTATTTCCCCATCATCTATGCACCGGGCGATCTCCTAGTGAACGGGGACTATGGCCAGGGCGTTCTGCTGGTGGAGGGCAACATGGACGTGCAGGGCAACATGCAGTGGGCGGGCCCCGTGATCGTGCGCGGACGCGTGGAACTCCGAGGTACCGGTGGCGTGAACTCGAAGTTCACCGGCGGGATCATGGCCGCCGACGTTCTGCTGGACTCGCAGTCCGTGTCCGGTAACGCCACGGTCATGTACTCGCGCTGCGCTCTCCTCACTGCGCTCGCCAACTCGTCCTTCGTCGTTCCGGCGGATGAGAGGGCATGGACGGATCTGTACTGAACTGACGTTGCACGTCACCGGTTCCGCTCCACGCAGCGGCTGACGCCAACGCCTGGGGCGGTTCCGTTGACGACCGGGTGACATGAGGCGCCCATGATCCAGTGCACCGGATCGTGGGCGCCTCTCTGTTGGCCCGGTCGCCGATCGCGCCGTGACGCCGCACACACTCTGTTACCTTCTCCGCCCCTGCTCGTGTGATGGGAGAAACGACCGGCCCGCTGGTCAATCTGTCCGGGTGCTCCGGAGAGCGGATCGGGCAAGGCAGATGTAAATGCAAGCAAGCGCGTTACTAACGCGCGCTTCCTCAAGTCTCCTCTCGCAGGGGCCGCTGCCGGCACACACCGGTCACGCGCCAGGAAAGCTGGACGATTCGTTTGCACCGCTCCACCAGCCGCGACGGGCACCTTCCCGTTCGGCGCACCGCCAAACGACAAACTTCACGGCAGGCACATGGCGCTCTTCGGTCGCAGGAAGACCACGGTAGGGCTCGACATCGGTTCCGGCCTCATCAAGGTGGCCGTCATCGACCACGGCAAGGGCGAGCCCGAGCTCACCCGTGTCGCGATCACGCCGCTTCTCGCGGACGCGATCGTCGAGGGTGAGATCATGGACCCCGGGATCGTGTCCGACGCCATACGTACCGCCCTCGAGAGCGCCGGGATCAAGTCGAAATCCGTTGTGACCGCCGTCGGCGGTCGCGACGTGATCATCAAGAAGATCCAGATCGACCGCGTCAAGGACGCGCAGGCGCGTGAGCTCGTGCGCTGGGAAGCCGAGCAGCACGTGCCCTTCGATATGGAGTCGGTGGAACTGGACTACCAGATACTCGATCCATTCGCCGAGGGGCTGCAGATGCAGGTTCTGCTCGTCGCGGCAAAGCGCGAACTGGTCGAGTCGAAGCTGCGGCTCCTGACCGACGCCGGTCTCTCGCCCGCTGCGGTTGACGTCGACGCCTTTGCCCTGCACAACGCCTTCGAGGTGAATTACCCGGATGCGATGGAGGGCGTTGTCGGCCTCGTCAACATCGGTCACGAGGTGACGACGATCAACATTCTCGATGACGGCGTGCCGATTCTCACGCGCGATCTCGCCGTGGGAACCAGGCGGTTGCGCGAGGATCTGCAGCGGGAGCGCGGGCTCGGTGCCGAAGAGGCCGATCACCTTCTTCAGGGCTACGATCGATCGCCGCACCTGGACGCGATCATGGAGAACCGCGGCGAGGAGATCGCCACGGCCATCGAGCGCGCCGCCGCCTTTCTCGCATCGTCGTCGCGCTCCGGCAACCAGCTTCGGGCCGTGTTCACGTGCGGTGGCGGCGCGCGGATCCCGGGACTCACGCAGGCGCTCGCCGACCGGCTGAGAATCCATGTCGAGCAGGCCAACCCCCTGTCGAACCTGAACGTACGTGACGGCGCGTTCGAATCGCTCGTCACAGACGAGGTCGCGCCGATGCTGATGCTCCCGATCGGGCTCGCGCTTCGCAAGGTCGCCTGATCAACTCCGGAAGGTCATTCGCATGATCGAAATCAATCTGCTGCCGGGTTCCGGCAGAAAGGGCCGGAAGAGTGGCGGCGGTGGTGGCGCCGGCATCGCAGCCGCGTTCTCCGGGCTGGCGGGCCGCGTTCGCGATCCATGGCTCATGGGCGCTACCGGCACGGTCGCAGTCGTCCTGCTGGCGGTTGGCTTCCTCTACGTGCAGCAGGCCGCCCGGCGCTCCGATCTGGCCGAGAAGCAGCAGCGAGCCGTGCAGGACTCCACGCGCTATGCCGCCGTGCTGAACGAGAAGCGGCGTGCCGAGGCGCAGCGCGATTCGGTTCTCAGGCAGCTCAACATCATCAGGTCGATCGACGACAACCGGTTCGTATGGCCACACCTGATGGACGAGATCAGCCGCGCGCTGCCGCCGTACACGTGGCTCAGTTCCGTGATCCAGACCAGCGTGCCGCAGTCCGCTGCTGCGGCCGCGGCGCCGGTTCCGGCGGGTGCGCCGGGAGCTCCGGCAGCCGCCCCCGGTGCGCGCGATTCGATCGATGTCGTCGCGCCAAGGGACACGGTGAAGTTCCAGATCATCGGCAACACCGTCGACATCCAGGCGCTCACGCGCTTCATGCGGCTGCTCGAGGCCTCCCAGTTCGTGGAGAAGGTCGAGCTCTCGCGCTCGCAGCTCGTGATCACCGATGGCAAGGAAGTCACGCAGTTCGTGCTGAACGCGCAGTACGAGGAGCCGCATGACTCCGCGATTCGCACGGTGCCCGTCGCGCTCTCGGTGAGGTAGGCCATGGCCATGTTCAACAGCGAACGGGACAAGGGGATGGCGGCGGTGATCGCCGTCATGCTGCTGCTCGCATTCGCATACCACACGTACGTGCACTCGCCGCGGGCGGCGGAGCTCGAGCAGACGCAGGCGCGCCTCGACTCTCTCGTTCAGATGAACGAGCGCGCGAAGGCGGAGCTGGCGCGCGGGAATGTGGATGAGCTGCGCTCCCAGGCGCGCGCGTACCAGGAGAATCTCGAGGTCATGCGGCAGCTCGTGCCCGTGAGCAATGAAGTGCCGGCCCTGCTCGAGCAGGTGTCCACGGCCGCGCGTCGCGTGGGTCTCGATGTCGCCAGTGTGGAGCCGCAGCCGGTCATAGTCGGCAACGAGTTCGACACGCACCGCTACACCATGAGCGTGGTCGGTGGTTATCACGACGTCGCGAAGTTCCTCACGAACGTGGGCAGCCTCACCCGCATCATCGCGCCCGTGAAGCTCGAGCTGGTGCAACTGGCGAACCAGCAGGCGGTCGCTGCCCGGGCGAAAAGGGGCGAGTCCGTACTCGATGCCCAGTTCGACATCCAGACCTACGTTGCGAGGTCGGGCGCCGGAACGGCGGCCGGGTCACTCCCCGGAGACCAGCCATGATCCGCGCGATCCTGTCCCGGCGCTTCGCCCGAATCGCGGGCCTCGCACTCGTGGCCCACGCCGCACACGGCTCGGTGCTGCGGGCACAGTCGCCCACGCCGGGCGATAGCGCGGCAGCCCGGGGCGCCGCAGTCGAGGGCGCGGCGCCCGCTGATTCCGCGCTCAGCTTCGTTCGCGAGGTCTTCGAGTACGACTCCGGGAGCCGGCGTGATCCGTTCGTCTCCCTGCTCGCGTCGGGCGATCTGCGGCCGATGCTTTCCGATCTCCGCCTCACGGGAATCGTGTATGACCCCACCGGCCGGCGCCCGATCGCCGTCATGCGTGACATCACGACCAAGGATCAGTACCGCGTGACCACCGGGCAGACGCTCGGCAGGATGCGCGTAACCCAGATACAACCCAGGTCCGTCATCTTCACGATCGAAGAGTTTGGCTACAGCCGGCAGGAAGTGCTGACGCTAGGCGATTCAACAGGAGCGAGAAGGCCATGATACGAGTCTCGACGCTGGTCGCTGCAGCGGCGGTCGTGCTGAGCGCAGGCGCGACTCCGGTCAACGCTGCTGCGCCGCATACGAATGTGCGCGCTGAAGGAGCGGTGACCTCGCTCAGTGTGGTTCCCGCCACGGGCCAGGCGGAAGTCGTCATCGCCATCAGTGGAGCCATGGAGGTTCAGGACTTCACCCTCGCCGGACCTCACAGGATCGTCGTCGACTTCGCCGGCGCCACCCTGGGAATGCCTCCGCGTCTCTATGACGAGATCGCGCGCGGCGGGATCACGAACGTCCGCATCGGACAGTACAAGGAAGATGTGGTGCGCGTTGTCGTCGACCTCGATGCGCCGCGCGAGTACACGGTCACGCGCGAGGCCAACGCCGTGCGCGTGACGATCGCAGGCATGACGGAGCGATTCCCGGCATGGCACTCGACTGCGGAGCTGGCCACGCCGATGTACGACGTGGCCGATCGCGCCGAGCCGGTCACCCCGGAGCAGGTCATTCCGCTGGAGAACTCGCCGCCCCGCTTCTCGCAGCAGGCGCAGCAGCCCCGGATCACGGTCACCTACCAGGATGCCGACATCCGCGATGTGCTCGCCGCGTTTGCCGCCTTCTCCGGGCGTACTATCGTGGTCGGCAGAGAAGTGACCGGCACGGTGACCGCCGAGATCCGCGATCAGCCCTGGGATGTCGCGCTGCGCGCGATTCTGGACGCACAGGGGCTCGCCGCCACGGAGGACCAGTACGGCATCATCACCGTGGACAGCTACGGCAACATGCTCGCGAAGCAGGCCACGGAGCCGCTCGTCACGCGCATGATCTCGGTGAACTACGCGCGCGCCGCTTCTCTCGTGCAGACCATGGAGTCGCTTCTCTCGCGCGATTGCCAGCCGGGTGCAGCCACGACCCAGACAGCGACGAGCTGCGTTACACGCGGTTCGGTTGTCGCCGACAGTGGCACCAACACCCTCCTCATCACCGACGTCCCCTCCCGGATCGACGATCTGGTCGGATACGTCTCCGATCTGGATGTGCGCACTCCGCAGGTGGCGATCAAGGCCAAGATCATCTTCGTCAATCGTACCGACATCGAGGACCTTGGCGTCACGTACGATCTGGGCACACAGCGCCAGTTCTTCAACCGGCTGGTGCAGCGTCCCGATCCGTCCACCTTCGAGCCGATCGACACGAACGGCGACGGTGTTCCCGACGCCCTGGGCGGCGGCACGCCATTCCCTTCCACGACCAACATCATCGACATCGGTGGCAACGCGCTCGCCGGAATCGCGAACGCGAACCAGCGGGTAATCAATCCCGCCCTTCAGCTCATCTTCTCCACCGCGATTGGCAAGTTCGATCTCACGGCCTTCATAGACGCGTTGCAGGAAGTCCGGCTCGCCGACATTCAGGCCGAGCCGAGCATCGTGACGCTCGACAACCGGAAGGCGGAGATCCTGAGTGGTGAGGAGACGCCGATCCGCATAGTGGACCTGAGCTCCGCCGCTGCCACGGGCGGTGCCGCACGTGCAACGGTCGACTTCAAGGAGACCGGCATCATCCTCAGCGTGACACCGCACATCACGAACAACCGCCAGGTTCTCATGACGCTGCACGCCGAGCGTTCGAATCTGCAGCCGGCGGCGTCCGACCTCGGCTTCACCTTCCAGAAGCAGCGGGCGGACAACCAGCTCCTCGTCGCGGATGGTGAAACGGCCGTGATCGGCGGACTGACCGTGACGGAAGTGGCGGTTTCCAAGGAAGGCATTCCGATTCTCGTGGATCTTCCATTCATAGGCCGGCTCTTCGGGCGCACCCGCACCGAGGAAACGAAGCGCGACCTGCTGATCCTGGTCACTCCCCACATCCTGGATGATGGGGCCGTGATCGGACCGGCGAGCGATACGCGCTAACACCCAACGGAGTCCAGGATGCTGCGAACCTTTTTGCGCGCCGCCCGCGGCGCGCTCGTGATATTCGCCTCGATCGTGGCCGCGGCCGGATGTGAATCACGGCGGGGGACAGGACTGGCCGTCGGTGGTGACCTCGGCGCTCCCAACGTGCGCATCGACGTGCCCGGCTCCGCCAACGACTCGCTGAATGTCAGCTCGCCGGTAACCGCCACGGTTGACGCCAACGACGACATCTCGCTCCTCCTGGTGGTGGACAGCGTTTTCGTCGACGGCGTTCTCGTTCGCAGCGATTCGGCCGGCTTCACAACGGCGACAACGACCTACACAAAGGCAGTCGGGATCCCGGTGGCGGGAATCCGATCGGGGCAGCAGGTGCGCATCGTCGCAGTCGCGCGCGACGGATCGGGGAATACTTCCTTCGCCGTCCGCGTTCTCACGGCGTACGACACGACATCGCCGCGCGTCGTGGTTACGGGTCCACCTGCCGGCACGATCGTGAGGCCCGGCGGCACGGACTCCATCAGCGTGAGCGCGACCGACTCGTCGGGTCTCTCGCTCATTGGCTACGAGCTGCACACGGACAGCGTCATCGCCCCCGGTTCCCTGCCGGTTGCGCAGGCATCGGTTGCCGTCACCGGGAACCCGGTCCAGGCCGAGCGCACATTCCCGCCCAACTTTCCCTCCACGCTGCAGCCCGGGCGCTACTTCGTCCGCGGTCTGGCGGAGGACATATCGCAGCAGCGCGGATTCTCGGCGCTGGTTGCGATCGTGGTGCAGGACACCGCACCGCCCACGCTCGACCTGCGGCAGCCACCAGACGGCGGATCGATTCTCGTCACGGATACCGTGATCGCGGAAGCGCACATCACCGACAACGGCGGGCTCGCACGGCTGTCCATCGTCGGTGTCGCCATCCGTGGCGACCCGAATCTGGGCGCGACCGATACGGTCACGCTGTACGACTCCGTCTTCGTTCCGGTCAACTTCGGCACCGGTCCCGGCTCGTTCCCGCCGGGCGTGCTCGACACGCTGGTTCAGCGCCTCATGGTCCCTGTCTCCTCGATCGCATCGGAGCCGGACACACTCGTTCTCTTCATAGCGCGGGTCACCGATCGCGCCGGCAACGCGACGCAGGTGATCAACAGCGTGCGCCGCGTCTCCGGCCCCTCGCTCCGTGTCACGGAGCCGGTGCAGGGCGACAGCGTGGCGCCGGGCCAGGTGATAACCGTCACCGTGACCGGTGATGACCCGCAGGGAATCGCGACCATCGGGTACAACCTGAGTGGTCCATCGTATACCAGAACGCGGCTCGACACGCTTCCGGGACCGCTGCCTCAGAGCCACACATTCACGGACACCATCACCATCCCGCTCGCGGCCGTTGTGGGCGACAGCGTCACCATCAGCCCTCGCGGCAGTGACGGTGGCAATCGTCCCGGCACCGGGCCCAGCATCAAGGTGGTGGTGGGCGCCGTGGCCACGGACAACGTTGCGCCGCTGGTATATCAGACCGTGGCCGCCCGCCTGCAATCCACCGATTCGCTGTTCATCCGCGCAGTCGACAACAGCGGGATCCAGCAGGTGGGATATCAGATCTACCAGGTGGGAACCAATACGCTCATCGCGGCAAGGGACAGCATCATCCCGCCGCCGTTCGTGAGTGGGCGCACCTACAGCCTGCCCGTCACCATTCCGGCTGCCTTCCTCGGCGATACTGCGTATGTGTTCTCGTACGCGATCGACGCGCTGGGCAACAAGGGCTTCTCGATTCCGTCGTCCAGCTCCACGGCGCGCACGGATTCGACGACGGCAAAGCGGGATACCGTGCTGCTCGCCTTCGGAGCAACAACCCCGCTGCCGTCGGGCGCGCTGGGCGCCGACATAGCGGTGAACGCCGCGAACGGACGAGTGTTCGTGTCCAACATCGCACAGAACCGGATCGACATCTGGCAGGCGAGCGACTCGAGCTTCTTCGGCTCTGTCGCCGTCGGCTCCGAACCGTGGGGGATGGCGGTCGATACTACAGGTGACACGCTGATCGTCGCCAACTCCGGCGGCACCAACTTCAGCGTCGTCTCCTTCACGTCGCTCCAGGAAGAGCGCCGCATCAAGACGCAGAACTCCATCGTTGCCGACGTCGGATTCACCGTACAGGATGGGATCTTCCGCTACACGCTCGAACTGCACGACTACTCCGACCGGCCGCAGAATGTCGGTGTGTCGGCCAACGGCAACATCTTCTACTCGACGCGTCCCACCGCGACCGCGCCCGATGGCACGATCCGGTTCTACGACATGCGCCGCAGGGAAGTGCAGCAGATGTGGCAGTACGGCGTCGGCGCCGCGCCTGGCCAGGTTCTCGTGCTGAACATCGATTCCATCTTCGTGATCACGTCGTTCGATCCCGATGCGTCGGATGAGATCCGTGTCTGCGGGCATCCGTACGGCACGCCTGGCGTATCCCGCTGCCGGCAGCATCCGGATCTCTTCATAGCCGTTGACAGCCTGCGCACCGTCGATCAGGTGGCGGCCGTACTCGCTTCGAGGACGGCAGAATCCCTGGCGCTCACGGACACGACGTTCGTTGCCGTGGGTGGCGACCGCCGTTGGATCGCGTTCGGCGAGGCGAACACGGCCAACCGCGCCGGGCGAATCATGCTTGCGCGGGATACGTCCGGTACGGATCCCGACAGTCTCTTCTTCTCGCCAGGCATATCCGTCACCGATCTGACGAACAACGCCTCCGAGCAGGTGCTGGGGCTTGCGCTGAACAGCAACAGCTCACTCCTCGCCGCGCACGGGGCGATGAATACCTACTTCGCTGATGTCGACGACCTCGCCTTCCAGCAGCGCCTCCAGGGTCTGGTTGCCGGCGGGCCGGGAGCGGGAGTAGCATTCCACCCTGACAACGATGGCACGCAGAGTGATATCCACGGCGTAGTCTTCGTAACGACCGACCGGCAGAGCATACTCGTGGTCGATTCGTGGAACTTCTACGTGCGCCGCGAGATCCCGGTCGGAGCCGGTCTCACGGGCGCGCTCGTTGCCTCGAGACCGTTCGCGACCGATGATCCTGCTGTCGTTGTCAAACTGTTCGCGGTGACGGCGACGGGGTTCATCACGATCGACCTGCGCCAGTCAGACATAGATCCGTGACCACTCGCGAGGCGGTCCGCCGCCCCTGACACACCGTTCTCCGCGAGCCCGGCCTGCTGTGCCGGGCTCGCGCGTTTGGAGGGCTCGAACATACCGATGCTCCGCTTCACCACAGCCGGCGAATCCCACGGTCCGGCGCTGGTCAGCACGCTGGAGGGCATGCCCGCCGGCCTCCCGCTGCTGGCCGCCGACGTCGACCGTGAGCTCGCGCGCCGGCAGCAGGGCTATGGGCGCGGGCGCCGCATGCAGATCGAGAGCGATGTCGTCGAGTTCCTCTCCGGCGTCAGGGCGGGGGAGACCATCGGCTCTCCGATCGCCATGCTCATCCGCAACCGCGACTGGAAGAACTGGCAGGAGATCATGGACCCTGCACCGCCCGAGGGCGAAAACTTGCGCGGCGATGGCGGCGATGGCGGCGCTGGCGGGGCTGGCGGGGCTGGTGGCGCTGGTGGCGCTGGTGGCGACGGCCGCGATAGCCGCGCTGGCGGCGCCGCGCTCCGCAAACGCGCCGTCACACGCCCGCGTCCGGGACACGCCGACCTCAGCGGCATGCTCAAGTACGATCGCGCCGATGCCCGCGACATCCTCGAGCGCGCCTCCGCGCGCGAAACCACGGCGCGGGTCGCTGCGGGCGCCGTCTGCCGCCGCCTGCTCGCCGCCTTCGGCGTGCGGCTCGGAAGCCACGTCGTCCACCTCGGCGGCGTCGACGCCAGACCGCCCGACCGCCTCCCCGACGAACTCAACGCCGCGTCCGACCTGTCGCCGTTGCGCACGCTCGATGCAGCAGCCGAGCGCGAGATGATATCCCGCATCGACGCCGCAAAGCGGGCCGGCAACACCTTGGGCGGGATCTGCGAGGTCGTCTGCGACGGTCTCCCCGTGGGACTCGGCTCCCACGTTTCATGGGATCGCAAGCTCGACGGCCGCTTGGCTTCCGCCCTCATGTCGATTCCGGCCGTCAAGGGCGTCGAGATCGGAATGGGCTTCGAGGCGGGCCGCCGCACAGGGGCCGAGGTTCATGACGAGATCGAGGCCGCGCCCGGGCGCCCGGGTACAGGTAACGTGCGCAGACGAACCAACCGCGCGGGCGGCCTTGAGGGCGGCATGACAACTGGAGAGCCACTCGTGATCCGCGTGGCGATGAAGCCCATCAGCACCCTGATGCGCCCGCTTGCTACCGTGGACGTGGCCAGCGGCGAACCAGCGGCAGCAGTCGCCGAGCGAAGCGATGTGACGGCCGTACCGGCGATGGCGGTGATAGCGGAAGCAATGACCGCGTTCGTGGCAGCCCAGGCCTTCCTCGAGAAGTTCGGAGGAGATTCCCTCGCTGAAGTGAGACGCAACCATGCAAGCTACATTTCTCACATCGCAGCCAAGCTCGGGGGATGACCCCCGTCGTCCCCACACGATCTTGGTGGGGCTGCCTGGCTCGGGCAAGTCGACGGTCGGCGCTGCGGTGGCCGAGCGGCTTGGCCGCAGCTTTCTCGACTTCGATAAGGAAATTGAGCGACGGGAAGGCGCCACAATAGCGACATTATTCGCCGAGCAGGGCGAACATCACTTCCGCTCGAAGGAAAGGGAACTCACCGAGGAGCTGCGCGCCTTCGGCAACATGATCCTCGCACCGGGCGGCGGCTGGGTCGCGAATGCGGACGTCGTGGCACTGCTCCGTCCCCCAGCGAGTATCATATACCTCAAGGTCAGGCCAAAGGTCGCGCTCGAACGGCTGGGCCCGGCCTGGTCCACGCGCCCGCTGCTCGGCCGCGTCGATCCGCTGGCGGAACTGGAGCGTCTGCTCGCCGAACGGGAGCCGCTGTACGCGGCGGCCGATCACATCATGGAAGCTGATCGTCTTGATCTTCAACAGGTTACGGACAAGGTCACCGAGCTTGCCTCGGCAGGAGGCCGCGGCTAGCTTGTCGCCCGCTGGGGACGCTGTGCGTAAACCCGCAGTGCACCCCGCGTTCCTCTTCGCGTTTCGTGAAACGTGAAGCGGTCAACTAACGATGCCGCACTCGGCGAAATGATTGCGGATTCGCCGATTTCGCGCTGCAAAGTTGTCCCGTTCGCAACTTTCTACCGTTCTCCGGAGTAGCCTGTCAGATGACGTCGTTTCGCGTGATCGGCCCCCATGAACGGGGGCGCTTCGCCCCCGAGGCATGGGGTCACCTCCTGGCGCTCAGTGGATCGGGAATGCTCAACCCCGCCGAGCTCGAGTACGTCATCGAGCGCGCGCTCACGCACATCGACGGGCGAATAGCGCTCGACGACCTCCGCGCCCTGATGGCCGGCGATGGTTATGACGACAGCGCGCCCCCCGGCGATTCCACGATGGTGCACTGACCGATGGCGACGCCTGGCAAAAGGCCGAAGCGGAAGTCAACCGTGGCGAAGGTCCCGGCTCGCCCTGCCGCTGCCGCTGCCGCTGCCGCTGCGGGGCGGAAGGCGGGCGGGGCACGGAAGGCGGGCCCGGGCCGAAAGACGGGCGCGGGCAAGCGCAACGCTGCCGCGAAGGTCCCGGCCCGCCGCCGGCGCACGGCCGGTGCATATGATCCGTCGGACCTGGGTGACGCGGCGGCGCCGACCGGCAGCACGTCGCTCGTCATAGTCGAGTCGCCGGCCAAGGCGCGCACGATCGGCAAGTATCTGGGCCGCGGCTACCGCGTGCGCGCCACGGTGGGCCATATCCGCGACCTGCCCGCCAAGAAACTCGGCATCGACGTCGACGCCGGCTTCGAGCCGGAGTACGTGACAATTCCGGGGAAGGAGAAGACGGTCGCCGATCTCAGGGAAGCGGCCAGGGGCTCGCGCGAGATATTCCTCGCCACAGACCCCGATCGCGAAGGCGAAGCGATCGCATGGCACGTGGCCGAACAGGTGCGGCCCTCCAACGGCGGCGGCGGCCGCCGCGGCAGGGGAAGAGGGAAGCGGGCGAAGGTCGCCGGGATGGTGGACAGCGCCGGTGTTGCGGCCAACGTCCCCATTCGCCGGGTCCTCTTCCACGAGATCACGCGCGACGCCGTGCGAAAGGCGATCGCGGAGGCGGGTGAGATCGACGGACGCAAGGTCGAAGCGCAGCAGGCGCGGCGCGTGCTCGACCGGCTCGTGGGCTACAAGGCCAGCCCTCTGCTCTGGAAGACCGTGAAGAAGGGACTCTCCGCGGGCCGAGTGCAGACCGTCGCCCTCAGGCTCATCGTCGAGCGTGAGCGCGATATTCGCGCGTTCACGGCGGTGGAGTACTGGACCATCGAGGCGCTGCTGGAGAAGGACGGCCAGCGGTTCACGGCCAAGCTGCACCACGTGGACGGGAAGAAGACCGAGATCGGCAACGAGCAGTCGGCGACCGGCGTGGTGAAGGAAGTCGAGCGCATCGCTGCCGATCTGCGCAGGAGCTCCGGCGGCCCGCGTGCACGCGGAAGCAAGGGCGTCGGCTTCTTCCCGGTGACTGAAGTGAAGCGGCGCGAGCGGCGCAAGAATCCCGCGGCTCCGTTCACCACGAGCACTCTGCAGCAGGAAGCCGCGAAGAAGCTCGGTTTCGGCTCCAAGCGCACGATGCGTCTCGCACAGGACCTGTACGAAGGGATCGACGTTGGCGATGGCGCGGTGGGTCTCATCACGTACATGCGTACGGACTCCACGCGCATCTCGCAGACGGCGGCGGAGCAGGCGCGCGACTATCTGCGCACGCTCTTTGGCAAGGAGTTCCTGCCGGCCGCACCGCAGCTCTATGGCGGCGGCAAGGGGGCGGC
>JBOHTO010000167.1:0-31249 GCA_050733695.1 Gemmatimonadaceae bacterium | reverse complement strand
ATCCTGGCGCCCCACGACATTTTCCGAGCCCGCGTTCGCAGCTCAGGCCTTGTTCACGTCGCACTGGGAGGCATCGAAGTTCTCGTTGTTCTGCTCCTCGAACGGGATCGGGAAGTTGACATCGTCCCCGTAATCACCACCCTTGTGGAACGGCCCGACGGGAAACACTTTATCCTGGCTCCGGCCGTACTGGCGGATGAGCCGACGGAGATCACCCAGCCGGTGTCCGGTCGTGTACAGCCAGAACGCCCGCTCCTTGAACATCAGATCCACGCGCGTATTCTCGGTTCCGGGATCGGCGAGTGGAGCTAGCGATGCATTCCCGAAGTTGGCTTCGACAAACGCATTGCTGAAGATGCTGTTGTAGTCCTCGAAGTTGATCTCCATCAGAAGCCGAACGTCCTCGCGGAGCTCGTTCAGGATATCCAGCCACTCCGGGGCATCCCCGGCATCCAACGCTGCCTCCGCCTCGATAAGGCGCGCTTCAATCCCGCTGGCCAGCGGAACGTCCGTACCGACATCGGGATAGCGCAGGTCGTTGTACAGCGGCGTCTCACGGTCGAAGCCGACGTCATTGCTGGGGCTGCGAGACCACGGCACCCTCGGATCCAGCGCCGAGCGGAAGGGAAGACCGTTGGTACCTTCCCTGTCAGAAACGGTATAGCGCTCGTTCGAGCTGTTCAGGTTGAATATCGCATTCTCCTGCCGGTCCGTATTGTCGGAATGCTCGATCAGGTACACGAAGTCCGTAGGTACATTGGCGACCGCCGCCGCCGCACCTGCGAAGTCGCCATTGTTGAGGAGCGCTCTCCCCTTCCCGACCGCAGCCAGATCGCTCTCGTCATCCGCCGCAAGTGCTTCGTCGAAGATCCCGACGGCCGCCGCGAACGCTTCGGAGGTACTGATCGGAACGCCACCCTCGAGCTCGGTCACGTTGGATCCGGGAGGCGCCTCGCTGAACGGTATGCCGGAGCAGAAGCCCTCCGCGAGCGCAACGTACGTGAATCCCTCCAGCGCCTTGAGTTGAGCGAAGGTCTCCGTATCCCCGGCGTCGAATTCCTGAATGGAACCGGCAGCCAGGTTGAGCGAGCGCCGGGCGCGATGCAGACTGAAATATGCGGCATCCGACGTGTTCCCCTGTTCTGTCGAGAACTGATCCCGTTTGTCCGTCACGCGACGCGTACCAAACGTGTCAGCCTGGTGAAACTCATCCGTGATGAGCGCCGTCACGGAGAGAAACTTGTCGTCCAGTCCACCGCCGCTGTAGCCAACCTGGAAATCGCCGAGCGCCCCGGCGACGATCGTCCCGAGTGCTCCGGGATCGTTCAGGATCTCCTCCTCGACGATCTCGAAATCCTCCACCTCAAGGAGATCGCTGCATGCCGTAAGGCCAAGCGCCAGCGCGCCGCCGAGCGCCGCGATCCGGCCGAATGACCCGGCTCGCCGCGCCCCGTGATCTGTGTATGGTCGCATCTTGTTTGATCCCCGGATCAGAAGGCGAAGTTGAGTCGGACCGTGTAGTAGCGAACGGGCGGTTGGGTGTTGAACTCGCCCTGGGTGAAGTTGGAGCTGCCACCTGTCTCATTGATCTCCGGGTCCAGACCGCCGTAATCGGTCCAGGTCGCGAGATTGCGGCCCGCCAGGGTGAGCGTTGCCCCGCTCAGCGCCACGATGCGGTCCGATAGCGTCTCCGGCACCGAAAGAGTGACAGACAGCTCGCGCCATTTGACGAAGTCGGCGTCCTCGATGAAGAGCTGCTCGCTCCCGTAGAACGTCCTGCCTATGAACGCCGCCTGGTCTTCGAGCGAAGCATTGGGATTGAACAGGGCGCCGCACCCGCGGTCCCCGAAGCCGAGAGTAAAGCGGCAACGGAAGGACTCGGTGGCATTGATCTGCTTGTTGCCGCCGCGCGCATCGAACAAGGTCGTCACGCGAATGATGTCGAACAGTGTGACGTCCGCCCCGAGGGAGCGCGTGTATGTAGGCAGCGATGGGCCGAGGTACACGGCCGAGTCGCCGAGCGATACCTCGGCCACCGCGAGGAGTCCATCCCTGTCCACGTCCTCATAGATCACCGGAATCTGGAAGAACGCGCCCGCCGGGAACCCCTCCTGGTGACGCTGATTCCCGCGATTGAAGATGATCGCCGGTATGCCCTCTCCCAGCTCCTCGATCTCATTATCGAGCGTCGTGTTCGAGAAGCGCAGATTGACCCGTACGTTCTGCACATCCAGGACTAGCGCGTTGACCTCGAGCTCGGTGCCGGAGTTGCGGATGCTGCCCAGGTTCTGGAAAATCGAGCCCGTGAGACCGAAGGAGGGCGCGATGTCCCGCTCGATGAGCGCGTCCCGCGAGCGCTTGTTGAAGTAGGTGAAGTCCACCGCCAGCCGGCTGTCAAGGAGTCCGACGTCGAAGCCCAACTCATACTCCGTGGTCTTCTCGGGCTCCAGCGTCAGATTGCCGGTGTTGCCCAGTGTGATTCCGGCGACATCGCCGGCACCCACCGTCACTGCGACGGGGCTGAAAAAAGTCACTGCGTCGCGGAAATTCGGCCTCAGGCCGGAGGTGCCGTATGCCCCTCTGAGACGCAGATTGCTCACCCAATCGGCAGCGGGGAACCAGGGCTCCTCGGCCACAACCCATGACAGCGAGGCCGAGGGGTAATAGATCAGGCCGAAGTCCTGACCGAAGGCACTGTTGTCGTCACCACGTATTGCGGCGGCCAGGAAGACGCGGTCGTTGAAGGCAAGCTCCTGCTGGAAGAAGCCCCCAAGCGTGATCACTTCGAAAAAGTCCTCGTCGACGTCGAAGAAGCGCGTGCTGGCACCGCAATTCCGCGTCCCGGCAACGATACCCGCCCCGAAGCACGAAGCGTTCTCTGACAGAGTCCGCTGGTAGCTTCCGCCGACCGTCGAGGTTGAAACAATGCTCGGGGTAAGCACGAAGTTCGCCACCGCCGAAGTGTTGCCAGTGTACAGGTACGTGTTCGTACGGACCGCGGTGCGGAAGCCCAGGTCGAATGTCAGCGCGATCGGAAGCAGTTCGGGCTGCAGTGTCTCGAAGTCGAAGCGATCCGTCAGGTCAAGCCCCAGGTTGCCGTTGAGCGTGAGCCAGTCCAGCGGCGTGAAGTTGGCGTTGGTTCCCATAGTGAACCGGTCGACCTCCTGGTGCGTCACCAGGAACGAGATTTCCTCCGGAGTGAAGCCGAACCCGTAGTTCCGGAAGCTCCGGGTGCTGTCGTTCGGGGCGGGAAAGAACACCGCGCCCCCGGCTATTCCGTTGATGAGTGGGCTGAAGATGTTGTTGTCGTTCTGGTTCAGCGCCACCTTGCTGTCCACGTAACCGGTGGTGACGTTGACGCTGAGATTGTCGCGAAGCTGTGCCTGCAGATTCGCGCGCACGCTGACCTTCTCAGCGATATTGTAGTCAATGACTCCCGTCTCATCCTCGTAGTCGCCGGAGATGAAGTATGTGACGACATCCGTCCCGCCGGCTGCGTTGAGACCGTACTTCTGCCGGTTCCCGGTTGAGAACGGTGTCGTTCGCGAGTCTTGAAGCGTGTTGAACGTAAGCACCGAATCCTGGACGCAGGCGCCGGTTGCAGCGCGGTAGTTGAGGCACCCCGGACGGATGGTCGTGTTGAAGCTGCCGCTCTCCCGGAACAGCGGCGCACCGAAGTTGGCAGGAGCGATGCTGTACGCGAAGAAGTTGTCGGGGTAGTCGGTCTCATCCTCGATGAGCCCGGTCTCCACGTAGGCATTCCACCGGGTCCGACCCGGCTGTCCGCGCTTGGTCGTGATCAGCAGGACGCCGTTCGCGGCTGCGGTGCCGTATAGCGCCGAAGCCGCCGGACCCTTGAGCACCTCCACGTTGGCGATGTCTGACGCGTTGATGTCATTGAGCCGGGAGAAGTCCTGGCCACCCACTCCGAGCCCGCCCGTCGAGTTGCTCATCAGCACGCCGTCCAGATAGATGAGCGGCTCATTGGACAACGAGAGACTGTTCGCGCCGCGGATCCGGATCCGCTGCGACGTGCCCGTCGTTCCGGCCACGCCCTGCAGCGTCACGCCAGCGGTGCGCCCCGTGAGCACATCCGCGAACTTCGTGATCGGGCCCTTGTTCAGGTCAGCCACCGGAATGTTGCTGACGTTGGCACCGGTCTCCCGCTTGCGCTCCTCCTGCCCCGTGATCGCGTTTACGACAATGACGTTGAGCTGCACGGCGGAGACTGTGAGCGAGAAGTTCGCGGTCACCGTCTGACCCGCCACGACGGTCACCGGCTGACCGGACTCCAGGTAGCCGATGAACCGCGCGCGCAGCTCCTGCCGGCCCGCGGGAACGCCAGTGATCGTGTAGCTCCCCTCGGCGTTCGTCAGCGCTCCAAGCGTCGTGTTCGCAATCGACACTGACGCGCCCTGGATCGGCTGCTCGCTTGCCTGATCGACGACCATTCCGGACACCGTGCCCGTCCCCTGCTGCGCCACCGCGGCACCGGGCAGGAGCGCCACCGCGAAGAGCGCGGCGGCAATCCGACGTAGGTGACTCATCGTGCCCTTCCTCCTTGCACGTCGCGAACCCGTGCACTGTCGACCACGAATACGGGCGTGGCACCCGCGCTGGACTTCCTCCAGCGAAACCAGGGCGGATGCATCACGCAACCGCCGAAAAGACAGCATCCCCGCCGCGTCGCTCCAGAAGCACGCGGAAGTGAGGTTCATCGGAAACGGGGCTCGGCCCCGACGTTACCGCTGCCGCAAAATTCAACCGGGGTATGCCTTGGTGTCAAGCGAGCGTGACGACCCGTGGCTTCCACGTCCGGCGACCCCCCCCCCCCCCCACGCGCGAGCCAGCCCGCTACGTCGAGAAGTCCACCTCGGGAACCTCCCGCGACGCCGGGTCCACTTCGAAGTACTCACGCTCATCCGCACCAACCACCTTGGCCGTCAGCACTGCGGGGAACTTGCGAATGTACGTGTTGTACTGCCGCACCGCCTGATTGTAGTCACTGCGCGATACGGCGATCCTGTTCTCCGTCCCCGTCAGCTCATCCTGGAGTCGCAGAAAGTTCTGGTCCGACTTGAGCTGCGGGTAGCTCTCCGAGATGGCGAGCAGTCGCCCCAGTGCACCCGTGAGCTGATCATTGGCGGCAGCCATCTCGGCCGGCGCGCCGCCCCGCACAGCCCCGATCAGTCCGGCCCGCGCCTCGGCCACGCGCGTGAAGATCTCCTCCTCCTGCGCCGCATAGCCCTTCACCGTGGCCACCAGATTGGGAACGAGGTCGGCGCGCCGCTGCAGTTGCACTTCGATATTCTGCTTGGCAGCCTGCGCCTGTTCGTCCAGTGTCTGTATCGTGTTGTAACCACACCCCGCGGCAATGAACGGCACGAGCACGGCAAGCCAGCGCGTCTTCATGGAATTGTCCTCCCTTCGTGGATTCCGGCTCTCGCGGGAATTGACATGGATTCCCGCGTGCGCGGGAATGGCGGTGCTGCTCGGCGATCTCCAGTGACAGCACCGTCACGGTCGGCGGGAATGAACACGGATTCCCGCCGTCGCCCAAACAACGGCTCGACGGGACTGCCTGGGTCTACCGGGACGACACGGATCCGCACCCTCAACCGCCGCTGAAGCTGAGCGGCACGACGTACTGTCCCGACGACACGGCACCCGGTGCCAGCTTCCACGCGAGCGCTGCCCGTTCGTTGAGGCACCTGTCGACACCCGAGCCGGCCTGCGACGACCAGTTGGAATCCGCCACCCGCGCCTGCGAGATACCCTGTCCGCCCACGGTCACGATCATCGCCACGGTCCCGTACAGCGACGGGTCGCTCTTGAGACCGAACTCCCTGTAGCAGAACGTCGAGAACGCCTGCTCGCGCTCCACGGCGCGCATGAGCGCCGGCGGCGCGTCGGGTACGGACCTGCGCGGCGTTCGCGGCGGCGGCCTTGGCGTGCGCGGCGTGAATGTATCCGGCGCCGGAGGCGGAAGATCGGTGGCGATGTCGCCGAGATCGACGGTGTCTACCGGCATCGTGTCCACAGGAATGCTGTCGCTGGCGTCGTCATCCCCGGGACATGCCGCGAGCACCAGCACCAGCAGCAGCGGCAGCATCAGAACCTGTCTCATGGCTCTCCTCTTGTGCCTTGGATGTCACGATCCCGGAAGCGTTCGCCGCGAATGCAACCCGCGCCCTCCTTTGCCATTCACGCGATCCCCGGAATCAAATCTCGCAAACGCGCTGCGCCCTCTCGCCATTCCCGCGCAGGCCGGTATCAAACCTCGCAAACGCGACTCCGGCCCTCCGTCATTCCCACGCAAGCGGGAATGCCTCTTGCCCGCTTCACTCCAGCCTGTACCAGCTACCGGGATGCCTGGCCGAATCGGTCGAGGTAGCCGACGAGTCGCTGCACGCCATCAAGATACCCGGAAAGAACAGGTGCCGCCTCGGAAGGCGCCAGCTTCTCGCTCCGGCGCACATGACGCACCACACGCTGGAATGGAGCCGCGTCGAGCCCGGTTATCGACGCCGTGGCCAGGCTCAACGCGTCGTTGTCTGCCGGGGGACTCTCCCCGTGCAAACGCACCACCGAACGAAACAGCACCATTATCGTACTCAATGTTCCTTCGAGCAACTGCAGTTGCCGCCGGCCGTCATTGCCGGCAGCGAGAAGCCCCTGCCGAAGATGCAGCAGCTTTCCCATCGCCTGCTGCTCCAGCTCGAGCCGGAGATGCTCCTTCGAGACCTCGATCCCATCGAACGGCGCCGCGCCGTACAGGATTCGATGGCGTTCCAGCATGTCGGCGTACTCCATGGGGAATATGTCCGCCGAACGCCGCCATTCCTCGGTGGTGAGCGTGAGCGGAGCTTCGTTGCCGCTGTCGGACCACGCACGCGCGGTGGCGGCTGCAGCGCGGAGCTGATCCGAACCCAGGCGCTTCACGATCACGAGCACGTTGTAGTCGGAGCGCTTTGGTATGTGCTCACCCGCCGCCGCCGAACCGTACAATACGACGCACTCCAGCTCCGGCCCGTAGGCCTTCTGGAGCTGGGACACGAGCTGTTCGAGAGTCATGTTTGCCATGGTTTACCAGCTTCCTCCCGCGCCGCCGCCACCGAAGCCGCCGCCGCCGCCAAATCCGCCGAATCCGCCCCCGAAACCACCACCGCCCCCGAAGCCGCCGCGCGATCCGCCACCCCACGAACCGTGATGCCCAACCGGGAAGGGAATGAATATGGGCAGGCAACCACTGCCGCCACAGCCGCTGCGGCGGCCACCGCGCCCGCGACGCCCGCCCATGAGCGACCGGATGAAGCTGACAAGGAATATGAGCCCGATGAGGATGAGAGCGGGAGGGATGCCTCCCCGCCGGCCCCCCCTTGATTCCTCGCGCCGCACCTGATCGCGCAGCGGGGCCGCCAGCGCGCTGTCCAGCGAGAACCCGAACTGATCGGCGTACTCGCGCGCGACGAGCAGTGTGCTCAGTTCGGACGCATCGCCATAGCGCTGTTCGCGAAGCAGCGGCAGCGCTGCCTCGCGTATGGCGCCCGCTTCCCCGTCCGTGATGAATCCCTCGGTGCCGAGGCCGGTGGATATCCAGAACTGGCCGCGCCCATCGGACGCGGTCTCCTTGGGGACGATGAGAATGATGACGCCCGTATTCCGCGCAGGATCGCCCGGCTTCCCGGATCGTCCCACCCGCCACTCGCGACCCAGTCGCAGCGCGACGTCGAAAGCCTCGCGCCCTTCGATATCGGCGAGCGTGACGAAGACTATCTCGCCGCCTGTTCGCGTGTGAACATCGTCGATCACACGCTGCATGCGCGCTTCGGCTTCCGCAGGAACGACGTTCGCAAAATCGTTCACGTAGCCGCGTGGCTGCGGGAGTTGAACCGCTTGCAGCGCCAGCACTACGGCGACAGCCTGCAGCGCGCTATTCAACAACTGTCTCGACCCCCCTCCGACGTTCGCCCACGTCGGGAACGTCGCGCGAACTGCATGATCCGGTCATACGGTGCCCACGCGCGCGGACAGGACAAGCGCACGTTCCGCAATCGCCGGCGGAGGGTAACCCGGTGCGGGGGTAACGCCGGAACGAACACGGGGCGAATCGCTTCGCCCCGTGCCGGACTTCAGATCCGCTCACGCGAGAACCGGGCGCGTCAAGTCGTGAAGTTGAAGGGGAAGGAATATGTACCCTCGCCAGCCGTCGATGAGGGGAAGCGCCAGCCGCGGATCTTGCCGAGTATGCAAGACTCCGCTGCCGATGCCCCGCCGCCGGACCAGGTCCGGCGCGTGATATTGGCGCCCGACACGCGTCCGTTGCCGGCTATCGTTATGGCGACGCTGACCGTTCCGGCCAGATTGGGGTCGGCCTTGAGCCCGCGCTCCTCGTAGCAGTAGCGAAGCTCCGCCTGACGGCTGCGAACGAAGCTGCCCAGATCGGACATGTCTCGCCCGGGACCCGCCAAGTCCGGGGCACGAACGACGACCGGACTGGATACGCGCACCGCGGCGCGCGTGACGCCGCCACCGCCGCCCACGTTCCCAATGCCGCCGCCACCACCACCGCCCGTCCCTGTGCCGCCACCTATCCCGCCGCGACCGGGGGTGCGAGCACCCTGCCCGCCCTGGCCGTAGCCAAGGACGGTCTTGCCGCCGGTGCCGCCACCGCCCGCACCCTCCAGCCCGCCGCCTGTACCACCGGTTCCGGATGAGACATCGACGCCACGAAGCACGTTGGAGACGTCACCCACGAGGCCGCCGGTACCCGAGCCGGAACCCGTGCCGAACGCGGTTCCGATGGCCCCCTGCGTGTTCTGCTCCGTCCGGGATCCCGGGCGATTGGGTGTTGGGGTGCCGCTCTCCGGACCTTCCGGACCGGGATCGCGCTCCGTTGGGCCAGGGGCGGGAGGCGTCTCGGCCTCCCCTTCCTGAGCCACCGGTGCGACCGGCTGCTCCTGCTGTTCCATCGCTGGATCAACGACGTCAATCGACACGAACTCAGGGTCGACGGGTGCCGCTTCCACGGGCTCGGTGGTGTACACAAAGAAGAGAAAGATCGCCGCGAGTGTGACCGAGAAGGCGTAGGATCCTACCAGCGCACGTCCTTCTTCCCCAGCCCATTCGAATCGAAGATTTCGGGTGAACGTGGTTTCACGTGCGTCCCCTGCCGGTGCCGGACGAAGTGGACTGGCCATGTTCAGCTCGAGGTCGGCTGCGCCCTGTCACTCCCCGCCGGAGTGGCGCGGAGGACCTGCAGCGTAAGGTTGCGAAATCCCGCCAGCCGGGCCGTCTGCATGACTCTGGAGAGAAGGTCATAGCGCACGGACTTGTCTCCCTGGATCGCCAGTTGAACGTCGAGCGACTGGTCGGCAGGCGTGTTTCTGGCCTGGCGGATCGAGTCTGCTCTTACCCTGAGCGCCACGTAAAGTTGCGGGATGAGGAGGGGCTGGTCCGGATTATCGGACTGGGCGCGAGCCGCCTCGCGAACGGTCATGACGCGCTGCGGGCCGATCCGGACCTCCGCCGGCGCACTTGCTATGGCGAGCGTGAGCTTCTCCGCCGCCACCGAGCCCACTCGGGAGTCGGGCAGCGAGACACCATTCTGGATCGGCGCTACCTGTCCTGCCGTCGTCGTCGTCAGCGAGAAAAATACGATTGCGACGAAGGTGTCCACCAGCGGCACGAGGTTGAGCTGGACAAGCCGGAACTTGGCGAACTGCGCCGTTCGCCTCGCCTCGCGCGCCGCCTTTGCCCTGCCGGCCATGCTCAGCCCCCCCCTGCCGGCACCGCTGCACGTGCCCGGCTCGCAAGCGAGATGTTCGTCAGGTCTGCCATCTTGAGCCGCTCCATCACGTTCACCAGGTCATCGTAGGCAATGGCGTCGTCGGGAACGACCAGGACATCCTCGTTCTGCGGGTACTGCTGCCTGATCTGTGCCATGAGCTGCTGGAACTCGTCGAGCGAAGCCTCGGAAAAGCCGCGTATCTCCTGTACGAACCCGCCCGCGGCGGAATGCTCCACCCGGAGCGTTCCCTCCTGCTGGATGCGCACGGCGAGAAGGAGATTGAGCACGTCTTCCGGCTCCAGGCCACTGGTCTCCGTCTCCGCGGTGACAACCACAGGCGGAAGCGTCAGGTCGAAGGCGGTCAGCATTGCCAGGGCCGCACCGGTGTAGGTCAGCAGGCTGAAGAACACGATGGACGTGAGGATATCGATAAGCGGGACCAGGTTGATGTCGCCGCCGGACGTCATGGGCGAGCGTTCGGCCCGCCGCTGCTTTGCGCGGTGAAAGAGCGATGCCATCGAGTCTAACGGTGTCCCAGCCGAACGTCCGGGCGATCGATCAGCGCGTTGATCAGGCGGACCGAGAACTCATCCACCTGCTCGATGATCGTCTCGGCCTGCGACACGAGATAAGCGTGCCCGACCGAGAGCGGAACGGCGACGAGAAGACCGAAGCCGGTCGCGTTCAGCGCGATCGCGATACCGGCCGCGAGCTGCGCCGACCGTTCTGCTGCCGATGCCGCGCTCACCGACTGGAACGCCTCCCTCAGTCCGAAGATCGTGCCCAGCAGTCCGAGCAGGGTCGCGACATTGGCGAGCATCGGGAGGTAGTGCAGTCGCCGCGTGAGACGCGGAATCACCGACAGCGCAGCGGCATCGGCCACGTTCTGGAGGTCGGCCTCGTCGCGGCTGCGGCTGCGGAGAATGAGCAGACCCATATCGGGAAGTGCGGCCTTGGACTGGGCGCAGAGCTTTATCGCGTCATCAACCTTGCCCGCCCTGACGAGCTGGATGATACGCTCGATGAACGCGCGTCCGTTGATCTTGGAGCGAATCACGATGACGTAGAACCGCTCGATGAATACCGCGAGGCCGATCACCGCCACCGCGAGAATGAAATGCATGATCGGGCCGCCGAGCCGATACCACGCGACTACCGTTTCCATTGAGTTCGTCTCCTACCGGGTTGCGTTGAGGTTGCTGACGCGAATGCGAGCAGAAGCCGTGCCCGTCGCGCCGCGCGTGGGTCGAGCCGGCACACGTTCCGGGGAATCCACCGACGCTGGTGGTGACTGTCCGGGTAGAGGAGGCGTCGTGCGCGTGGTGTCGCCCGGAGCGCCGGGCGCGGGCGGTGCTGCCGGCGTGTCGGGCGCCAGGAGGCGCGGGACCGGTGCTGTCAGCATCAAGCTGTCCGAGGGCATGGCGAGCGAATCGATCGGAGATTCACCCGTGACCACGCGACTCGGCACCAACTGGTAGCCGGGCAATATGGACGACCAGAAGTGCCTGTCAAAGAAGTTCGGAACGAGAACCTGCCGATCGTAGGCGGGAATCTCGCGGGGGCGTACCGTGACGACCTGTGGGGTCGGGACCTGTCCGCGTATCTCGATGGCCTCGGACCGCTCTTGCGCACCCGCGAGCACCGGTGCGAGCACTGGTGCGATGGCACATGCCCCGCCGACGAGCAACAGGGTGCTCAACCGCATACTAACCCTCCCCCGTCAGCGAGGCGTTGCGTCCGAGCGAACTGATGGGAGGCGGACTGGGTATGTCCCCCTGCAGTGCAGCGCGCGCACGGGCAACCCATACGTTCTCGATGCTCTCCTGCGCTGCCTTCTCGAGAAGCTGCTGCCATGTATTGCGCGCCGCCTGATAGAACTGCTCGGCCTGCTGCCTTGCACCCGCCACCGCCGTTTCGCGCTCCTCTTCCGTGAGATCATCAGGAAGCTGCGCCTGGCTCAGGAAATCACCGTACTCCCACTGCCCCAGGCCCACGTAGTAAGTCGCCGCCGAAAGGTACAGCGGGTTCCCGGTCTCGATCACGTTCGTGAATACCCCGGTCATCTCGCGCAGCGCGCGCTGCTTGCGAGCGGATGCGCGTTCGACGCCGGCCTGGGTGAGCTGAGCCCGACTCGAAATGACCAGTTCCATGGCATCGTAATCGAACCAGAGCGCTGCACCTCGGCGGAACATGCTTTCGGCGATGCGTTCGGCGCACACCGGCCTGAGTGCTTCGGCGACTTCGCGCGCTTCGCACAGCTCTCCGATGCGTTCGCTTGCCGCCGCGGTGTCGCCCGCCTGGCGCAGAATGGCAACCTGGCGCAGTCGCGCGTCACCTGCACGAACATCGCGCGGGTACCTTGCAGCGAACTCACCGTATGTTCTCGACGAGGCTGTCGTGTCGCCCGCTTCGAGGTAGATCACAGCGGCGTTGAAGAGCGCATCGGCAGCGCGATCGTCGCCCGGATAGGCGGCCGAAAACTCGGCGAATGCAGCCGCGGCCTCGCGATCCCGGCCGAGCGAGTCGAGCGTGACCGCCAGGCGCACCATGAGATCATCGCGGGCCTCGAGCCGCGGGTTGTCGCGGATGAGGTCTCGCAGCGCATCGACCGCCTCATCGCGGCGGCCCGCATCGGCAAGCAGGTTCGCCCTCAGCGTCTGGTACTGCAGCCGGTACTCGTAGTCCGGGTACTGATTGATCAGTCGCTCCGAGAGCTCTATGGCCCTCGTTCGCGCCTGCCGCCTCATGTCCTCGCTCGCACGCCCGCGCATGCTGTCAGCGAGCGGAATCATGTAGGTCTCGATCGCATCGCGGAGCGCACCGGGCGCGTCCTTCGATCGTGGATTCTTGTCGGCGTACGATACGTATATCTCTTCGGCAGCGCGCCTGTAGTCGCCCTGCTGGATGAGCGTATCGGCGAAGCTCGTGGCGGCGCTCGTACGAATGTCGGATATGGAGTCGGCCAGCGCTCCACGGCCCGCACGCTGTGCTATGACCTGCGCCGTATCCCACTGCTGCTGCGCCTCGGCGTACAGGCCCTGCTTGTAGAGTGCATCTCCGATCAGCTTCTGCGCCGACGGGGTGTACGAGTCGTCAGGGTAGAGCCGCACGTAGGTGCGGAATGTTTCTGCGAGCACGCCCCAGCGCTCCGTTTCCGACGCCCTGCGGGCCTTCTGCTTGAGCGCGACCTTCGACTGTTCGGCGTTCGGGAACGCCTGCACGAACTGATCGACGGCCGCGAACAGCGAATCCTGCGCAGCAGGGTCGGCCGGCATCCGTGCGAGCGCGGAATCGAACGCGACTATGGCGCTGAGCCCCGCCGTGCGGCCGAGCGAATCCGGCGCCCCATAGCCGAAGGCGGCGCGGGAAAACTGGCTCCCGGCCCGCATGAACTCCTTCTGGCCGAAGAGCGCTTCGGCGTAGTATGTGTTGACCGCCTTGGCGGAATCGCTCGCGGGGAACTCCGTCACATACCGCGAGTAGAGTTCCGCGGCCGTCCCGAACTGCTGCTGACTCTCCGATCGCTGGGCGGCCGCGAGCGCGTACTGCCCCGCCTGACGCAGCGCCTGCTCGCGTGCCGCGGCCAGCGTATCGGCGAGGCCGGGATTGGCCTGTGCCCACGCCGAGCCGGGAGCGAAACGCTCGATGAGGACGAGCCGCGCGGCCTGCGCCGAGTCCGGCTCGATCATGCGATTCTGGAAGATGTCGATGATCTCGCGCTGTGCGGCGAGCGCTGCGCTGTCCGTTGGCGCCTCGGCCATCAGCACGCGATACGCGTCGACGGCGCGCGGGAAGTCACCCTGGTCGCGGAGTCCCTGGGCAACGCGGGCGAGCACCTGGAGCTTGTAGTCCGCACCGCCATGGCTCTCGAAGAACTGGTTGGCCGCCTGGGCTCCGCCGACCTGCGTGAACGAGATGGCCATGTACTCGATCGCCTCACCGCGGAGGCCAAGGCGCGACTTCTGCTCTTCCGTGAGCGCGTCGTAGTCAGCGACGAGACGTCCGAAGGTCTCCACCGCCTGGCGGTACTCCTGCTGGTTCGTCTGGCTGGCCTGATTGTAGTACGACCAACCGAGCTTGTAGAGCGAGAGGAAGTAGATGTCGCCCTGCTCGGGAGCGACCGATACGGCCTGCTCATATGCCTCGGCGGCCTGGCCGAAGAAGGAGCGTCGCTCAGCGCCACGTGCGTGGGCGGCGAGCTCGAAGTACGCATCGCCCAGCCGGAAGAATCCTTCGGCGCGGAGCGGCGAGTCCTCCGTCGCCGCGACGACGCTGAACATTCGAACGGCTTCAGCGTGGCGCTGCTCCTGGGCGTACAGTGTTCCGAGCGTATAAGCGGCCGCGGCTACATTCTCGAATTCCGGGAAGCGGCTGACCAGCTCCTCATAGCGCGCTATCGCCTCCGAATAGTCGGGGCGGATCGGCGCATCGCCGGCGAACACCGAGTCATCCGCAGTAGAGGCACCTCGCTGCGCGCTCGCGAACTGATCATCCGCCCGCCTTACCAGGAGCTCTCCAAGCTGATACAGAGCGTTGGGACGGAGCGGGCTCGCCGGATACTCGGCGAGGAATGACTGGAGTCGGGCGATGGCACTGTCGCGAGGGGTAGCGCTCCCGGAGACGCTGGACGCCAGGCGGGCCGTACCCGACTGCGGTGCCGCCAGCGCCGGCACCACAGGCAGCACGGGCAGCGCACTGGCCGCGATGATGAGCGTCCCCAGATAGCTCCTGAACCTCATGGTGACCTGCTGTCGCTGCGGGGTGAAGAGACTTCGGCGGAAGCTGTTCCCGCGAGGGGCGCCGCACCGGACGCCCGTTCGCGCTGGCCGGATGTACTACCCGAACCCGCTGGCGTGGTTGCATCGCCAGCGTCGATGGCCTGGAAGAAGGCGGCACTCGCCGAACCGAACTCGGCTGCCTCGGCGTCTCGCTTCAGATCGGCGACCATCCGGCCGGCGCGCGCATCCAGTTCCGCGCTGACCAGCGCGACGACCGAACCCTCAACCGAGGCGCGTTGCGATTCGGCGGCAGCCAACGCGCTGCGCATGGAGCGAACTTCTTCCGGCTCGCCCGCGCGCAGCCGGGCGAGCTCTGCGGCCAGTTGTTCCGTGGTGGACGCGACGACCTGTCGCGTTTCGGCCAGCAACGCCCGCAGTGAGTCGCTGTGCGCACGGACAGAATCTGCCAGCGCCAGTACCGGGTGTCCGGCGATCGCCCTGTCGAGATTGGTCTCGATGAAGGTCGCAAGATTGTTGTAGATCGTCGCCGTCTGCGCCTCGAGGTTGAGCACCGTCCGCTCGCTCTCACCGAGGCTGCCCGCCATTGCTGTCCGGATGCTGTCAATCATCGCCGAGTTCTCGGTGGCGAGGAGTCGCGTGACGTCCGCCTGCGCTCCGAATATCTGCCGGAGCCGCGTACCGACCACGTCCAGTCGGGCGCTGAGGCGGCCCAGCGAATCCTGCGCAAGTGCGAGCGTCGCGGCGGTCTGGTCGAAGGCGGCGTTCTGCGCGGTCGCCATCTCCTGAAGCCGCTCGAGTGTTGCGATTCGCATTGCCAGCGCGGTAAGCGCTGCGCCGAGGCGGTGGCGGGCGAGAGCAACTGCAACGTCTGCAGCGTATAGCTGTTGCGCCTGCCGCGCGTACTCGGACCCGCTGCTCCCGGAGGTGGCGCTGACGAAGACGATGCGGCGGGGGAATGTCGCCGTAGCCACCGCGCCACCAGGGGCAATCGCATCGAGGCGGGCCGAAATGTCGTCGAGCGAGACGATATCAACCGCGTCGACGTTCGGGATGGTAGCGGTGGTCGCTGAATCACCAAATGCCGCCGCCAGCACGCCGGCCCCGGAGCCGGCCGCTTCATCGAGCGCCAGCGACTTGCCGCTCGCGGGCTCTGTCAGGTAGAGGAGGCCCGCCGCGCGGGCACCGACGAGCGCGCGCGCCGCGTCGGCCATGCCTGCGCGAGCACGCGCACCGAGCGAACCCGCCTGCGCACTCGCGGAGTCGGCCACGCGCTCGAAGATCTGCTGCGCTTCCGTCGTGCGTCCCAACTGCAATAGCACCTGCGCCGACATCAGCGCCGTTTCCTCCTGCTCGGGAAGCTGCGGGTAGCGGGTCGCGAACTCCGCGAATGCAGCGCCCGCCGCCTCCACCTGATCCGCCTTGTACAGCGCCCATGCCCTGGTGAGCAGCGCCTGCGAGGCGAGTCCGCTCGCGGGCGCGATCGCTTCGGCGAGTGCGGCGGACTCGGGATAACGCTCGGCCTCGTATGCCAGTTGCGCCGCGGTGAGTCGTACCTGATCGGCGAATTCACCGCCGGCGCCCTGAGCCAGCGACTGCAGCGCGGCGAGCGCCGCCGCGGCCTGGGACGTGTCGGCGCGCAGCAGCGCCAGGGCGTCCATGTACTGTGCGTATCCGGCGTACGGTCCGCCGCCCTGCCGCGCCGTGGCGAATGACGCACGCGCCTGCGGGTAGCGTCCCATCTGATAGGACGTCAGTCCCGAAACGAGCATCGCGAGCCCCCGGATTTCCGGGGATGCATCGCCGGCAGTGATGCTGCCTGCGATCTGCAGCGCGCGCTCGTAGTCGCCGCGCCGGTAGGCATCGAGCAGCAGTTGCGGCTGGATCACCCCTGCGTACCGATCGCCGGTCGAAGCTCCGCTTCCGAGCGCCTCGGCCGTGGCACGGAACCGGTCGCTCATCCCAAGCCGGTAATACGCCTGAGCCAGGAGGAAGAGAAGGTCGCGACGGCCGTGGAGCTCTGCTGAACCGGTCTCGGTGAACGCCACGGGCGAATCGCGCAGCCATTCCAGGCGGCCGAGAGCGGCAACCCATTCATCGCCCATCAGCTCGAACAACGCCATGCGGACCTCGGCGTCGACGCCCAGCGGCTGACTGGGCGCCGGCGTGATCACGCTATCCGCGCGGCTCTCGCTTGTCGTATCGGCAAGCCGCGCCATCTCCATCTGCGCCGAATCGGCCGGGGATGGCAGGGAGTCCGGCGGGGGCGGCGGCGGTTCCTGTGCCGCGAGGGGCGCAGCGCAGAGCAGCAGCGCCGCGATGGTGGCTCGCTTTGTCATTCGGCCGCGGGTCACCCTCAGAAGGGAGTCGTGCCGCGACTGGTCCATGTCGTCGGAATGAGCTGGCCGTTTCGCACGGCGAACTGGACGTATGTAACCGATTCTCGCGCTGCGCTCACGTTCAGCGTGCGCGTGAGCTGACGACCATTGAGGGTGATCGCTACCGTGACCGTGTGGTCCGTGGGGAGGACGGTGGCCCTGTACAACTGGTCCACGGCCCCGATCTGGAGCGCCTCGTTGGCGGCCGCCGAATAGCTGCGATCGTCCACTGCCACCCCGTTCACCTGAAGTGATGCGTTCTGGAGCTGCTGGGGCTGCGCCGACGAATCGGCCCGCAGCAGAACGACGAGCACAGCTCCCGCACGCGAGCGCACGGCCTCGCCAAGAGTGAGAAAGCGGTCCCGCTGGTCGAGGAGATTGTTCTGCGCGGTTGTCAGGATCGCGTCCAGCTCCTGCAGGGCACCCTGCTCCTCGCTCATGAGGAGCGCCCGCGCGCGCTCTTCCATCATCGAGGCGATGACGTTCTCGATGCGCGTCTGCAGTTCCACCCGCTGGGCACGGATGTCAGCGAGCTGCGCCTGCGTGCGCTCCAGCTCCTGGAGCAGCTCTTCGCGCTTCTCTCTATAGGCCTGCTGCTGCGGCGATTCCTGCGCGCCAAGATCGGCGGGGAGGAGCGCCATCGATACGGCAAACAGGGCCAGGGCCAGTCGCTTCATCTCTCGCGTCTCTGATCAGGGGGACGTTGTTGTGCAGACCGGCTCAGAGTCGCGGCGGTTGCTGTCGCTCGATACGCTCCAGCCGCTCCTCGAGGCGCCTGAGTGCTTCGCGCTCTTCGCGGAGTTCGGCTTCCGCCTGGGCCCTGCGCTGCTCCAGCTCGAGCAGGTTCTGTGCCTCATACCGATTGATTTCGAGCTCGAGCGCCGCGATCCGCTGCTGCCGCGCCGCGATCTCCGCGAGAAGCTGCTCGCGCCTGGCTTCCAGCGCGTCAGCCCTGGACTGAAGAAAGTCACCGCGAAGAAGAGCGAAGATGTTGCTTTGCCATCCGATGGTGAAGGCAAACTTGCTGTAGTTGTAAAGGTAGGATTCGGGCACGAGGGTGTCGGCCGCGGCCGTGCCCGAGAGAATCTCCGTGAAGTACAGCCCCGCGCGAATGCCGCGGTAGTCGAGCGACGCACCCAGGTTATAGTCCCATGCGTTGTTCTCGGCCATGAGCGACAGGGTCATGTTCCGCGCGGGCACGA
This sequence comes from Gemmatimonadaceae bacterium, assembly GCA_050733695.1. Classification (GTDB taxonomy): domain Bacteria; phylum Gemmatimonadota; class Gemmatimonadetes; order Gemmatimonadales; family Gemmatimonadaceae; genus JBOHTO01. Next base: position 13,143 of record JBOHTO010000167.1, on the reverse strand, counting down.
AGTCCGCCTTCGCGCCAAAGAAAACGCCCCCCATGCTGTTCTCGGCGTACGCGTCGCCGAGCCCGCCGTCGTCCTTGAATAGCCCGTTGCCGTATCCAACCGTGAGACTCATCCCGATGTCGGGCCAGTTGGGGCGGATCTCGGCGAGCGAGAAGTCCTTGGTGGCGACGCCATAGAATGTCGGCGCAGTGTCGAAGCCCCTGTGGACGCTGTCGGGAACGTGCAGGAAGTTGGGGTTGCCAGCCACGGTTCCGGGCGGCAGAAGCTGGTATCCCGCGCCGAAGCGATCGATGTTCTGGAAGTCGCCCAGGTTGCGGACGCCGAAGGCGATGCTGGGAATGAGCCAGTTGGACAACCAGCTCTCGCCGCGGAAGTCATCTTCCCGGACGATCAGACCCCGGCCGAAGAAGCCGATCTCCGGTGCGCTCGAGAAGGCAGCAACGCCGGCCTCCACCCGCCCCGCGAAGGAGATCGAAAAGGTGAGCTGCGAATTGATCGCGTCCGAATAGTTGATCTTCGGCTCGACGGGCTCTGTCTCGAACGACTTGCCGCTGTAATTGAGCGCGAAGTCGCCGGTAAGAGGTGCGATCCACGCCACCGGGATGTCGACGAGCCCCGACCCCCAGTAGAGCGTTTGCGGATATGTCTGCTGGGCGTGTGCCGATGGCGCGCCAAGCGCGAATGCGGCGACTCCGGCCGCGACGGAAAGCGAACGAATCTTCTGGATCACTGTATCGGTCCCCGTTAGCGCGAAGGCGGAGTAGTGGGCGGCGGTTGTGCCGGTTCACGGCCACGCTGGATCTCTTCAAGGCGCTCCATCGCTCGACGGATCGCTTCACGCTCTTCCTGCACCTGCCGCTCCAGCTCCTGGCGGCGTTGCTCGATCTCGGCCAGCTCGCCTGCCTGCGCGCGCCTGAGCGCCAGCTCCAGGCCGCGAATCCTGCGCTCCCGCTCCTCGATCTCCAGCTCCAGACGTGTCTGCTCGCGGGTCAGCGCCGTGATGTGTGCGCGGAGCAGCACGCCTCTTGATATGTCGATGATGTTGCCGCTGTAACCCATCGACACATTCCACTTCCTGTAATTGTAGACGAGGTTGCTCGCATCTTCGCGGCTGCCTTCCTCCAGCTCCGTCAGATAGACGCCCAGCGATATGCCGCGCCAGTCACCCACGACGCCGGCATTCCAGTCCCAGCCGTCATTCTCTCCCAGCACGTAAACGGTCGTGCCGGGTGTGGGATGCGCGCTGAACTTCGCGCCGAGAAAGAGGCCCTCCGCGATCGTGCCGCTCTCGTTGTAGAAATCACCGAGCCCGCCGTCCTCACGGAATATCCCGGTTCCCCAGCCAACATTGAGGCCGAGCGATGACGGCAGCCCGTCGGCGGAAGCCCCGAAGACGAACTCCTTTGTCGCTACCCCGTAGATCGTCGGGGACGTGTCGAATCCCGTCTCGACCTCGACGTACTCTCCCGACGTCGAATCCAGCCGGATGTCATGGCCAATGAGGAAACGCTCCTCGTGACCGTAGGGGCCGATGTTCCGCGCACCGATCGCGAGCGCCGGCAGGAAGGCGAACTGATTGTCGCGCAGAAGCAGCAAGCGCCCGAAGAACCCGTATTCCGGATTCTGGCTGTACGCCGCGACGCCCACCGTGAAGCGGCCGAGCCAGTGCGTCTCCATGGCGATGTTGGTGTTCCACCGGCTCGCGAATGTGAGCGCATCCTCGTTCCCGACAAAGGGAATCTCCTTCCCCGACACACCCATGCGGAAGTCCGCATTGCGCGGCGCTACCCATGCGACGGGCGTGTTGATGAGGCCGGTGCCGAAATGCAGTGTTGTCGGATACGGATCCCGGGTCTGCGCAGCGACGTCGGCTGGTACGAAGAGCAAAGTCGTGAGAACGCCCGCCATCATCGCGGCGCCCGAGCGCGTCATGCGCATGAACCCTCCAGATCCGGTGAACACGTTGTTGCCATGGGTGCTTTCGTTTTCGATTGCCGCGCGCATCGATCTCGAGGCGAGCATTCGCCACGAGTGACCGCGCCCTGAGCGGCCTGCAATCCTGTCTCGCCATCAGCACGAACCGCTATAAACTAATCAGGTGTGCACCGGTCGTCAGCATGGGCGACTCGCGACCGTTGGAGATGCCGGTCGTGCAAGAGACATGCCTTGTACGAGTGGCCAAAGCATCAGCATGGTGCGAACTTCGGAGGATGCTGCGAAGAACACCAGCCATTGTCTGCACCACGGTCGTGCTCGCTCTCGCGGCCGGTCCGCTCGCTGCGGGTGTCGCGGCGCAAGGGCGTACACCCGAAGTCGAGCGGAGGATCCCTCGCCGATACGTCTTCCCGCTGTTCGGCGCAATAGGTGGCATGGGCGCGGGGAAGCTCATCTCCTCCACAAGCGATGATGGAACCGACTGTCTCGTCGGACCTTCCTGCCTGCCGTCGATCATGCTCGCCGTTGGTGCCGTGGTCGGTTATTTCGTGGGTCGCGAGGCCGACCAACGTTACGGCTTCCGATACCGGAGCGGTGCACCGCTCGACCCTCCCGAGATTCGCGTCGAACTGGCCAGCGAGCCGCTCCTCGTCGCCGCGACCGAGTCGCTGGTCGCAGTCGCTGTCCGGGGCGGCGTGCGCATGTTCGAGGGGCACTTCTTCGAGAGACGCCTCGTGGTCGATCCCGAGGTGGCGTTGCGCGCGCGCGGTTTGCGACAGCCCGGGGCCCTCGCGATCGTTCCGCGGAGCGGTGCACTTGCACTCGGGTCGGCGAGCGGCTTCTACGTTTTCCCAGCCGCCAGTGGCCGCGGCGTGATAGTGCGCGAGGGAAGGACCGAGGCGATAGCCGCCTCGGAGCAACGCGTTTTCTTCGGATCGGGCACGCGCGTGGAGTTCGCGCCGGTCGGTGCCGATAGCGCGCGCGCATGGCCGGGAATCGACATCGGTGCGATACCGCGCGCGCTGGCGCTCGATACCGTGCGCGATGTGCTCTGGGTGGCCGCCGGTGATTCCCTGATCGCATTGCGGCATTCCGGTGGTTCGCTCCAGCGCATTGCGGCGCTGCCCGCTCCGGGCACCGCGCGCGCTCTCGCGATCGCCGGCGATCGCCTTGCCGTCGCGCTCGGGCCCGCAGGAGTCCGCCTCTACGACGTCAGCGATGCCCTGTCGCCGCGTGAAGTCATGATCTGGAACGGGGCCCGTTTCGTGTACGACGTATCGCTCGCGGGTCGCCGCCTGTTCGCTGCCGCGGGTGCCGAGGGTGTGTATGTCTTCGACGTCGGCGAAGAGCCGCGAACGCTCGGCCTAGCCCGCGGTCTTGGCTTCGCCGTTGCACTCGCGTCGGCAGGCCGCTACACGTACATCATAGATCGCAGCTCGCAGTCGCTGCGCAGAATCCACTCGAACTTCTAGAACGCGACATGACCCCGTCCATCTTTCGGCCGTCGCCGCGCCTGCGGCGAACTGGCACCGCGCTTGGCGTGCTCCTGCTCCTGGGGTGCGGTCCTGCCGATCCGGCGCAGCGCACCGCCCGGGCCGGCGGAGGCGAAGGCGTTGGCGCGTCGCCGGTGACGAACGACATCGATCCTCGCGTCGAACGCGCCGATGGCGCAAGAGTGGCCGGTGCCGAGGACGCACCAATCTGGGTGGTGGAGGTGAGCGATTTCCAGTGCCCCTACTGCCGCGACTTTCACGAGTCGACGTACCCTTTGCTGAAGCAGGAGTATGTGGAGACCGGCAAGGTACGGCTCGCATATCTCAACCTGCCGCTTCCCAACCACCGCCATGCCTGGCCGACGGCCGAGGCGGCAATGTGCGCCGCGGCGCAGGACGCCTTCTGGCCGATGCACGACGCGATCTTCTCCACACAGCTCCAGTGGACCGGCCTCCAGGATGTACAGCCGTTGCTGGACTCCCTTGCCCGCGTGACCGGACTGGACATCGCGACGTGGGACGCATGTCTGACATCGGACGTCATGCGTCCGCTCATCCAGTCCGACTACGACCGTGCGGTGGCGACTGGAGTGAACTCGACACCTTCGTTCCTGATCATGGCAGACACATCGTACGCGTCCGTCGAAAAGGCGATGCTCGTCGGGGCGCAACCGATCCAGAACTTCCGAAGGGTTCTCGACGAGATGCTGGCTGCCATCGCAACAGCAGGATCGGACAGCTCCGCATCGTAGGACGGTTCACCGATAGTTCCGGCCGGCCGCCCGCGAAGTCGCCGTTGTGCACCCACTCTACCGATTCGCGTACCTGGGCGCCGGCCAACTGGCTCGAGCAGGCTCGGCTGTCTCCGGACTCCTCAGGGCACCGGGCGGCAAGCTCGTTCGCGGGCTGCGTGCACGAGCCGGGCTGCGTCCGATCTACGCGGCGTGGGGAACGCTGCATCGCGACGCATCGCGACCCCTGCTCTGGCTGCACGCACCGTCGGTAGGGGAAGGCCTTCAGGCGCGTCCGGTTCTGGAGATCGTGCGATCCGAACTGCCGGACACTCAGCTCGCCTACACGTACTTCTCGCCGAGCGCCGAACGCTTCGCCGGTTCGCTGGCAGTCGACTTTCGTCAGATGCTCCCGTTCGATACACCGGGCGATGTGGAGTCGGTCCTGTCGGCACTGCGACCGACGGCGCTCGTGTACAGCAAGCTCGACGTCTGGCCCCTGCTCACCGAGCGAGCGTCGGTTCGTGGAGTGCGCCTCGGCCTCATCAGCGCCACGGTCGCACCGCGATCGTCGCGCCTGTCGCACATCGGCCGGAGCCTTCTGCGCGAGGCGTACGCGAGGATAGATGCAGTGGGCGCGGTCGACGCGGTCGACGCAGAGCGGCTCGTGGAGATAGGCGCCCGGCGCGACGCCATAATGGTCACGGGCGATACGCGCTACGATCAGGTCTGGCGGCGTGTCGAACACACGGATCGCAAGGGTGCGCTGCTCGCACCGCTCGCATCTGCTCGTCCGACGCTCGTTGCAGGGTCCACGTGGCCTGCCGATGAGAAGCCGCTCCTTGGCGCGTGGCGCGCTCTGCGGACGCGCGGCGCGCGGCTCATCATTGCGCCACACGAACCGACCGAGCGTGCTCTTGTCGCCGTGGAACAATGGGGCGCCGCCAGTGGACTGCGACTGGCTCGGCTCGGCGCGGCGGAGGCCGACACGGCGGACGTGGTTCTGGTGGACAGGGTCGGCGTGCTCGGCGATCTCTACGCGCTCGCGGACGTGGCGTACGTCGGGGGAGGATTCCACCGGGCGGGGTTGCACTCGGTGATCGAGCCCGCGGCGTTTGGCGTCCCTGTGCTCTTCGGGCCCCGCAATGGCAGCAGCCGCGACGCCGCCCTGCTGCTCTCCGCGGAAGGGGCCGCCGCCGTTCGCACGCAAGGAGAGATCGTCGCGCGACTCGATGAGTGGCTGGGCAACGGGAGCTCGCGCGATGAGGCGGGCAGGCGGGCGCGGACGGTCGTGCGCGCCGGTCTGGGAGCGACAGCGCGTTCGTTCGCGCTGGTCCGTCGCCTGCTCCGCGATTGACCGGGCGGAGTGGGCAGTCACGATCGACGGCTTCTGTGCCTTACGAGCCGGATTCTATCGGCGACGCACCGGTGGTGGCACCGGCTCCCTGGGCAGCAGCCGAGCCGGTTGGGCGGTGCAGATAGAACCCCTGCACGAGGTGCACGCCCAGTCCTTTCACGGTCTCGAACTCCTCGGCCCTTTCGACTCCCTCCGCGATCACGGTAGCGCCGTGGTCGTTGGCGAAGCGGACCATCGTCTCGACAAGATTCTGCTTGATGAAGTTGGTGTCGATGCAGTTGATGAGCGAGAAGTCGAGCTTGATGAAATCGGGCTCGAGATTGGCGATCGACCCAAGGCCGGCATAGCCGCTGCCTGCGTCGTCCACTGCGAAGCGGAAGCCGCGCTCCCTGAACGCCTGCAGTCGTTCGCGGAACTTGGGATAATCCTTGATTGCCGTGCGCTCGGTGATCTCGATGACGACCCTGTCTGCGGCGACAAGGGAATCCTCGTTGAAATCGGGGTCGGCAAAGTCGTGCGGGTCGATATTCAGGAACAGGAGTTCGCCCGGACCGAGGCGGGCTGTCATCGCTTCGATTGCGCGACCGCGGCAGAGCCGGCTGAGTTCCCAGATCATATCCGCCTCGGCGGCAACCTCGAACATCACCTCCGGACTTCTGAGACTGCGCAGCACGCCCCTGGCGAGCGCTTCGTAGCCGAAGATGCGCCGCGTCTCGGCTTCCACGATCGGGTGATAATCGACATAGACGAGTCGATCGCGGATGCTGGAGCGCAGGTCGGAGACCTTGCGTGCCCTCTCGCGTTCCTCGACGCTCTTGGCGGCGTTCGCCGCCTCGCGGATCCCGCGGTAGATGAGTCGCTCGAGGCGTATCTTGGGGTTGTAATAGACATGCGCGCGCCCCACGTAGATATCGAACAGCGCGGCAACGTCATCGCCGTGCTCCGCCTCGATGCGTGTCGCGACGCGCTCCTGCAACTCGCCGACGAGCTCGGTCAGCTCCGCATCGGTAGTCGCTTCGACACCGGGTGGGGGAACATGGAAGAAGATGAAGTCGTCGTCGTTCGTGAAACTGAGGAGCACACGCGACGCCGTCTGGGGACTGCTGTCGAGAAATTCGCGAATCACCGTCGCGGTGGTCTCCAGCACGGCGTCCAGCTTTTCCCAGCCGTAGATTTCCTCGATCTTCGAATAGCGAACGAAATTGAAGTACATCACGACGAGCTCGCCGCGGTCCTTGATGAGCGCGCGGGAGCGTTCGATCATCACCGGCAGCGTCGGAAGGCCGGTGAGGAAGTCGTACAGCATCTGCTCGTACTCGACGCGATCGGCGGCGTCGGCGGAGGCCTGATGGGCGGGCATCACACGAGCCACGGCGGAACGAATTCGCGCGCCCACTTCACCTGCGTCCGAGGGCATGCGGAACCACTCGTCAACGCGAAGCTCGACCGCGCGACGGCGGGCGGTCTCGTCCCGGCAGCCGACGATCACCGGCACTCCCCTGCGCCGCGCGGCGGCCACGATATCCCTGAGTGCGTTGGGGTTCTCCGTTGCCGTCAGTACCGCGCGGGCGCTGCTCTCATCCATGAGCGCTGCCGCGAGTTCGCGCTCGCCCATCACCCGCTCGGTCCATCCGGGCAACTGCACGATCGCCTCCGCCACGGACGCCTCCACGCCGTCCGTGAGAAGCAGCGAGTCGCTCATGCCGGGAGGTGAATCGTGGAGGAGATCACGCCGGGGAGGGCAGCTTGGCGGCGTTTCTCCTGACCGTCGCCACGAGTCTGGCCAGATCGAAGGGTTTCTCGACGTAGTCATCGGCACCCGTCTTGAGCGCCTCCTGCTTGTCCTCCCACTCGCCCAGAGCAGTCACCATGATTATGCGCACGCGTTTCCCCAGTGTGGGATGCTGCTTCATCAGCCGGCAGACCTCCCAGCCATCGCGACCCGGCATCATGACATCGAGCAGGACAATGTCGGGCTGCATGCTCTCGAAGCGCGTCAGCGCCTCGTCCCCATCGTGCGCGACCTGAATGGGATAACCGTGCGCCTCGAGATACTGCTTCATTATCTCGGCGTTGTCGTGATTGTCGTCAACCACAAGGATCTGCGGGTTGGTCGCTGCGCTCATGTTCGTGGCCGTGGCGGGTTCAAATGTCCGGAAACGGGCAAGATGCAAGCCATTCACTGGTGCCGACCAGCGCGTTTCACCGAAACGAGTACGACAGCCCGGCACCGAAGATGCCTCCGGTGGGACCGGGCTCGCCCTGCTCAACGGTCTTGCCGAGCTCGTACCCGATCGTCATCCCGATCGAACGCGTGATCGCGATGTCAAAGCCGAGTGCGAGACGGACAACGCCCGCGACAGTGCGGGCGCCTTCCGCGGGTGTATACCGCTCCCAGCGATATGATGGACTGGCGTAGACGGAGAGGGCGCGCCGATTCGCTGCCCAGCGGTATCCGATCGCCGCGCCGACTGCGAGGCTGAGCGCCCTCGCCTCATCGTCGAAGCGCGCCCCCCCTGCTCCCGCGAACGCCGCCAGCCCAACGCTCTTCGTCTGCGTCAGTGATAGCACCGGGACGCTGACGCGTGCAGCGTAGGCAACGGCGTCCGCCACGCTGTCGGGATCGAAGCGCGCCACTCCGCCGCTCACCTGGATCCGGGCGCTTGCAGGTGCCCATGCGCCGGCCACGCCGTAGGCGAGCGTCTCGCCGCTTTCTCCGTAGTTCACCGCCCCCGTGAAGCCGGGATTGGCAAACGCATTCTGAAGCACCGGCAGTCCGAGCATCTGCGCGCTGGCAATGTTCGCAGATGCGCCTGCGAGCGCCGCGACGCCGATCAGGGCAGCACCAACGCGGCCCACGTTTCGATACATCTTGCCCGCGACGGTCACCGCGCTTCGCGATGCACGAGCCGCAGTCATCCGTCGCTCACGGTCCCGGTCACGATGCGCACAACATCGTCCGACACCTCCAGGAAGCCACCCTCGATGGTGAAGCGCCTGGCGGACCCCTCCTGCCCGAGGCGAAGCTCACCCTTGCCGAGCAGGGTGACCATCGGGGCATGGCCCGTGAGAATGCCGACTTCGCCATCGAAGGCCGGCGCGACAACGCCCTCCGTCTCTCCTTCGAAAACGATCCTCTCGGGCGATATCACGGAGACCCTCAGCATGTACCCACCTCACTCGCTCGCGATCTTCTTCGCCTTCTCGGCGACATCATCGATTCCGCCGGCCATGAAGAACGCCTGCTCCGGTGTGGTATCGAACTCGCCCGCGACCAGTCGCTCGAACGAGGTGATGGTCTCCTCGAGTTTGACGTACTGGCCCGGGATTCCGGTGAACTGTTCGGCTACCGCGAAGGGCTGCGACATGAAGCGCTGTATGCGCCGCGCCCGGCCAACGACCTTCTTGTCGTCCTCGGAGAGCTCATCCATTCCGAGAATCGCAATGATGTCCTGCAACTCCTTGTAGCGTTGCAGGATCTTCTGCACGTCCGTGGCCACACGATAGTGCTTTGCGCCGATATACTGCGGGTCCAGGATGCGCGACGACGACGCGAGCGGATCGACTGCCGGGTAGATACCCAGCTCCGTGATCGCCCGGGAGAGCACGACGGTTGCGTCCAGATGTGCGAAGGCGGTGGCGGGCGCAGGGTCCGTGATGTCGTCTGCCGGAACGTAGATCGCCTGTACCGATGTGATCGAGCCCTGGCGCGTGGACGTGATTCTCTCCTGAAGCTGGCCCATTTCCGTAGCAAGCGTTGGCTGATACCCCACCGCGCTCGGCATTCGGCCAAGAAGCGCCGAGACCTCGGAGCCGGCCTGAGTGAAGCGGAAGATGTTGTCGATGAAGACGAGAACATCCTGGCCTTCGGTGTCCCGGAAATACTCGGCGACCGTCAGCCCGGTGAGGCCGACGCGGAGGCGCGCGCCCGGCGGCTCGTTCATCTGGCCGTAGATGAGCGCCGCTGACTCGAGAACTCCGGACTCCTTCATCTCCAGATAGAGGTCGTTTCCTTCGCGCGTGCGCTCGCCCACGCCGCAGAACACCGACCGGCCGCCGTGTCCCTTGGCCACGTTGTTGATGAGCTCCATGATGACAACCGTCTTGCCGACGCCGGCGCCGCCAAAGAGCCCGATCTTTCCGCCCTTCACGAAAGGCGCGATGAGATCGACGACCTTGATACCCGTCTCGAACACCTCCGTCTTCGGTTCGAGATTCACGAACAGCGGGCTGTCCCGGTGAATCGGCCAGCGGAGCGCGTCCGCGGGGATGGGAGCACCGTTATCGACCGGCTCACCGAGCACGTTGAGAATGCGGCCGAGCGCGTGCTCCCCCACGGGGACCGTGATCGCCGATCCCGTATCCGTGACGTCCATTCCGCGCACGACGGCGTCGGTGGAGGACATGGCGACGGCGCGCACCTGATTCCGCCCGATGTGCTGCTGTACCTCCGACACGACATTGACAGACTCGCCCGACGTCGTCGTCGCCTCGATCACCAGCGCGTTGTAGATCTCGGGAAGGTTCTCCGCCTCGAACTCGACGTCGAGCACGGGCCCGATGACCTGGACCACCTTTCCTACGTTGACGGGAGGAGCAGATGCAGCGGCCATGTTGTGCGATCCTTGATGTGTGTGAATCCGTTGATCAGAGGCGAATCAGTTCAGGGTACGTCGTAGCAACTCACCCCTGGAGAGCCGCCGCACCGCCCACGATCTCTGCAATCTCCTGTGTGATCTGGGCCTGTCGAGCGCGATTGTAGTTACGGCGAAGGACGTTGATCATGTCGCTCGCATTGTCGGTCGCGTTCTTCATCGCAGTGCGCCGGGATGCCTGTTCACCGGCTACCGTCTCCACCAGCGCGCGGTACACGGTGTTGCGCACGTAGGATGGCAGCAGTTGATCGAGTATGGCTTCCGCCGAGGGGAAGAGCAGATAGTCCCGTCTGTGCGTCCCTTCGCCGGTTTCATCAGAGGCTTCGGGGGGCGCGATCGGGAGGATGCGTTCGGCAGTCGCCGGCGTGGACAGCGCGGACTGGAAGCGCGCGTACACGACGTGCACCGAGTCGAGTGCTCCGGAGGTGAAGGATGCCATGAGATCATCCACGAGTTTCGCTGCATCCCCGGCGCTCGGGCGATCGGTGACGTCGGTGTGGCTCGACGCGATCTCACGGCCGACGTAACGGAAGAAGCCGAGTGCCTTGCGGCCAACGACATGCAGCTCGATCTGGTTCCCCTCGCCTTCGAGCCGCGCTATGAGAGAGCGTCCCTCTCGGATGAGATTCGCGTTGAAAGCGCCCGCGAGACCGCGGTTGGATGAGAGAAGCAGGATCGCGGCACGACGCGGCCCTGCATCCGGTCGCGCCGCGCCCGGCTGCCGCAGCAGCGGGAAGCGCTCGGCCAGCTCCGGCGAATACAGGTTCGCGATGACATCGGCGATGGCGCGCGCATACGGGCGTGCGGCGACAACGCGATCCTGGGCGCGCTTCATCTTGGAAGTGGCGACCATCTCCATGGTGCGCGTGATCTTGCGCGTGTTCTCGACGGACCTGATCCGCCCCTTGAGCTCACGGCCTTTGGCCATCGATCAGCCCGCCGCGACGGGGTCTGGTTTTTCCCCCTTCGGCGCCGGCTTGGCCGGCTGTCCCGCGCTCGCGGACGCAGCGGCCGCCAGATCGCGTTCCGCGGTGCTCGCCCCCTTCCCCGCCACTCGTTTGAAGCTCTCGATCGCTCGCTCGAGCTCGGCGATCGTTTCCTTCGACAGTGCCCGCTCCTTCCTGATGCTGTCGCCTACCTTCGGGAACTGCGCATGGATGTACTCGTGGAACTGGCGCTCCCACTCCCTGATCTCGCCAACGGGAACGTCATCCAGAAAGCCGTTGGTCACTGCGTAGAGAATCGTCACCTGCTCGTCGACCGGCATCGGCTGGTACTGCCCCTGCTTCAACACCTCGACCGTACGGGCGCCGCGCTCGAGCTGGCGCTTGGTGGCTGCGTCGAGGTCCGAAGCGAATGAGGAGAAGGCTTCGAGCTCACGGTACTGGGCGAGGTCGAGCCGCAGGCGACCCGCAACGGACTTCATCGCCTTCGTCTGCGCTGCACCGCCCACACGGGAAACCGAAATGCCCACATTGATTGCGGGCCGCACTCCTGCGAAGAAGAGATCGGCCTCGAGGAATATCTGTCCATCGGTAATCGAGATGACGTTCGTCGGGATGTACGCGGAGACGTCACCGGCCTGTGTCTCGATGATCGGCAGTGCGGTGAGCGAGCCGCCCGCCTTGAGGATCGTCTCCCCATCGACCACATCGTTGTCCTCGCGCAGCTTCGCCGCGCGCTCGAGGAGCCGCGAGTGGAGGTAGAACACGTCGCCGGGATAGGCCTCACGTCCGGGCGGCCTGCGGAGGACGAGTGAGAGCTGCCTGTAGGCGGCCGCCTGCTTGGACAGGTCGTCGTACACACAGAGCGTCGGCTTGCCCTCGTTGTACATGAAGTACTCGGCCATCGCACACCCCGAGTAGGGCGCGATGTACTGCATCGGGGCGGGATCGGAAGCGGCGGCCACGACGACAATCGTGAACTCCATCGCCCCTGCGCTCCTGAGTCGCTCGACCACGGCGGCGACGGTGGACGCCTTCTGTCCAATGGCCACGTACACGCAGATGACACCGGTGCCCTTCTGATTGATGATCGTGTCGACTGCGATGGCGGTCTTGCCCGTACCGCGGTCGCCGATGATGAGCTCACGCTGGCCGCGCCCGATCGGGATCATCGAGTCGATGGCCTTGATGCCTGTCTGCAGCGGCTCCTTTACCGGCTGCCGCACGATGATGCCCGGCGCGTGTGACTCGACCTTGCGCGTCGCCGATGTGCGGATCTCCCCCTGTCCGTCGATGGGGCGCCCGAGGGCATCGACGACGCGGCCGACCAGCGCCTGCCCCACGGGCACTTCGAGCACTCGCGACGTGCGCCTGACTTCATCGCCCTCCTTGAGCTGAAGCCAGTCGCCGAGGATTACTGCGCCGATGTTGTCTTCTTCGAGATTGAGGGCGAGGGCGACGATGGTGTTGCCCGTGTCCGACGAGGTGAGCTCCAGCATCTCACCCGCCATGGCGTTGCGGAGTCCGTAGATTCGGGCGATTCCGTCCTTTACCTCGAGCACCGTTCCGACTTCGTCGACATCGAGCTCGTGGAGGTCGGCGTCTTCGATCTCACGGAGGAGAATGTCCTTGATCTCGCCAGGTCGCAGTGACGTTTCGGATGCCATGTTGGGAGAGTCGGAGTGGCCATCGTGGTGCCGCGAGCCTGGCGAGGGGTCGGCCCAGGTTCGCAACCGTCAGATCGCACGACCATGAGTGGGCCGTGCGCTTGTGAAAAATATCACAAAGTCTGGCGCCGAGCAAGATTCCACCGTCGACCCGCAGGAACTGCCCGACCGCAAGAGCTGCGCTCGCCCAAGCGCCCGATGGGCGGCCGATGCGGCGGGCGACGGGCGGGCGACGGGCGGGCGACGGGCGGGCGATTGGGCGGCAGTCACCGGGAATCACCCGACCGACACCAAATCCAGCGCCCTTGCGCCAGGGGTGAGTGCGAAAGCGACCCTTCGCGAATCGCTCTATGATGTCGAC
>JBOHTO010000166.1:0-1756 GCA_050733695.1 Gemmatimonadaceae bacterium | reverse complement strand
CTTCGGAACGGGCCTGGGCGGTCCGACCGCGATCCGCTATGCGGCCCATCATCCCGAACGCGTCCAAGCGCTGGTGCTCGTCGATACCTTCGCCTATCTCGTGCGGGAGGACGACTACCCCTGGGGCCTGCGACCCGAAAGCCTGGAACGACGGGCCGCCGCCATGGCCGAGACGTGGGGCACAGGGGCAGCGGCCGATGTCATCGCGCCGAGCAAATCCGGCGACGAAACCTTCCGTGCCTGGTGGGCACGGGCCGAACGCCTCGGCTCCGCTGCCAATCAAGTCGCCGCGATACTGCGGGCGCTCGTTCTTCAAGATGTGCGGGCGTTGCTCCCGACGCTCGCCGTACCCACGCTCGTCCTGCATCGAGTCGGGAACCGCTCCGTCCCTGTCGGTGCCGGTCGCTATCTGGCCGACCAGATTCCCGGCGCCAACTACATTGGGCTTCCTGGCGACGACTCAATTTTCTTCGTCGGTGATACCGACGCCCTCGTCGACGAGATCGAAGAGTTCCTCACCGGTAGCCGTCAAGCACCCGAAGGCGACGTCGTCACCGCCACAATCCTGTTCACCGACATCGTCGCTTCGACCGAACAGTCGGCCCGCATGGGTCACCGCAAATGGACCTCGCTGACCGACGAGCACGATGCCATGGTCCGCGCCACCTTGGCGCGCTACCGGGGTCGTGAAGTCAAGACCACCGGCGACGGGTTCCTCGCCACCTTCGACGCCGCCACACGAGCCGTGCGCGCCGCGACAGAGATCTCGACCGCTGCAAGAGGTATCGGCCTTGAGGTGCGCGCTGGCGTCCACGCCGGTGAGGTCGAGATGCGGCATAACGACCTGGCGGGCCTGGCGGTGAGCATCGCGAAGCGGATCTGTGATCTTGCCGGTCCCGGAGAAGTCTTCGTGTCGGAAACGGTGAAGGGCCATCTGGTCGGCTCGGGCATCGCCTTGTCCGAGCACGGTACGCATGTCCTCAAAGGAGTGCCTGACGGATGGCGCCTGTACGCGCTCGAGGGCTGACACGCCGCTCGCAAAGGGACACCCAACCAACGCACCCGCGCCAAGCAGATGTGCCCGGCGGGGCGCGCCGTCCCGACAACGAGAGACGCGCGCTGCCATCCGCGAACCCGTACAGAGATTGCCCACTGCGGGCGCCGCCCACCAGCAGCTTCGTGGCGACAGAACGTCGCCCCGCCCAGCACGGCAGTAATGAGTACCCCAGGCGGAGCGGCAACAGTGATGCCCTTTCGTTGGCTAAGCGCGATGAGTTCTCGATCTACGAGCCGTCGAACGTTGACGCGAGTGTGAAAGGAGCGATCCGATGACTGGCCGCGATCCCGAGCAGCAGAAAAACCTCGATGGCTACAACGCGCCACCGATCTCATGGGAGCGAGTGCGTGACAACCTCGACAGCGGCATAACCCAAGCGCCGGACACGGGTGGTCCGAATCGGCACACGGTCTGGCTCGCGACGGTCGACCCCGACGGCGCGCCGCATGTCGTGCCCGTGGGCGCGTTCTGGGACAACGGGTCATTCTACTTCACGTCGGGTCCGGGCACGCGCAAGTCCAAGAACCTCGCCACGAATCCCGAATGCGTGATGAGCGTCGCGACGGAACCGTTCGACATCACCATCGAAGGTCGCGCCGATCGCGTCACCGATCCGGACGACCTCGAGCGCATCGCTGCCATCGCCCGCGACGAGGGTTGGCCAGCTCGCGTGGAGAACGACGCGTTTACCGCAGAGTT
>JBOHTO010000165.1:0-3968 GCA_050733695.1 Gemmatimonadaceae bacterium | reverse complement strand
CCACCTTGAAAGCCGCCTACATAAGCTACTAGCGCGGTGACGTCCGGCCAGTCCACGAAGCGAAGGTCGCCGCGGCCGGCGGCAGGAAAGTCTGGATCGATGGTGGCGGGGAGCTCGCGGGCCAGTTCCACGATCAGGGCCTGCTCGACGAGCTGTTCGTGCAGGTCGGCTCGGTGACACTCGGGGCCGGGAAGCCGCTGTTGCCGCGCGCGATTACAAGCCCGCCGCTCCGTCTCGTATCGGTCAGAGCTGTGGGTACGGGGTTCGCCGAGCTGCACTACGAAGTTCCGCGGCAGCAGCGTTGAACGGTACGCCCAGGGAGCCAGCCACGACCTGCAATGCGCAACATCCCCGTGATGGAGTGAAGTGTTCTCGCCGCCCGGCGCGGTCGAAGCGCGGAAGGCTTTGAAACGGCCAGCGCTTCCCAGTCCGGATCCAGGGTTCATCTGGCCGCGCCATAACATTTCATTCAGACGCACCTGACGTTGCAATCAGACGGCCTGAGTCGCCCGACCCATCTGCGACTATGTGACCCTGCTGGAGCGGCTCTTCCAGCTCGGGGAACTGGCCTGCTCGCGTGTGTGACGGAGTTGGCAGAGCCACCTGCGACGATTGATCTGTCGGTCTTACACGGAGACCAGCCCATGTCATCCTCGACCGGTACTGCTGCTGCTGCTGCTGCTCGCTCTATCATCGGTGTGGCGGCCCTCGAGTCGCGTCCTGTGGTTACGCATCCAATCGCGCTGTGCAACCGGTCGGCATTGTGTACTCGATGTAGCGCCCCGCCACACGGCGACCGTGGTCGAGGCAGAGGAGGACACGGGTGAATACCTCCGTCGTTGAAGAAATGGTACCAGCGCTCCATCTTCTCGCATGGACCCATCGGAAACCGTCGCGTACAGGCATCTGGTATTTCGAGGTTTCGCCTCGGTGGTCTATGAGCCGGATGGCAACACTCCCCCGGACTTTCTGCTCGATGGCAGAATCGCCGTCGAGGTTCGCCGCCTGAATGAGAACGAACGGGACTCGCCGTCGCCGAAGGGTCTGGAGGAGACCGGGATCCCGCTCGTGACAAGGATTCAGGAGCTGGCCAGGTCCTTTGGCCCTGCGGAGCATGAGGCGTGGCGGCTAACGCTCCGCTTTCGCCGCCCCGTCCCTCCGTGGAGAGTTCTCGCGAAACGGGCACGAGAGATCCTGGAGCAGATTCGTGACGGGCACATGGCGCACGGGGTCACACAACATCTTGCAGACGGGATGGAACTGGAGGTGATGCCCCGCGGGGCGACCGGCGGAGAGATGTTCCATCTGGCCGGCCCGAGCGATGGCGACTCCGGCGGCTGGGTTGTCGACGAAACGGAGCGCAACCTTCGAACGTGCATCGATGCAAAGACCCGCAAGGTTCAACAGCATCGTTCTCGCTATTCCGAATGGTGGCTTCTCCTTGTTGATCACGTCTGGTTCGGCTCGTCCGCGGATGACCAGGCTCGATTCAAGCAGGGCGCTCACATCAGCCATGATTGGGACAAGGTCATCATCGTCAGCCCGCTCTATCATGCGCAGTACTTCGAGCTGTAGCGCGCTGCGGGCTGACACACGCTGCGCCAGCCGGCGTCATGATAACGATGGACTCCCTGTGCAAGTCCATGCCGAGCTGGATGGCTGAACGAACAGCAGGGAACCCAAACTGCAGCGAGGCAGCAGACGATGAAATGGGTGGCCTCCAACCCACGCGAAGACCGGAGGCGCGCCGAGTCATGCTTCGAGGCAGCCGCAACTACGACAGGACAATGCCGAACGTGATCGGAGATCAGCCACAGTGAACCACAGCGGGATCGTCAGCTGTCTCTGGGGCGTCGCAGACCTGATCCGCGACACCTTCAAGCGCGGCAAGTACCAGGACGTGATCCTGCCGCTCACCGTGCTCCGGCGACTCGACTGCGTGCTCGCCGACACGAAGGAGCGAGTTCTCAAGCGGCAGGCCGAGCTCAAGGGCAAGGGTCTCGAGGATCTCGACGCGCAGCTCAGGCGGGCTTCAGGCTTCGCGTTCTACAACACCTCCCGCTACGACTTCGAGAAACTGCTCGCCGACGCGCCGCACCTCGCCGCAAACCTGCGGAACTACATCGCAGGCTTCAGCCCCAATATGCGGGAGGTGCTGGAGAAGTTCGACTTCGACAACACCATAGCCAAGCTCGATGAGGGGGGGCTCCTGTTCCAGGTTCTCGAGCGCTTCAGGAAGATCGACCTGCACCCGAACAGGATCGACAATCCCACGATGGGGACGATCTTCGAGGAGCTGATCCGGAAGTTCAACGAGGCCCTGAACGAGAACCCCGGCGAGCATTTCACGCCCCGCGACGTCGTGCATCTGATGGTGGACCTCATGCTGGCTGGCGACGAGAGCCGCATCCGACGCAAGGGTGTGGTGTGCACCGTCTACGACCCGTGCTGCGGCTCGGGTGGCATGCTGATGATCACGAAGGAGCACATCACCGTCGGGCTGCGGAAGAACGGCGATCTGCTATGCCCCGCAATCAACAAGGACGCGGAGATCCACCTTTTCGGACAGGAGGTGAACCCCGAGACGTGGGCGGTCTCGAAGTCGGATCTCTTCATGAAGGACCCGACCGGGCGCGACGCGGACAACATCACGTACGGCAGTACGCTCTCCTACGACAGGCACCCCGGCAAGACCTTCGACTACCTGATCGCGAACCCGCCCTACGGCAAGGACTGGAAGCGCGATGAAGACGCCGTGCGGGCCGAGCATGAACGCGGAACGGCAGGCCGCTTTGGCCCGGGGCTCCCCCGAATCAGCGACGGCCAGCTTCTGTTCCTGCTGCACATGCTCGCTCACTCGAAGGAGGCGAAGGAGGGTGGGTCGCGGATCGCGATCATCATGAACGGCTCTCCGCTCTTCACTGGTGACGCCGGGAGCGGTGAGAGCGAGATCCGCCGCTTCATCCTGGAGAACGATCTGCTGGAAGCGCTGATCGCGTTGCCGGAGCAGCTCTTCTACAACACCGGGATCGCCACCTACGTGTGGGTGGTGACCAATCGCAAGGCAGCGGCGCGCAGCGGCAGGGTGCAGCTCGTTGACGCGACGTCGTTCTGGGTACCGATGCGCAAGAGCCTGGGCGACAAGCGGCGCGAGATCCCGCTCGAGCGCGCGCAGGATATCGTGAAGATCGTCGCGTCCTTCGAGGACGGCGAGACGCGCAGGATCAGCAGAGATGGGATGGACGAAGAAGTGGTCGTGAGTCGCATCTTCCCGACGACACACTTCGGCTTCCGCAAGATCACCGTCGACCGTCCACTGCGACTCAACTTCCACGCTGGCCCGGACCGGATTGCCCGGCTCGACGAGGAGAGGGGTTTCCGAGCGCTGGCGCAATCGAAGAAGAGGGGTGCCGCTGCCGCGAAAGAGCAGCAGGAGGGCCGCGCGCTGCAGGACGCGATTCGCAAGCTCCTGCACGTTCTGCCGAACGTCGTAGTGAAGGACCGGGGCGAGTTCGAGCGCCTGCTCGACGCCGCCGCGAAGAAGGCGGGCCTCAAGCTCCCGGCACCGGCTCGCAAGGCGGTTCTCTCGGCGCTGGCAGAGCGCGATGAGACTGCCGTCGTCTGCCGTGACAAGGACGGGAACCCAGAGCCCGATCCGGAGCTACGCGACACGGAAAGCGTTCCTCTTCCTGCCGACGACGACCCTGTGGATGCCGAGCGAGTCCCTGCGAGCGTGCGTGCCTTTTTCGAGCGCGAGGTGAAGCCTCACGTCGCCGATGCATGGATTGATACCGCGAAGCGCGACCATGAGGACGGCCGCGTCGGGCTGGTGGGCTACGAGATCAATTTCAACCGCTACTTCTACCGCTACACCCCGCCCCGCCCGCTCGAGGAGATCGAGGCCGACATCCGCGTGATCGAGCAGGACATTCTGCGGCTGCTGGGGGAGGTGACGGGGTCGAGCGTGA
>JBOHTO010000164.1:0-33981 GCA_050733695.1 Gemmatimonadaceae bacterium | reverse complement strand
TCGGCGCGCGGTGGCGCGCTGACGGGCGCGACTCCGCCGTCCGTGGCCGGCGCGGTGCCGCCCCGGCTGACGTCGCTCGGCGCAGTGCCGCTCGCAGTGCCGCTCGCAGTGCCGTGGCCCCGTGTGGCGTGACTCGGCGTTGCGTCGGGCTGGATGGATTCGGGCTGCGTCGCGTCACCTCGCGTGGAGCCCGGCGCGGCTTCCGTGGTTCCCGCCGCGACGTCGGCCATCTCCCGGCGAAGATCAGCCAGGATCACGACGCGCGTCTCCCCTTCGCTGCTGCGAACGGTCACGCGATCGCGGAAGATGTCATTCGAGATCACGCGCTCCTCGCCCACCGCAGTGCGGAGTATCTTCCCTTCCTTGGGGAAGCGTTTCCGGCTCTGAACATAGAACTCGTGCTCGTAGCGAAGACAGCACATGAGGCGGCCGCACGCGCCGGAGATCTGCGACGGATTGAGCGACAGCCGCTGGTCCTTTGCGACGCCCAGATTCACAGGGCGCAGCTCGGGGAGCCAGGACGCGGAGCAGTACTGCCGGCCCCAGCGTCCAACGCCGTCGAGGCGCTTGGCATCGTCGCGCACGCCGATCTGCTTGAGCTCTATGCGGGCGCGGAAGATGGATGCCAGTTCGCGGACAAGCGTCCGGAAGTCCACGCGCTTTTCGGCCGTGAAGTACAGCGTGAGCTTCTTCCGGTCCCACTGCCATTCGGCATCGGATACCTTCATCACGAGATTGTTCGCTCGCACGCGCTCCATCGCCTTCTGACGGGCTACTTCGTCTTCCTTTCGCAGCTCCGAAGCGTAGCGCTCCTCGTCGGGGGTCGCGAGCCGCTTCGCGAACCGATCTGGAGGTGCAGGTCCCGGTCCGTGTGAGCAGCCCGTGCACCGCTGCTGCGCGAGATCGCCGGTTGCGTGCACGTGTCCGAGATCCTCCCCGCGGTCTGCGTCGATAATGACCGCGGCACCCGCGCGCGGGGCCGTATCATCCTGCCAGAGATAGAATTCCTTCCGGTTTCCCTTGAAGGCGACCTCTATCACCTGCGCTGCGATCCCCACCTTCACAGCACCTTCCAGCGTTGCCTCACTCAACGAACTGACCTATCCCGAGGTATTTCTCGCGCCGGCGACGCACCAGCTTGTCGGGCTTGAGGTGCCGTATTTCCTCGAGGTTGCGCAGCAGCGCCTCGCGCAGGGCGGCAGCGGCCTCCTCGTGATTGGCGTGCGCCCCGCCGATCGGTTCCGGCACGATCTCGTCGATTATGCGCAGCTCGAAGAGGTCCGGCGCTGTTATGCGAAGCGCGGCCGCAGCACGCTCGCGCATCACCGGGTTCTTGCCGTCCTTCCAGAGTATTGCGGCGCACCCTTCGACGGTGATCACGGAATACACGGCGTTCTCCAGCATGAGCACGCGATCGGCGACGCCCAGCGCCAGTGCGCCGCCTGATCCACCCTCGCCGATTATCGTGGCGATTATGGGTACTTCAAGGCGACTCATCTCGAACAGATTGCGCGCGATCGCCTCGGATTGTCCCCGTTCCTCGGCGCCGAGACCAGCCCAGGCGCCGGGCGTGTCGATGAAGGTGAGAACAGGCACCTGGAACTTCTCGGCGAGATGCATGAGGCGAAGCGCCTTGCGGTATCCCTCCGGATGCGGCATCCCGAAGTTGCGCCTGAGGTTCTCCTTGGTGTCGCGGCCACGCTGGTGGCCGATGATCATGATCGTCTCCCCCTCGAGCCGCGCCCACCCGCCTATGATGGCGGCGTCCTCGTGGAAGAGCCGATCGCCATGCAGTTCGATGAAGTCGGTGAAGACGATGCGGATGTAATCTGCCGTGAACGGACGCCGGTTGTTGCGCGCGACCTGCACGCGTTGCAGCGGGGTGAGGTTCCGGTATATCTCCTGCCGCAGCTCGGTCAGCTTCTTCTCGAGAGGGAGTATCTCCTCGCCGACGGTCAGTTGACTGTCGCCCGCGAGCTTCCTGAGTTCATCGATCTGCTTCTCGAGCTCCGAGATGGGCTTCTCGAAGTCCAGGCCTGTTGCAGTCGCCATCCTCAGTTCCCGCGCACCAGGTGAACGCGCTCCTCGCCGCCCAGCAGGGCGCGAAGCTCGACAAGAGCGGCGTGGTTCGCCGACAGCGTCAGCGAGCGTGAACGGAAGCGCGCGTGCGCTCCGTTGCCGTCCGTCCAGCGGAGCTCGAGGGGCGCGCCGCCCGGGTGTGCCGCAACAACCTCACGCACATCGCCCATCACTGCGGGAATCAGTTTTTCCGCGCTGTCGAGATCGATCGCAATGGCAACCTGTCCATTGAGGCTGAGTTCCGTAAGTGGCTGAAGGCTCTCGACGATGAACGTCGGGTTATCGGCACCCTGGTCGCGCTTCGAGTAGCCGCCCCGGATGAGCACGGGTACGTCCGTGCGCGCGCGGTCGGCGAGAAGGCTCCAGCTCTCCGGAAAGACCAGCACCTCTGAAGATCCCGAAAAATCCTCCACTGTCAAGCGTGCGAACTCGGAGCCCGAGCGTTTGCTCACCTGCCGCTTGATGCCGGTGATCACGACGACCAGGGCCATGGGGGCATCGCTCCAGCCTGCCAGCTCCGAGACAGTGTGTGTGGCGAACAATTCGCACTCCGCGCGGTACGGTTCCAGCGGATGTCCGGAGATGTAGAAGCCGAGTATCTCCTTCTCCTTCGCCAGCCGGTCCGATTCCGTGAGCGGAGCGACGCCCGGAAGCGCTCGCCTCGTCTGCGCGGCGTCGATCGCCGGTCCCGTTGCTCCGGTGCCGGTGTCACCCGCGCCGACGGCGGGCACGCCGAAGAGCGAGCCCTGACCAATGCTGCGCTCGGTCTGCCGGAGCGACGCTTCCTGGATCGCGTTGTCGAGCACTGCCGCATACTGCGCGCGGTGTCCGCCGAGCCCGTCGAGGGCGCCGGCCGCATTGAGCGCCTCGAACACGCGCCTGTTGCAGAGGCGCAGGTCCACGCGCTCGCACAGATCGAAGAGTGAATCGAATGCTCGTTCGCTGCGGGCGGCGAGGATGGAGTCGATTGCAGACCGTCCCACATTGCGCACCGCACCGAGCCCGAAGCGGATTCGCCTGTCCCCGACCACCGTGAACTTGTAGCCGGACTCGTTGACATCGGGTGCCTGCACTTCGATGCCCAGCTCGCGCGCTTCGTTGATGTACTTGACCACGTTGTCTGTATCACCAATCGCCGATGAGAGAAGCGCCGCCATGAACTCGGCCGGATAGTGTGTCTTGAGCCAGGCCGTGTGATACGAGATGATCGAATACGCCACGGAGTGCGACTTGTTGAAGCCGTAGCGGCCGAACGTTTCGATCTGTGCCGCGATCTCCTCGATCACGCGGCGGTCGTGTCCGCGCGACACCGCGCGCCCGATGAACTTGCCCAGTTCCACCCTGATGAGTTCCGCATCCTTCTTCCCGACTGCCTTGCGCAGCACGTCGGCCTCGGCGAGCGATATGCCAGCGAGGAGCTGCGCGATTCGCATCACCTGCTCCTGGTAGGTGATGACGCCGTAGGTGGGTTCCAGGATCTCGCGCAGCTCCGGCAGTGCGTACGTGACCGGTTCCTCGCCGCGCTTGCGCCGGATGTAGACACGGTGCATTCCTGCGTCGAGTGGACCGGGTCGCATCAGTGCGTTGGAGGCCACGAGGTCATCGAAGCGGTCGCAGCGCATGCTGCGCAGGAGATCCGTTGCCAGCGGGGACTCGAACTGGAAGATGCCGGTGGTCCGTCCGGCGCGGAGCATCCTGTAGGTCGGCTCATCGTCGAGCGCGAGAGCGTCGAGGTCTGGCGCGCTGCCCGTGCGATCGGCGATCGCTGCCAGCGCATCGGCGATCACGGTCAACGTGGTGAGGCCGAGGAAGTCCATCTTGAGCATTCCGCACTTCTCGAGCGCCACCATGTCGAACTGCGTGACGACGACGGCTTCGTCGTCGCCGGCGCCGGTGCCTCGCGACGTCTGCGTGCACACGGGCACGTAGTCGTCGAGCGGTCCCGGCGCAATGACGATACCGGCGGCGTGGACGCCCGTATGGCGCGCGAGTCCCTCGAGACGGATCGCGTAGTCCAGGAGCTGGCGGCAGCGCTCATCAGTCGTGTACAGCTTTCGCACCTCGGGGATGCGGACGATGGCGTCGCTCACCGTGAGCGAGTAGTTGGGCTGGTTGGGGATGAGCTTCGCGATCTGGTCGGTCTCGGCAGGCGTGAAGCCGAGCGTTCGCCCTACGTCCTTGACGGCAGCACGCGATTTCATGGTCCCGAAGGTCACGATCTGCCCGACCGACTCGCGGCCGTACTTCTGCCGCACGTACTCTATCACCTCGCCCCGCCGCTCGAAACAGAAGTCGACGTCGATGTCGGGCATCGATACCCGTTCCGGGTTCAGGAATCGCTCGAAGAGGAGGTCGAACCGGAGCGGACAGATATCGGTGATGCGAAGCGCGTAGGCGACGAGTGAGCCGGCAGCGGAACCGCGTCCCGGACCCACCGGTATGCCAAGCTCGCGTGCGGCACGGATGAAATCGGCGACGATCAGAAAGTAGCCGGCGTAGCCCGTGTTCGTTATGACATCCAGCTCGTAGTCGAGGCGTTCGCGCGCCTCCCGGGGGAGCGGGTCGCCGTAGCGCCCGCGGGCGCCTTCCTCGGCGAGCAGGATGAGCAGCTCGTTCTCGCTGGCGACGTGCGGCGGGAGCGGGAAGGAAGGAAGAAAATACTGCTTCGAGAACTCCATCCCGACCTCATCGGCCACGCGCAGGGTATTCTCGAGCGCGTCAGCGCGCGCAGGAAAGCGTTCGCGAATCTCGTCCGCGCTCTTGAAGTACAGTCCTCCATCGTAGCGCATGCGGGCCTGGTCTGCGCGATCCTTGCCCAGCCCGATGCAGAGCAGGACGTCGTGCGAATCGTGGTCGTCCTCGCGCAGAAAGTGGGCGTCGTTGGTGGCGACGACAGGAAGGCCAAGATCGTCGGCGAGACCAAGGACCTGGCCGTTGAGCGCCGTCTGCCCTTCGGTGTCGTGCGCCTGGACTTCGAGATAATAGCGGTCGCGGAAGACATCAGCGTACCAGGAAGCCGCTTCCCTGGCCTGATCGTACCGGTTGCCTCTCAGGTGAGTGGCGACCTCGCCGGCCATGCACGCGGACGTGACGACGATTCCCTCGGAGTACTGCGCGAGCAACTCGCGATCCACGCGCGGCCTGGCGTAGAACCCCTCGGTGTAAGCGAGTGAGGAGAGCTTGACGAGATTCCGGTATCCCGTGGTGTCGCGCGCGAGGAGGATCAGGTGATAGTATGGCTTCGTGCCCGCGGGCGTGCGACCGCGTGCGCGCCTGTCGCCCGTGGCGACGTACGCCTCCATTCCGATGATCGGCTTTATGCCCGCCTTTCTTGCCCTCTCCTGAAAGTGCCACGCGGCGTGCAGATTCCCGTGATCCGTGATCGCGAGCGCGGGCTGTTCGAGCTCGAGTGCGCGCGCGATGAGGTCATCGATCCGATTCGCCCCATCGAGAAGCGAGTACTCCGAGTGGCAATGCAGGTGTACGAAGGACATCGATTCAAGATAGCGAGGCGGGTGGGCGGGTGCCAGATTGGTCGACCCGCCGCCCGCTGCGTAACACGTTGGCAGGCCGGCAGTTGAACAGGCAAGCCAGGGGCAAGATACGGCCAGGCCGCCTGGCGGGACTCGCGCTGATCGTCGTCATCATCGCGGTGGCGGTGACTCCCATCGGGCGTTACCTCGCGCGCGCGGGGTGGGAGGAAGCGCAGATTCTCCTCGCCCGCCGGCCGATCGCCGAGATCCTTGCGGACCCGGGCACAACGGAGCCGGTGCGGCGGAAGCTCGGTCTCGTGCTCGCAACTCGTGAATTCGCCGCCGAGCGGATCGGGCTCGATCCGGAAAGGAGCTTCACGACGTTTTCGCAGATAGACAGCGACACCCTGGTGCTCGTGCTTTCGGCGGCGTATCGGGATCGACTGGAGTCGTTCACGTGGTGGTTTCCGATCGTCGGCAGGGTGCCGTACAAGGGCTTCTTCGACTTCGGCGAAGCGCGCGCGACTGCAGGCGAGTTGCGCGGCGATGGGTACGACACGTATCTGCGTCCGGCGTCCGCCTTCAGCACGCTCGGCTGGTTCAACGACCCGCTGTTGTCCACGACGCTCCGGCAGGATTCGCTCGACCTCGCGACCACGGTGATGCACGAGATCGCGCACAATACACTCTTCCTGTCCGGACAGGTCGCGTTCAACGAGTCGTTTGCGAGCTTCGTCGGGCATCGCGGCGCCGCGGACTTCTTTCGTGCGATCGGGCTCGCGGCGGCGGCGGACGCGGGAGAGGCGGAATGGCGTGATCTCAAGCTGATGGGACAGTTCTATGAGATGATTTCCTCAGCGCTCGATTCGGCGTACCGCGCGCATGAGGACAGCCGGGCGGAGAGGCTGGCGGCACGAGAAGCGATCTACAGGCGCGCCCGGAGCGAACTCACGCGCGACATGGCGGCGCGGCTGAGGACGATCGAGCCGCGCCGTCTCGAACGCATGCCGCTGGACAACGCCGCCCTTCTCGCACGCCGTATCTACGTGACCGGGCTGGAACTGTTCGACGCTGTGTGGCGCGAAGAAGGGTGCGATCTCGGGCAAGCGGTCAGCCGGATAGCAGCGCTCGCGGAGTCATCACCCGATGATCCCTTCGGTGCTCTGCGGAAGTGGCTGGCGTCAGCCCGCTCCGAACCTCCCGCGGAGCAGGGCGCGGAGGTCCGGACGAGCACCCGGTGTGCCGGACGCATCGCCGTCGAGGACGGCGTCGCGCGCCCCGGTGAATTCGGTGCCCGCGATGACGACGCGCTGCATGCACTCGCGCACCCCGGGATCGAGGAAGCGCGAAACCTGCCCGATGGAATACTCCGCGCCAGCGCGCGAGCCGTACACGTTCAGTGGGAACACGACGGCCAGATGGTTGCGCGCCCGTGTGAGCGCGACGTACATGAGCCGGCGCTCCTCCTCGAGATGGTCGTCGTCGCCCGCCGAGCGTGAAGATGGGAACCACCCATCCACTGCCCATATGAGGAAGACAGCGTCCCACTCCTTTCCCTTCGCGCTGTGAGCAGTGCTGAGGATGAGCCTGTCGTCCTCGGCGTCACTCGCGCCCGCAAGATCCTGCGTGGCCTGCGGGGGTTCGAGAGCAAGTGCCGCGAGGAACGTCGAGCGTCCGGGGTAACCCGAGGCGATCACGCGCAACTGGTCCAGATCGGCGAGGCGCGGTTCCGGCCGGTCGTATGCGCCGCGCAGGATCTCGTCGTACAGTCCGCGGATGAGTTGAATCTCTGCACCCACATCCTGATCACCCTTCTCTCCGGAGGCGCGCAGCGTGGCAAGAAGGGCTATGAGTGCGGCGTGCGCATCGCGCGCGCGCGCGGGGGGCTGGAAGAGAGCGAACGCGGCGGGATCCCAGGCATGCTCCTGCAGCGACCGGATCACAGCGTGCGCGGTCGCCTCGCCGACCCCCGGGAGCAGCCGCAGGATCCGGAACCAGCTCACATCGTCGCGCGGGTTGTCCGCGACCCGGAGGAAGGCGAGCACGTCCTTGACGTGCGCCGCCTCGAGAAACCTGAGGCCGCCCCATTTCTCGAACGGGATCCTGCGGTTGGCCAGCTCGATCTCGAGGTCGGCTGACATGTACCCTGCGCGAAAGAGTACGGCGATCTCCCGCAGTGGTGTGCCATCCTCGTGCAGCTCCATGATCCGATCGGCCACGAAGTGCGTCTGCTCCCGCTCATCGCGCGTGTTGACGAGCCATGGCCGGTCGCCGGTCTTCTTCCCGGTCCAGAGCTCCTTTGTGTAACGCTCCGGAGCACGCGATATGAGCGTGTTCGTGGTGTCGAGAATGGGTTGCGTGGATCGATAGTTCTGCTCGAGGGCCACGATGTGCGCTCCCTCGAACTGCTGCGGGAAATCGAGGATGTTGCGGAAGCTGGCACCGCGGAACGAATAGATGCTCTGAGCGTCGTCGCCGACGACGGTGATGTTGCTGTGCGTGCGGCACATCCCGCGCAGTATGCGCGCCTGCAGCAGGTTCGTGTCCTGGTATTCGTCAACGAGAATGTGGTCGTAAAGGGCCGCGATGCGGTCGCCGAGCTCGGGCGACGCCTCGAGCATGAGCGCCCAGTAGAGCAGAAGGTCATCGTAATCGACGAGGTTGCGCGCCTGCTTGCACTCGGTGTAGTGGGCGAACACCCTCGTGATGTCCGGGACATGCTCCTCGAATAGCGGATAGTCGTCGCGCACGATGTCGATGAGAGGGCGCTCCGTGTTCACGTGCCGGGAGTAGACGTGCTGCAGCGATTCCTTCTTCGGAAACCGCCGTGATTTGCCGGCGAAACCGAGCCGGACGCGCGAGAGTCCCATCATGTCGACCGCGTCGCCCTGGTCCATGATGGAGAATCCTGAGGGAAGACCGGCAGCATCGCCGAATGAGCGTAGCAGCCGATGTCCGGTAGCGTGGAAGGTTCCGCCCGCTACGCGACAGCTCGCGCGGCCGACGAGCCGTTCCGCGCGGGAGAGCATCTCCTGCGCCGCGCGGCGCGTGAAGGTGAGGAGCAGAATCCGCTCGGCACGAACTCCGCGGCGCACCAGGTGGGCGACGCGGTAGACGAGCGTGCGTGTCTTGCCGGTTCCCGCACCGGCGATGATGAGCAGCGGACCGTCGCCGTGGGTCGCGGCCGCCAGTTGTCCGGGATTGAGCTCCGCCGCCATTCCGGCTCCGGCCGCCGCCCCCTCGACGGGAGCCAGCGCGGGGCGCCCGTGGTACAGGCGTGGCTGGTCGTTCATCCCTTCAGCCGGCCGCTACGCGGCGCGCCGCAAGCGCTTCGCGTGGGAGCTCGGCCGGCTCGAGCCCGAAGACGGACGAGATCCCGGCGATGGCCGCGTCCTCGGCCTCGTGCATGGGAATATCCGCACGTCCGGTCTCGCGCGCGACCGAGGTCATCACGACGCCGCTTATCCCGCACGGGATGATGAGGTCGAAGTACGAGAGGTCGGTCGTGATGTTCAGGGCGAACCCATGCCAGGTGACCCAGTCGCGGGCGTGCACGCCTATCGAGCAGATCTTCCGGGAGCGGCCGCCGGTCCATACGCCGGTATAACCCTCGTGCAGCTCGCCCGCGATGCCGAACGCGACGAGCGCGTGGATCACCGCCTGCTCCACCTGCCGCAGGTACCAGTGCAGGTCGCGCGTGTGCTGCTTAAGGTCGACTATCGGATAACCAACGAGCTGTCCGGGACCGTGGAACGTCACGTCGCCCCCGCGCTCGATCTCGAACAGTTCCACGCCCCGCGTGGCGAGAAGTTCGCGCGACGCGATGAGGTTCCTGTTCTTTGCCGTTCGTCCGAGCGTGACCACCGGTGGGTGTTCGACCAGCAGCAGGAGATCCTCGCGAAGCTCGCCCGCGATGCGCGCGTGAGCCGCATCGCGCTGCAGCTCGAGCGCCTCGGCGTATGGCATTGCCCCGAGCCGAACGACGTGCAGCGCGCGTTCGCGGCCGGCGCTCACGCGTGCAGCATCTTCCCCATCGAGTCGAGCGCCGCCTCGGCGACCGCCTCGGCGAGTGTGGGGTGCGCGTGGATGGCGAGATCGACCTCCTCGACCGTGAACTCGTTCGCGCGCGCGACCACGAGCTCGTGCAGCAGTTCCGTGGCGTGTGCGCCGATGATGTGCGCCCCGAGGATCTCACCGTACTTCGAGTCGCGTATGATCTTGACGAAGCCGTCCGTCTCGCCCGAGGTCCGTGCGCGGCCGTTGTTGGCGAATGCGAACGTCCCGATCCTGTAGTCGAGCTTCTTCTCCTTGCACTGCTGTTCCGTGAGGCCGACGGATGCGACTTCGGGATGGCAATAAGTGGCATTCGGGACATTCCCGTAGTCGACGGGATGCGGCTTCTCCCCCGCGAGCAGCTCGGCGAGCACGACGCCCTCGCGCGAGCCCTTGTGCGCGAGCATCGGCGGTCCGGCCACGTCACCGATCGCGTAGACGCCCTTGGCGCTCGTCTGCATGCCCTGGTCGATCCGGATGAAGCCGCGCTCGTCGAGTTTGACGCCTGCCGTCTCCAGCCCGATCCCGTCCGTCACGGGGGCACGGCCGGCCGCGACGAGGACCATCTCGACTTCGATGTCGCGCTTCCTGCCCTCCGCTCCCTTGCCCTGCGCGCGCGCGGAAACCGTGAGCACGACGGACTTCTTTCCGACCTTTGCCCCCTCGATCGTCGCTCCGGCGAGCACGTCGATCTTCCGCTTCTGGAAGCTCTTCGCCAGCTCGGCGGAGACGTCGGCGTCCTCGAGCGGGAGAATCACCGGTGCGATCTCGATAAGGGTGACGGCAGCTCCGAAGGCATTGAAGACGTCGGCAAACTCGCAGCCCACCGCACCCGCGCCCACGATCGCCATGGTTCTGGGTGCCTTTTCCAGAACGAGCGCTTCGTCCGATGAAATGACCGTCGTTCCGTTCAGCTCCAGTCCGGCCTGCGGCAACCCTTTCACGCGCGAGCCGGTCGCGATGACGATCGCCTTCTTCGCCTCGTGCTTCTCTTCCTTGCCTCCCGTGCCCTTCACCGTGACAGCCTTGCCGCCGGCCAGCGCGCCTGTTCCCGGGATGAACGTGACCTTGTTCTTCTTCATCAGGAACTCAACGCCCTTCACGTTCTGCGCGCTCACGCTGCGCGAGCGTTTCATGGCCACTCCATAGTCGACGGAGATCTTTCCGACGGTGACGCCGAACTCCTGCGCGTGGCGGACGCGATTGGCGAGCGCTGCCGACTCGAGCAGTGCCTTCGCGGGTATGCACCCCCACACGACGCAGGTGCCGCCGAGCTTCTCGCGCTCGATGACTGCGACGGACATGCCGAGCTGGGCGCAGCGGATCGCGCCCACGTAGCCGGCGGGCCCGCCGCCGATGAAGATCACGTCAAATGAGGCCATGGAAGAGCAGTGGGTTGAAGGTCGTCGCTCAGTACACGAGCATGAGCGGATTCTCGATCATCCGGCGCAGCGTCTGCAGGAACTTCGCGCCCGTCGCGCCGTCGATCACGCGGTGGTCGCAACTCATCGTGACGCGGATGCGTTTGCGGACTTCCAGTTCGTCACCACTCACCACCGGCGCCTCCTGAATCGCGCCGATGGCGAGGATGCCCGCTTCAGGCGGGTTGATTATCGCGGTGAACTGGTCGATCCCGAACATCCCGAGGTTCGAGACCGTGAAGGTCGCACCGGTGTACTCATCGGGTTTGAGCTTGCGTTCGCGTGCGCGCTTCGCCAGGTCGCGCGTCTCGCCGGATATCTCGCGCAGCGACTTGGTGTCCGCATCGAAGATGACCGGTGTGATGAGTCCCTCATCGATCGCGACAGCGACGCCGAGGTGGACGCGATTGAACCGGCGGATGCGATCGCCCAGCCAGTGTGCGTTGCATTCCGGATGCTGCGCCAGCGCGGAAGCTACGGCCTTCATGATGATATCGTTGACGGAGATCCTGAACTCCTCTCCCAGCTCCGTGATGGCTTCGCGCGCCTCGGCCATGCGGTCGGCATCGAATTCGGCCGTGAGGTAGAAGGTCGGAATCGGTCCGATTGATTCCACCAGCCGCCTGGCGATGGTTTTTCGCATCTGCGAGAGGGGAACGTCCTCGTAATCGGCGCCCGTCCCCGCGCTGTCAGCTTGGCGCGCGCGCGCACCGTCGCCTTTCGGAGCCGAGGCAGCGGCCTCGATGTCACGCTTGATGATCCGGCCACCCGGGCCCGAACCCTCGACGTTGCCGAGATCCACCCCGCGCTCGGACGCGAGGCGGCGGGCGAGCGGTGAAGACCGTGCCCTCTCGCCGTCCTCGCCGCCGGCCGGCGGCCTTGTCGGAGCCGCGCCACCAGGCGCGGCGGGAGCGCGCGTCCCAGGGGCCGGCGCGGCCTTGCCAGCCGGCTTCGAGGCGGCCTTCCCTGCGGCGGGAGGCGGAGTTTTTTCCGCCTCGTCGCCCTCCGGCTCTCCGATCTCCGGCGCTTCGATTTCTCCGTCGGCGT
Organism: Gemmatimonadaceae bacterium; assembly: GCA_050733695.1. Lineage (GTDB taxonomy): Bacteria > Gemmatimonadota > Gemmatimonadetes > Gemmatimonadales > Gemmatimonadaceae > JBOHTO01. The sequence goes on along the minus strand of JBOHTO010000164.1, from coordinate 21,908 downwards.
CGGCGACTTCCTCTTCGGCCCCGGTGGTCGCGGGTGCTGCGCCGTCTTCCTCCTCTTCCGCGCCCGCCTTCCCGGCCCTGGTCTTCCCGGACTTCACCGCCGGCTTCGTCTTCTCTGCTCCTTCATCCCCCCCAGCGGCGCCTCCCCCGCCCCCGCCGCCGGCCACCAGTTCGCCGATGTCCTCGTCAGCGGAGGCGATCACTCCCACGAGCTCGCCCACCGGTCTGGACTCACCCTCTCCGACGATCTGCTTGCGGAGTACGCCGTCGCCGCGAGCTACCAGCTCCATGACCGCCTTGTCGGTCTCGACTTCGGCGATCGGATCACCCGACGAGATCTCGTCGCCCTCCTTCTTCAGCCACTTGACGAGGCGCCCCTCCTCCATCGTCGGGGAAAGCGCCTCCATGAAAACCTTCGTCGCCATTGCGTGGGTCCGGTGATGAGACGTTGTGAATCGAGCATGCGCCCACTAGTCCAGATACATGACCTTCCGTACCGCTTCGATCGCCTTTGCCGCATCGGGCTTCGCTGCCTTTTCCAGGTTCTTCGCATACGGCATCGGCACGTCCGCCTGGTGAACACGCACGACCGGCGCGTCGAGGTCATCGAAACATTCGCGCTGTATGTAGTCGACTACCTGGGCGCCGATCCCGCAGACCTCGAGGCCCTCCTCGAGCACGACCGCGCGGTTCGTCTTCTTCACCGATGTCGTTATCGCCTCGATGTCCATCGGCCGGACCGTGCGCAGGTCCACGACATCAACTTCAATGCCGTCCCCGGAGAGCTTCTCGGCCATCTGAAGCGCGACCAGCACCATCTTGCCGTGGGCGATGATCGAGCAGTGCTCACCCTCGTGCTTCAGCTCTGCCTTGCCTATAGGGACGAGATAGTCCTCATCGGGAACTTCGCCTTTGGTGTTGTAGAGCATCTCACCCTCGAGCACGATCACCGGATTGTCGTCGCGGATGGCGCTCTTGAGCATTCCCTTCGCATCATACGGTGTGGCGGGCGTAACGACCTTGAGCCCCGGTATGTGCGAGAGCCACGACTCCCACGCCTGGGAGTGTTGAGCGGCGAGCTGGAGCGCTGCGCCGTTCGGTCCGCGGAAGACCATCGGGATGTTGAACTGCCCGCCCGACATGTACAGCATCTTGGCGGCCGAGTTGACGACCTGGTCGATCGCGAGCAGCGCGAAGTTCCACGTCATGAACTCGATGATGGGTCGCAGCCCGACCATCGCCGCGCCGACGCCGACGCCAGCGAAGCCGAGCTCGGTGATGGGTGTGTCGACAACGCGCATCTCGCCGAAGTCCTGGAGAAGGCCCTTCGAGACCTTGTACGCTCCCTGGTAGACGGCGACCTCTTCCCCCATGAGGAAGACGCGGTCGTCGCGCTCCATCTCTTCCCTGAGTGCGTGATTGAGGGCATCGCGATACGTTATGACGGGCATTGAGCGGTGTCGGCGATTGGTGAAGTGGGATACTGTCGAATGCTGCTGCCAGCCGCGCAGCTCAGCCCGTGGCGACGGCGGCGTCAGCGTCCGCGTCGCTGGTAGTATCCACGAGCACGTCCTCGTAGAGCGCCTCGAGTGGCGGTTCGGGGCTGTTGTCGGCGAAGTCCCAGGCGTCCTGCGCTGCGGCCTTCATCTCCGCATCGAGCTCTGCAATCTCGTCCTCGGAGATCTCGCCAGCTTCTTCCATGAGTCCGCGCAGAAGCAGGATGGGGTCGCGCTTCATGTGCTCCTCGAGCTCATCCTTCGTGCGGTAGGTGCCGGCCGCGGCGTCGGACATCGAGTGGCCCATGAAGCGGTACGTGCGTACCTCGAGAAGGGTGGGGGTCTGATCGGCGCGCGCCCGCTCCACCGCCTCGCCCACCGCCTTGCGCACCGCGAAGACGTCCTGGCCATCCACGAGCCCACGGGGCATGTCGTAGGCCGCGGCCCGCTCGTAGACGTCGTTGATCGCGCTGGCGCGTTCGATCGCCGTACCCATTCCGTAGCGATTGTTCTCTATCACATAGATCACCGGCAGCTTCCAGAGCCCGGCCATGTTCAGGGCCTCGTGGAAGGCGCCGATGTTCACCGCTGCCTCTCCCAGAAAGCAGAGGCACACCTGGTCACCGCCGCGATACTTGATTGCGAACGCGATGCCCGCCGCGATGGGCAGGTGGCCGCCCACGATGCCGTGGCCGCCCATGAAGTTCACGTTCCGGTCGAAGAGGTGCATGGAGCCGCCCTTGCCGTGGGCGCAACCGTCGCTGCGGCCGAACAGCTCCGCCATGACCGAGCGCGGCGAGATGCCGCGAACGAGCGCCTGCCCGTGATCGCGATACGTCGTGATCACGTAGTCGTCGTCACGTAACATCGAGATCGAGCCCGTGCTCACGGCCTCCTGCCCGATGTAGAGATGACAGAACCCGCCGATCTTGCCCACTGCATAGGCCTCCGCAACCCGCTCCTCGAAGCGACGCTGGAGCAGCATGGATCGAAGGAGCTGCATGCGAAGCTCGCGATCGCCACCGCCACCGGCGGGTCGCTTCTTCGGCCTCTGCTTCCGGCTCTGCTTCGGGCTCTTCTTCGTGGTACGCTTCGCCGCGGTTGTGCTCTTCGTGTCAGCCATTCGAATCCGGGTCTCGAGGGTCGTCTATACGCCGGCTGCCTGAACCTGCTCCCAGGCGTGGTAGCTGGAGCGGACAAGCGGTCCGGATTCCACATGGCGAAAGCCAAGCTCCATTCCGACCTCGCGCAGATGACGAAACTCATCCGGCGTCACGTACCTGTCCAACGGGATGTGATCGCTGGAAGGTCGCAGGTACTGGCCGAGCGTGAGAATGTCCACGTCGACTTCCCGGAGATCGGTCATCGTCTGTTCGACTTCCTCCGTCGTCTCGCCCATGCCGAGGATGATTCCGGTCTTGGTCGGGATGTCGGGCGCAGTGCGCTTCGCAAAGCGGAATATCTCGAGTACGCGCGCATACCGTCCGCCGGGGCGCGCCTTCCGGTAGAGACGTGGCACGGTCTCGGTGTTGTGATTGTAGATCTCGGGGAGCGCCGCGAGCACGCAGCGGATGCTGTCCTCATCGCCCTGAAAGTCCGGGACGAGTACTTCCACGGAGCAGCCCGGTACGCGCTCGTGTATCTCGCGGATGGTTTCGGCGAACGCCCAGGCGCCGAAGTCGGGAAGATCATCGCGATCGACGGACGTGATCACCGCGTGCTGCAACTGCATCTCGGCGACGGCCTGGCCAACCCGGGCCGGCTCAGCGGGATCGAACTTCGGAGGGCGGCCATGTGCAACGGCGCAGTAGGCGCAGTTCCGCGTGCACACATCGCCAAGAATCATGAACGTGGCCGCCCCGTGTTCCCAGCACTCACCCACATTGGGACAATGGGCTTCCTCGCAAACCGTGTGCAGATCGAGCTCCCGCATCATTTGCTTCAGCCGCACGTAGTTCGGTCCCCCGGGCGCCTTTACCTTCAGCCACGACGGTTTGCGATCCGGCAGCGGGTCTGCGCGATGTCGACCCATTATCCTGTAGAGCGTCTCGGACATCGGGCGCGCGGTCAGGGTTCGGCGCTGCGCGTCGGGAACGCGCGAACGGTTTGCGGGCAAGCCGCGATCGCTGGCGATCGCAATGGCAAGCTAGCGGCCAGCGGTGCCGAATACCAGCAGACACTAACCGGCTGACACGTGTTAGACGGTTAGCTCCAGCGCCCCGAATGGCGTGCGACTCGTATGCGCCGCGGCAGGCTCATGCATCGGCACCCAGCGATGCAGGGCGCGACCAGTTCCCCGTGGCATCGAAGCGGTCCGGGCGAAAGGGTGCAAGATCCGCCGGCGGCCTCTCACCAGTGGCGAGTGCCGCGATGCATTCCGCTGTTATGGGGGCCAGGAGTATGCCGTTGCGCGAATGGCCACACGCGTACAGCAGGCGCGCCGCGGCGGGATCCGGACCAAGCATCGGGAGCATGTCGGGCGTTACGGGACGAAGACCTGCCCATGCGTCGATACGGGGAGCGCGAGCCAGCGCGGGACAGATCGAGGCGGCCATGGTGCGCAGGGATGCGACGCCGCGTTCCGTCGTCGTGGAATCGAAGCCCACGCGCTCCATCGTCGAGCCGACGATCGAGCGACCTCTGCCGCGCGGCACGATGTACCCGTCGTGTCCGAACACGACGTGGCCGATCGGTGCGCCCCGAAGCGCGATCATCTGGCCACGTACGGGTTCGATCCGGATCGTGCGAGGTAACCCGCGCAACGCAGGGGACCACGCCCCTCCCGCCAGGACGAGCATCCCCGATTCGTGGCGGGTTCCACCACGCGTGAGCGCGACTGTATGCGAATCGCCCAACTCGATGGCCTCGACGGAATCGGCAATGTGGCGGATTCGCGGCGTTGCGCGGACCGCCGTTTCGAGAGCAGAGAGGAGGGCGACATTGTCCACGAACCCATCGCCCGCGTGCAACCACGCGCCGGCCCCGTGCTGATCCGCGAGCGCCGGCTCCAATCGGGCGAGAGATTGCGGGTCCAGCCAGGCAGACCCGTGGCGTTCGGCCGGGATGCTGTTGTCGGGGCCGTCGGGCGGCTCGAGCTCGATGATCCCGCTCCGGTCGAGCTGAACGTCGATGCCCGTAGCCGCCCGAAGTCGCCCGATGTAGTCCGGGAACCGGTCGCGCGCGGCGACTGCAAACTCGCGCACCGCGCGGGGGAGGCCCTCGGCCTGCGGTGCCAGCATGCCAGCCGCGGCTCGGGAGGCCTCGCCAAGCCGGGACTCCCCGATGAGCAGGACGTGCAGGCGCCGCTCGGCGATCGCGGCGGCCGTCGCGAGTCCGACAATCCCGCACCCCACAATCGTCACGTCGGCTGTCCGGCGACCCTGAAACCGCCCGGGCCCGCGGGCCGTAGAAACGAGTGTCCTCGTCCCGGAGACCCCGTCGATGCTTCGTACCGTTTTCACGATCGGCCTGTTCGCCGTACTCGGATTGTTCGTCCTCAAGCTCCTGTTCGGCGTGCTCGGCGGGCTGCTCGGCGTCGTGTGGTGGCTTTTCTGGATCGCCATCAAGATCGCTCTGATCGGCGTCGCCGTGTACTTCCTGATCCGCGTGTTCAGCCCCGAAACCGCGCGCCGGTTGCGCAGCAAGTTCTCAAACTCGAATTATTAGGTCAATCCGGGATTGCCGCCCGCGTGATCCGGCGCTCCCGGCTCATCCGCAGCATCGGCACGTCCATTCTGTCGTAACTGCCTGTTCCGCATCAGGCCGATTCGATCCGCTCATCCTCCGCGTCCCCGAGCCGCTCCAGCACGGCCCACACAAGCAGCGGGATCATGATCTCGTGATGTCCCGTGATCTCGTAGCCGGCGCCGCCGCCGGCAGTGGGCCGCTGAACCACGTTCACGCGCGGACGGTAGTGTCGTTTCATGTCCAGATCGCACGCGACGAAACGCTGCGGGCAGCCGTCATTGAGGTTGCGAGCGATCGTGAGCGCCTTGAGAAAAACCTCGGGCATGATCACGGCGCTTCCCAGGTTCAGCACGACGCCTCCCTCGTGCAGGTCGGGGAGAGAAGCGGCGAGGCGCCGGAAATCGCGGTGACTGGTGTCGCCAATCGCGGCGCCGCTCGCCGACGGATGCTGGTGGATGATCTCCGCGCCGATCGCAGCATGCACGGTGAGCGTTGTTCCCGCATGGTGCGCGGCGAGGAGCAGAGATAGCCCGGGCTCGGCGAGCTCTTCTCGCATGAGGGCGACCGCCAGGGATTCCCCCATGCCGAGTCCCTCGGCCATGCCGGAGACAAACGCGTCGTTCATGCCGCGTCCGGTCTCCTCGGCCATTCCGAACGTTCCATCACTCAGACCCGCGGCCACGTCCTCGGACGTTGCGCCGAAGCGCGCGATCTCGTAGTCGTGAATCGCGGCGGAGCCGTTCATGGCGATGTGCGTGATGACGCCGCGCTGCACCAGCTCGATCAGAAGCGGTGCAACTCCGGTCTTGACGATGTGGCCGCCGAGCATCGCGACCACGCCACGTCCATGGCGTGCGGCGGCAACAATGGCAGCCACGACTCGCTTGAAGTCGCGCGCAGCCAGGACGTCCGGAAGTGCGTCGAGAAAGGCCGACAGAGAGCGATCGCCCGCTGGCAGCCGTGCGAACTCCGCCGGCGCGACCATGTTCGGGCGCCGCGCCACTGGAACGGTGCGGACGCGATCCAGGTCCGCCTCGCGGGCGGCTATTCCGGGTTCGCGCTCGCGGTGCCGTTCGTTGTCGTGGCGGTGGCCGGGGATGGACGGTACGATGTCAGATACAGGTTGAGGGAGCCGAACGATAACTTCGACTTCATCTGGAGCATGATGCGCTTGTCATCGTCGGACAGCCATATCTGCGCCTGACCGTCTTCCGAGAAGATGCCCTTCGCCTTGATGATGGGCTGCACGACGATGGCATCGAAGGTTCCGGCCGGGACCTCGATGCGTTCACGTCGCAGAACCCTGACGGTGACAGGATTTCTGTCGGGCTTGAAGTAGCGATTGTAGGAATAGGTCTCGCCAACTTCGAGCGGAACCGTGCGGATGAAGTAGAGAAACGAACCGTCATCCAGCGGGTTCTGCACGGACGGTTGTCGCTCGTCCTGACCGATCTCGATGTACATGGCCCGGTCGGGGAAGATCTCGTAGCGCTTCTCTCGCGTGCGTCCTCCCTCCTGGAAGTCCTGGACGAAACGGAGCGATTCGAATGATTCGGTGTCGATCCAGCTCTCCAGGACATCGTCGACCTTGTAGAAGAACGTACCGCCCTTGACGCGAAAGCGCGTATGCCACGCTTCGCGTCCACGGACGGTCTCGATGCCCTCGACTTCCATGCTGCCGGAACCCACGCGAATCGGGCCGAACTTCACGTCGTACTCCAGCCGCTCTCCGACGCCGAAAGGAACATCGTAGTCGGAGCTCTCGAGCCCGGGGGCCGTGAGGGCGACGACCACCGCGAGCAGGTTCGCTGATATCATCATGATGTCACACTCTCTCGGCTGGCCTTCGCTGCCAGGCCGTATCGGTAAATGTTCATGGCGTCAGCCAGTGGCCGGACGCGGCTGGCTCGCGGTCTCAGGTCGTAACGACGCTCGAGCGTAACGGTCTCGATGCGCCGGGCGTGATCCGACGCACGCACGAGAAGCTCGAGGTTGGCCGCCCAGCCGTCGCGGCTCAGCAGCGGTGCGTCTCCTGACTCCCTTAGCATGTCGCGGACCACGGCGATCCGGAACAGTCGGAGCGAGCTGAATGGATCGCTGACGCCGGGCACGCTGACAAACGGTCGGATGACCCAGGGTGCAATACGGTTGAGGCGTCGAACAGGCGATGGATCGGTCGCGGAAGTCGCCCGTTCGCCTATGACCAAGTCAGCGCCACCCTCGAAGCGCTTCACCAGCTCCGGCAGATGCTCCGGCTGATCGGTGAAGTCGCCCTGAAGCACAACCATCGCGTCGCGCCGCGGATATCTGGTGCGGCGCGATGCAGCAATACAGAGAGCGTTCAGTGCCCCGGCATACCCGACCCGCTTGTCGCCGCCGAGCAGTGTGAGCGGAAGTACTTCGGTGTAAGGCGTGAGCCGATCACGTGTGCCGTCGGTGCTGCCATCGTCGAATACGATGACCTCGTATTCGCGCGAGAACTCCTGGAACACCTTGCGCAGGCGCCAGAGCAGCAGGCCGATCGTGGGTGCCTCGTTGTAGACGGGTACGCAGAAGAGATACATGCATTTCCGGGTAGGGACACGGCGGCGTCAAGGTGCGACCGCCGCCGGAATCCACACATCTGGATCGGCAAGCGCGCGAACCACAACAAGATGCTGTGCGCGCGGCTGCCGGGCTACTGTATTGGTTGTTACCCCGATGGCCGGGACGGGTTCAATCCGGCTTCGGCCGTCCCCGGGCCGAGCAACGAGCGATAGACGCCGTCGGTTCCATCGACCATCGGGCCGACACCGAAACCCGCGGCCCTCGCCGGACCGGCTGCGGCCAGATGGGATCGCGCATCGCGGTCGACAACGAGACGCGCAACCGCGCGCGCGAAGCCGGCCGTGTCGCCGGCGGTTACCAGAATTCCGTTGCGCTCGTGTTCGATCAGTTCGGGAAGGCCGCCAACCGCGAATGCTATGGGTGGCACGCCAAGCGCCATGGCGTCGATCACGGCCGTTCCCAGGCCCTCGGCACGCGCAGGGTGCCAGAGCAGATCGAGGCCCGCCATGGCAGCGTGCACCTCGTCCACGAAACCGGCGCGGTAGCTCTCCATTCCGCCAACCGTGCAACGCCCTTCGCCGCGTCCGCCGAGAAAGACGAGCCGCGCAAGGGCGCACGCGTCGGGCGGCATCCGCCGGGCCACATCGCCCAGGAGCTCGACGCCCTTTTCCGCGCTCATTGCGCCGACGATGCCACAGATCACCGCGTCTGGCGGCCAGCCGCATTCGGCGCGCCAGTCCCGCGCCGACGTAACGGTGGGGATCGGCACGCCCGAGTGGACCACGGAGATGCGATCCGGGTAAATCCCGCCGTCGACCATTGCGTCGCGGACGGCGTGGGAGATGGCGATGAAGCGCGCGACGCGCCGTCCGTACTTCAGTCCGGCGGAGCTGGGCGCGAAGGTCACGCGGCGCGTGACGACCAGCGGCGTCTCGCGCGCGAGGAGCGCGGCGAGCGCGAGCGCATGCGCGCGCGCGTCGTGCGCGTGCACGATGTCCGGTCGCCATGTTGTCGCGAGACGGCGGATACGGCGTGCGGCAGGCAGATCCCATTCGCCGCGCATTCTGACGCCTGCTGCAGCGAGCCCGGCCGCGCGCAGTCGGTGCAGTAGCGGCGAACCGGGAGGAGCGACGACGAGCGGCTCGTAGCCCGAAGCGCGCAGTCCCTCTGCGAGCAGGAATACCTGGCGCTGCCCGCCGCGCCAGTCGCGGCCGGAATCTACGTGGAGGACGCGCACGGGCATGTCGGGCGCAAGTTGCGTGTAGCGCGACCGAAAGGCAATCGCTCGCTTGCTCCGGTCCCTGCTGCTCGTTAGCGTCCACGAGCGCTGCGCGAGCCGCCGCGCACCGTCGCACTCGCTACGCCTTTCACGGAGTATCCATGCGTCGTACCCCGTTCGCCGTCGCCCTGCTGGCGGCTGCCTGCTCGCCCCCGGCAGGCGGTCCGCCGTCGCCGTCTCCGGTGCCCCCAGGCGCGTCGCCGATCACGAGTGAGGCGCTGCGACGCGACCTCGTCATCTTCGCGTCGGACTCGTTCCGTGGGCGAGAGACCGGGACGCCCGGCGAGCTGCGGGGCGCGCGATTCCTGGTCGAGCGCCTGTCAGATGCGGCCGGGATCGAACCGGCGGGCGACAGCGGATTCTATCAGCTCGTTCCGCTCGTGCGCCGGGCCTTCGGCCCCGCAACGAGGATCGCGGTGGCGCGACCAGGTGGCGAAACCAGAATCGCCATCGGCGCGAGTGCGCTCCCGCTGCTCACGCTCGGACCCGGTGCGCCGTCTCCGCGACTGCGAGCCCGGGGCGACCTCGTCTTCGCCGGATACGGTGTCTCCATTCCCGAACTGGGACGCGACGATCTTGCCGGCCTCGACGTCGCCGGAAAGGCGGTCGTGATCGTGAACGGAGCGCCTGCGGGCGTCGACTCTGCGCGCCGGGCGATGCTCCAATCCCAGGCGATGATCGGCGAACGGATCGGTCAGCTCGTGGCCCGGGGGCCGGCGGCGATCATCATCATGCTGACAGGAGAGTTCGGCGAGGAGTTCGAGGAGAACGTCGCGCAGCTTCTGACTACCATCACGCCCCCGTCGCCGACGCCGGAGGTGCCCGACAGCCTGCGGCAGTTGCCCATGATCATCCTGGGGATTCCGGCTCCGGGCTCGCCGCTTCTTCCGGCAGGCTGGCCCGAGGATGACCGACCACAGGTACTCGAGGGTCGCACCTTCGACGCCCGCGTCGACGTGGAACGCCAGGACATCACGGGCTACAATGTCGTTGCCGTCGTCCGAGGCGGCGATCCGGCGTACAACGAGAGCTATGTGGCCTTCGGCTCGCACCTCGATCACATCGGGATACAGCCGCCCGTGAACGGTGACTCCATCGGCAACGGTGCCGACGACGATGGCTCGGGTTCGGTGACGCAGCTCGCGGTCGCAAAGGCCATTGCCGCCGCGCCAGACCGTCCCCGCCGTTCCGTGCTCTTCGTCTGGCATTCCGCCGAGGAGAAGGGACTCCTGGGGTCGTCCTGGTTCACCGCACACCCCACGGTTCCCCTCGACTCGATCGTGGCGCAGATCAACGCGGACATGATCGGACGCAACTCGCCCGACTCGCTGTACATCGTGGGGCCCGAGGCGGCGCCGGAGGGACAGAGCATGGTCCTCGGGACGATCGTCGATTCCGTCAATGCCGCCCTTGCGACTCCGTTCGCATTCAATCGCGAATGGGACTCAGCCACGCATCCGGAGCGGATCTACTTCCGCAGCGACCACTACAACTACGCCGTTCGAGGCATCCCGGTCGTGTTCTTCACCAGCGGTTTGCACGACGACTACCACAAGGTGAGCGACGAGGTGGGGAAGATCGACTACGACAAGATGGCGCGCGTGGGGGCACTGCTGTACGACATCGGTATCGCGCTCGGTAACCGCAGGACGCGCCCGCGCTAGAAGCTTCGCGCGGATGGGTTTACGCGGCGCGGTCTTGGTCGTCAGCCAGATGGCCACGGCCAGCAACCCCGCCCGGGCACTCCCGAGGGGCGCTGGTGTAGAGGCGACAGAGGGAGGTCAGATGATTCTCGCCAATGTCCGGCATCGGTTGAGCCGGGATGATGCGCAGCTCGTCCTCCGGTTGATATCGCGCGGATCCGACTCCGAGCTCCAGAAGGCGGAGGAGCGGCTGCGCGACGAGGGAATCGACGCGCTGCTGGATGATCCCGGTCTCGTGTCAGCGCTCATAGAAGCGCGGCAGGGCGCGCACGCCTCGTTCCAGTTGTTCGCATACGTGATGGTGCGCAACGCACTGCGCAGGGTGGGTGAGGATGATCGCGGGCTTGCCGACTACGTCGCCTCGATCCTGCTCAACTTCGGGCTGCGCAGCCGCGCCACGCGGATCGGCGACGCGGACGATGAGCAGTACGACACGATCGCCGGCCTGTGCGAGGATCTGGACGATCCCGACGCACAGCGCAGCTTCCTCGTGCGTGCCCACCTCGGCAACTACGCCCTGTGGCTCAGCGGCCTGTTCCCGGATCATGTCGAGCAGCGGCGCTGGCGCCGCGGTGCACCCGATATCGAGTACTATGACGAGATGGGAAGTCGCGGCTTCCGCCTCGCCGCAGATCACCGACTCGCGGCGCAGCACGGTCTCACGACGTTGTTCAGCGTGGCGGCCGAGCGATTCGTGCGCCTGCGCCTGGCGCTGAACGCAATCAGCGACTCGCTGCTCTTCCCCAATGTGAGCTCGCCTGAGCGGCTCATGCGGCAGGTGCGCGACGAGTCGCGCTGGCGGTTGACGGCGTAGCGTCGGGCGCAGGTCCCGACGCGTCGAGCGAACAGGGCTGGATCAAGTCAGGGTGACGGGCGGCTCGAGCGCAGGGAGCGCTTTGGTATTTACGTCATGGCGGTTACTTGACCCAATCGCGTCCGGAGATCGGGACCTCACGATTTCAGGATCGATCCATGGCCCGTGCAGCGCTCCATGGCGCGGCCGGTGGGCGAAGAATGCGAATCGTGTGGGCCACTCTCGCCCCCCGTGGGGGTCGACGTCAGCCACATCCGTGAGCCCAGCACCGTGCGCGTTCCCAATCCACATCAAACAGATATCGGCGTGGCACTCCTTTCCAGGATTCTCCGCCAAGCCGGCATCAGCCGGGACGAATGGGAGAGCATCTGATTCGAGTTTCTCGACGCGTCATGCCGCGTCACGGATGCGCGCAAGATCGAGCAAGCACCAGATGACGGGGTACGAGCGGAGCTCTGGTACAAAGCCCGCCATGTCGCGCTTGGGTTTGGCGAAGACAGCTCGTTCAGTTCGGATGAACTCGGCGACTCCGGACTCCGCGACCGAGACCCGCCGCGAACGCTCGCGCCTGGCGCGCGAACGCCGCAAACAGCGCACGCTCGCACTCGCCACCAGGGCCGGTGAGATCTTCCGGGTGCCATTGCACGCCCACGGCCCACCACCCGTCGCCGGCTGTGCCGTCCATCTCCACGCCTTCGATGATGCCGTCCGGCGCCTGCGCGGTGACCCTGAGGGGCGCCGCTACCCGGTCCAGTGCCTGATGGTGCACCGAGTTCACGCGCATCGCAGTCGTTCCCAGCGCATCGGCCAGCGCGGAGCCGGCGACTATCGCTACTTCGTGCACCCGGCCGAATCGCCCGCCCCCCGGATCGTGGTCCGGTGCGCCCGTGCACTGGCTCGGAATGTCCTGCACGAGCGTGCCGCCGAGGGCGACGTTGAGTATCTGCGCCCCGCGGCAGATGGCCAGGGCTGGCAGCAGCCGCACGCGTGCCTCGGAGACCAGCGCGCGCTCCCAGGCGTCGCGTATGCTGTTACCGGGTTTGCACGCCGGATGCCGCTGGGCGCCATAGAATGCGGGCTCGACGTCCTCGCCGCCTGTCAGGACGAGGCCGTGAAACGGCCGGAGTGCAACTTCAGCAGCCGCTAGGTCCGTGAGCGGGGGGATGACAAGCGGTGTGAGGCCGGCCTGTTCCAGCGACCGGATATAACTATCGTTCACACGCACGCGGAGGAGGTCCGCGGACATTTCCGTGGTTGCGGTGACGGCCACAAGAGGTCTGTCTGCCGCGGTCGGAGATGGCATCAGAGGTCAGGTTGCGGGCGTGTGCGTCGATCCAGTATCGTTCACATCCAGCGCACCCATTCGGGAGGAGCAAGATGCCGACCTACGACTATCATTGCCGGTCCTGTGGCGAGGATTTCATTCTTCGGGAAAAGATAACCGACCACGACTCGGCGCACGCGACCTGTCCCAGGTGCCAGTCGGAGAAAGTCGAGCGCGTGATCAGCGCGGCGTACCCGCGAACGGCGCGCAAGTCGTAGCAGCCTGCTCACTGTCACCCCCGCTGTCCCTCTCTCACGTGTGTCCCTCGCGTCCCCTTTCTTTCAGTCACGCGTGGGGATCTGCCCGGCGTCGTGCCGGGAGCTGACAGGCGCGCTCGCGCGCGGATGAAGGAGACGCTGGCGCTCGCTCGCGTCGGGCTATCCGAACTGCGGGCCGGGCTGGAAGCGACACGCGCGCGCCTCGCGACCGAGCGGCGAGAGCTGGAGACGGTCCGGCGCCGCAAGGGCCTCGCCGCGAGCATACGGGATGCCGAAACGGTGACCGTGGCAGAGCGGTTCGAACGACAGCACGAGGATCGCGTCGCCGTACTCGAGCGGAAGCGCGGTGCCCAGGAGGCGGAACTCATGCTCGCCGAAGGTGAGGTGGATGCGATGGCGGGCGAGCTGCGCGCGACCATCGGCAACGGTACGGGCGCTGCGGGCGCGATGCCTCCGGTGGGCGATGAGGGCAGCAGCCGCCTGCGTGACGAGCTCGAGGCACTCGGGCGACGGGGGGGCCGGGCGGCGCGGGAGGCGGAAGCGGTGCGCAAGCTTGCCGAGCTCAAGCGCCGCATGGGGAAGTAGCGATCGTTCGCTGGACCGCAGTTGCCGGGACCATCCTTGTGTGCGGAACGCCTCTCCGCGCCGCTCCGGCTCAGGAGGCAAACGACAGCAGCGTCGCGGTGATGTCGGCGAGCGACAGCCTCGAGCTGTCGCAGGCGTGCTCGGGGCAGACGATCTCCAGCATCATCGTCCAGACCCTCCCGCCGTATCCGGAGGGGATCATGCGCCGGTGGCAATGGCTCGCGCGCGCTGCCAACCGGTTGCACACGACTACGCAGCCACAGGTGGTGCGCCGCTTCCTCGCGTTCAGCGAAGGTCAGTCCTGCACCCCACTGCGGCTGGCCGAGTCCGAGCGCATCCTGCGCGCTCAATCGTTCATCGCTGAGGCGAAGATCGTTGCGCGGTCAGACGGGGCCGATGGGGTCGACATCGTTGTCGAGACCTACGATGAATTCTCCATCATCGTGGCCGGCTCCGCCCGGGCGCGGTCGCCGTTTGTTACCGCGGCACGGCTCGGCGACGGCAACGTGATGGGGCGCGCCATGTTGATGTCGGCGGGTTGGAAGCACGGGGGCTTCTATCCCGACGGCTATTCCGCGCGTTTCGAGCATCACCAGCTCTTCGGACGCGCCTACGACGTCTCGCTGTTCGCTGCCGAGCGCAGCCTCGGCTACGCATGGGCAGCGGAGGCGCGGCACGCATTCATCACGGATCTTCAGCGCGCCGCGTGGCGCATGGGCGCCACGGCCAGCGAGGGATACTTCAGCTTCGAGCGCGAGAACGCGCCGTCCGCCGCTCTCAACATCGAACAGTCGCACAGTGACATCGGCGCGGTCATACGTATCGGCGTCCCCGGGCGGTTGAGCCTTTTCGGCGCATCCCTCTCGCAGGAACAGGTTCAGCCGGCGACGCTGCCGGTGATCATCTCCGATTCGGGGCTGCTCGCGGACACGTCGTCTGCCATCATCGACCGCTACGTCTCGCGTCGCACTGCCCGTGCGAATCTGCTCTGGGGCGTTCGCAACGTCGGCTTCATGCGCGTGAGCGGTTTCGACGCTCTGACCGGGACGCAGGATCTGCGTACCGGTTTCCAGTTCGGGACACTTTTCGGGCGGGGGCTATCGGTTCTGGGTTCGGAGGACGACGACATCTTCGTCGCGGTGGATCTCTACGCGGGGAACGGTTCTCCGCGCGCCTTCACGGCTGTCCAGATCCGCGGGGAAGGGCGCCAGAACTTCGACACGAACGACTGGGACGGCATTCTCGGTAGCGGGCGCGCGGTGCTCTATCTCAAGCCCGCTTTCCGCCACACTCTCGTGACCAGCGTCGAATGGGCCGGTGGCTGGCGACAGCGGACGCCATTTCAACTGACGCTCTCCGATCGCGGGGGAGGGGTACGCGGCTACGCCGACTCGCGCGCGGGCGGAGGGCAGCGACTGGTCGCGCGCATGGAAGAGCGCTGGTTCGTCGGGCGCCCGCGCGGCCTCGCAGACCTGGGCCTGGCTTTTTTCGCGGATGCCGGACGTCTCCGCGCAGGAGATGCTCCGTTCGGCGTGTCCACTCCGATCAAGGTGGGCGTGGGGCTGGGCATACTCGCCGCCGTGCCACCTCGCTCCAACCATCTCTGGCGAGTGGATATCGCCTTTCCGATGAGCGCGGACATGCACGCAGGGTGGGAGATTCGCTTCTCCAACCGCGACATCACGCGCGCGTTCTGGGAGGAGCCGGGGGACGTCGGCCGCAATCGCGAGCCGAGCGTCCCATCGAGTCTCTTCAGGTGGCCATAGAGGTTGCTGGGGGTGTTAAGCGCACACGAAAGCCCGACAACCGGCTTTCCCTTCGCGGCCTCTTGCGCCGCGGGTGGTTTCGGGAACCGCGCCCGGGCCGACGTGAGCGTCGCGGCTTCCGTTACATCTTCACTGTGCGCGTGAGGCGCTTGAGCAGCGGCACCAGCATGAGCATGACGACGCCCGCCGCGAATGACGACACGACGAATATGGTGTAGAAGTCCGTGAGCGACGGTATCGTCTCGAGCATCGCCGCGAGAGAGCCGGCGATCTTGTTCGCGGCCGCATTCGCGAGGAACCAGACTCCCATGAGCAGCGAAGCGAACTGCCAGGGCGCCACCTTGGTCACGTACGACAGCCCGACTGGTGACAGGCAGAGTTCTCCCCATGTATGAAACGTGTAGGCTGCGACGAGCCAGAACGGGCTCACCAGATCGCCCGCATCGGCGAGCTTCGCACCGGCCACCATGAAGAGGAAGCCACTGCCGAGCAGAAAGAGTCCCAGCGCCATCTTGAGTGGCGTGGATGGTTCCTTCCCCACCCGCCCCAGCTTCGACCAGAGCATGGCGAACGGTGCAGCGAAGATGATGATCAGCAGCGGATTCACCGACTGGAACCAGGTCGACGGGACTTCCCAGCCGGCAACGACGCGATCGGTCTGGCGATCGGCGAACAGGTTCATCGAGCTGCCCGCCTGCTCGAAAGCGGCCCAGAAGAAAATGACGAAGAAGACGACGATGAAGAGCGCGATCACACGCTTGCGCTCCTCGCCGTGCGAGCCGAGGATGGTGATTGCGAGCGAGGCCCCGATCGCCGCGCCCATGATGACGCCCAGGGTTCCGCCGACCATCCAGCCCAGGACGACGCCGATAGCGGCACCCGCGGCGCCCGGAACCCAGCCCTGCTTCGCGACGTCGGCGACGGATGACCCCGGTACCTCGACCGCGCTGCCCGTTTTCGCAGGAACGAGGCCGATGCCGGGGAGATACTTCTCGCGCAGCGCCAGATAGACAATGAGGCCGAGCACCATCCCCACGCCGGCCGCTCCGAAGCCCCAATGCCATCCGACCTTCTGGCCCAGCCAGCCACAGATGATCGCGCCGAGGAAGGCCCCGACGTTGATGCCCATGTAGAAGATGGTGAATCCCGAATCGCGCCTCTGGTCGCCCTCTTCATAGAGTTGACCGACCATCGTGGAAACGTTGGGCTTGAAGAAGCCTGTGCCGATGATAACGAGGCCGAGTCCCGCGTAGAACATGCCCATCGACGGAAAGGCGAGCGTGAAGTGACCCGCGGCGATGAGCACGCCGCCGATCACGAGCGATCGGCGCGTTCCGATGAGGCGATCGGCGAGATAGCCACCGATGAGAGGCGTGAGGTACACGAGCATCGTGTACGTGCCGTACAGGTTCGCCGCGCGGGCGTCGCCCCAGCCAACCGAGTTGACGAGGTAGAGCACGAGCAGCGCCCGCATTCCGTAGTAGGAGAAGCGCTCCCACATCTCGGCCACGAAGAGCAGACCGAGGCCCGGCGGGTGTCCCATGAAGCCGGTGGAAGGCGGGGTGCGCTGCAGCCCTGGCGGCGCCTGATCGGTCGCGGTTCCCGTCACGGGTGAGGACACGTGGCTCCTCGGCGATTGGTTGCGAAGCTGGTCATGCGGATCGGCCTCAGTCCAGATGCTGGGTGCGGCCACGGCCCCGGCCGTGAAGGGCGGCCACGGGAAGATATCGTTCGGGAGCCCGCGTGCCACCGGCTTCGCGCTGGCCCTCCCAGGCGACTGTCGTCGGCGGCTGCTTGATGCAGGCCGCCTCGTGGTTGGCCGCCTTCTCCTCCAGGGGCGGGGCGAGACGCGTGCATGCTGCATCGCGCGCCGGGTGGTGGCAGCGCGGGTGGAAGACACAGCCAGGCGGCGGATCGGCCGGGGATGGGACATCGCCGCTCAGTACGATCCGGCCACGCCGCGCGGCCGGGTCGGCTACCGGCACGGCTGAAAGGAGTGCCTGCGTATAGGGCATGATCGGCTCGCGGTACAGGTCAGCCGTGTACGCGCTCTCGACAACGCGCCCCAGGTACATGACCACAACACGATCGGCTATATGTTCGACGACCGACAGGTCGTGGGCGATGAAGAGATAGGCGAGTCCGCGCTCGCGCTGCAGGTCGCGCAGCAGGTTGATCACCTGCGCCTGCACGGACACGTCCAGCGCGGAAACCGGCTCGTCGCACACGATGAAGCGCGGCTCGACCGAGAGGGCGCGCGCGATTCCCACTCGCTGCCGCTGTCCGCCCGAGAACTCATGCGGATAGTGCCCGGCGTACTCTGCCCGAAGCCCTGTTTCCTCGAGCAGGTGCCGTACTCGCGTATCGGCGGCGCTTCCTTCGGCGAGCTCGTGGATGAGCAGCCCCTCGCGTATGATCGCGCCGATCGTCATCCGCGGATTGAGCGACGAGAACGGATCCTGGAAGATGATCTGCGCGTTCTTGCGCCACTTCCTCAGTTCGGTGCTGCCGAGCGCGAGGACATCCGTCCCATCGAAGATGACCTTGCCGCCCGTCGGTTCGATGAGCCGCAGGATGCAGCGGCCGGTCGTCGTCTTTCCGCAGCCGGACTCGCCGACCAGTCCCAGGACCTCTCCGGGAAGGATGTCGAACGAGACCCCGTCGACCGCCTTGACGTGCCCCACCGTGCGCGACCAGAACCCCCGTTTGATCGGGAAGTGCTTCTTCAAGTCGCGCACCTCGAGCAGCGCCTCCCCACGCTTCCGCTGCGCGTGCCGCTCCTTCTGCGGTATCTGGGTCCTGCTCATCGGGCACCGATCGTCGACGATCTAGTCATAGAGGAAACAGCGAGCCTCGTGTCCGGGCCCCAGGGAGTACAGGGCAGGAAACTCGCGGCGGCAGCGGTCCATCACGTACGGGCAGCGGTTCTGGAACGGGCAGCCGGTGATCTCCTCGTACGGCGACGGGACCGAGCCGGGTATCGTGTGCAGCCGCTCGACCTTCTCGCCCAGCTTGGGGATCGCGGCCTTGAGGCCCTCCGTATACGGATGATTGGGCCCGCCGAACACCTGCTCGGCCGTTCCCACCTCCGCCACCACGCCGGCGTACATCACGACCACGCGATGGGCCGTCTCGGCGATCACTCCCAGGTCGTGGGTGATGAGGATGATCGACATCCCGTACGCGTCCTGGAGCTGGTTGAGAAGCGCCAGGATCTGGGCCTGCACGGTGACGTCGAGCGCGGTGGTCGGCTCGTCCGCGATGAGAAGCGCAGGATCGCATGCCAGCGCCATGGCGATCATGACCCGCTGCCGCTGGCCGCCCGAGAGCTGATGGGGGTACTCGTCGACGCGCTGCTCGGGGTCCGGGATCCGTACGCGGCGCAGCATCTCGACCGAGCGTTCGCGCGCCTCGTCCTTCGACATGTCCCGATGCAGGCGCAGCACCTCTCCGATCTGGTCGCCGACCGTGTACACGGGATTCAGCGAGGTCATCGGCTCCTGGAAGATCATCGCGATCTCGTTGCCGCGAATCTTCCGCATTTCCTTCTCCTGCAGCTCCAGCAGGTCGAGCCCGCGGAAGAGGATGCGCCCACCGACGATCTCGCCCGGCGGCTGCGGCACGAGTCGCAAGATCGACAGGCTCGTCACCGACTTCCCACAGCCCGACTCCCCCACGATCCCGAGGGTCTCCCGCGGCCGGACCTCGAACGAGACCCCGTCGACGGCCTTGGCGGTTCCCTCGTCGGTGTGAAACCACGTCTTGAGGTCCTCTACCCGCAGCAGGGGCTCGGTCAAAGCCGCTCCAGCCGCCTCAGGTATACGACCAGGTGGGCGAGGTTGCCGGTCAGGAAGATCTCGCGCGGCCGATGGTTTCCGAGAGCCGGGACCCGGCCGTCGAACCAGGCGCGGGCCCGCTGGCGGGTGCGCGCCTTTACGCCGAGCTGGTGCATGAGGTCGTCGAGGAGCTCGAGCTGCTCGAGGTGTCGCGGAGACGGGTCCTGCACGCCGCGCCGCCAGCGGTTCAGCGTGCCGGGCGTGCAGCCGATCGCCTTCGCGACCTCGCTGGTTTCCAACTCGAGCAGCTCCTTGGCACGCGCGATCGTACCCCGGCTGATGCCTGTGACCATGGACGCCTCCTACTCGACTGGATTGGGTACGGTCGGCGTCTCAAGATAGCCGGCCTGTCGATAGGGCGCGAGCGCGCGCGACGCGGCGACGAGTCGCATCCCGGCCGCGTGGATCCGCGCGGCGAGGTCATCCACCTCGCGCGCCACGCGCTCCGGATCACCCGCGATCCGCGCCTCGGAGATCGACGGCAGCTCCAGCGTGGCATAGCCGTTCCGATCGTCGGTGGAGAAGACGAGGTTGCGATTCCACGGCCGGCCGACGAGACCCGCTTCACGAGTCAGCTCGTGCTCTACCGCGCGCAGCTCGGCGTTGGCGTTCCGCGTCCATTCCGGCCGCAGGCGTCTCCGCAGGTATCGATCGCGTGCGGCTTCGAAATCCCGGGCCGCGGTGGCGAGCGAATCCAGCGCCGCGTCCAGCCGCAGGGTCGCGCCGGCCGTCCCGGGCAGGGCGGCGATCTCCTCCCGCTGTCCGCGCCACAGATGCGCGACCTCGCGCGCGAACGCGACGTAGTCGTACGGCAGCACCTCGGCGTTCGCCAGCCGTAGCGCAAGGATCGCCACCAGCTCCGAGGACAGGGACTGGTGTTCGTAGCCCGGATCCACGATCTCCACGGCTCTTCGCGTGTCGTAGGCGGAGTGATACGCGCCGTAGGGTCCGCCGAAGCCGTGCCCCGCGCTGGGGATGCCGAGATGGTGGTAGAAGCCCGCGAAGTCGGATCCCCCTCCAAGGTTGCCGATCGAGAGCAACGAGTCCGAGCGCGCCCATTCGTCCCCCAGCGTCTCGCCGCGCGAGGGGATCACACTCGCCGCGGCGCGAATCAAGGGCTTGAGCGACGGCGAGGCGCTGGCGCCGAATCGAGAACCCGCGATCATGTCCTGATTCAGATACGCGACGGCTGATGCGGAGAGCACTTCGGCGTGCTCCTCGACCCACTCCGTCGATCCGATCAGCCCCCACTCCTCCCCGTCCCAGCCCGCGAACACGATCGTCCGGCGGGGCCGGAAGCCGCCGTCGGCCAGCGCACGCACCGCCTTGGCGGCCGCGAGCATCGAGGCGGTGCCGCTGACGTTGTCGTTCGCCCCCGGCCCCCATGCATCGATGTGGGCGCCGACGATCACCCATTCGTCGGGCCATTCGCTTCCCTCGATGCGCGCCAGCACGTTCGAAACGTCGCGGTATCCCGCGTCGGGTCCGTCACGGTCGTCGTCGACCTCGAGGCGGACCACCGCTGGGCCCGGGCCGAGGTGGTAGCGGAACGGCAGCGACCCCTGCCAGTCCGAATCGGGCAGCACCGACCCCGTCAGGCGCGACAGGATCTCGCCGGCGACATCGGCGGAGACCGGCACGACCGGGATCCCGGGCAGCTCGTGGGGCGACGCCGCCGGCGCCAGGCGGTCCGCGGTCGCCGTGCTGGGCGCGCCGGGCGTGGTAGGGTCCCCGGCGCCGTTCTTGACGCTGCCCCGCTGGACGCCGGTCCGCGGCCGCCAGGGCCCGTCGGGATACGGGTCCCCGCGGAACCACCCGTCGTCGCGCGGATCGGAGTAGAGGACGAGCGCGGCGGCGCCATTCTCCTCTGCGAGGCGCGCCTTGATCCCCCGATAGGAACGGCCGTACCGTGCCACCACGACCTTCCCGCCGACATCCACCCCGCTCGCGGCGAGCCGGTCGTAGTCCTCGTGGAGACCATAGTTGGCGTAGACCACCGGTGCCTCGACCGTACCCACCCCGCTGTAGCCGT
Source organism: Gemmatimonadaceae bacterium (assembly GCA_050733695.1). Taxonomy (GTDB): domain Bacteria; phylum Gemmatimonadota; class Gemmatimonadetes; order Gemmatimonadales; family Gemmatimonadaceae; genus JBOHTO01. The sequence goes on along the minus strand of JBOHTO010000164.1, from coordinate 622 downwards.
TCGCCCAGAGATACTGCGGCTCGGGGAGCTGCCCCGTTCCCGTGATCGGTGCTTCGGCGAGGGAAAACTCGATTTGCTCGGGAGCGACGAGCGAGAGGGAGACCTCGGTCGCCCAGGGGAGGTAGACCCGATAGGTCGCGACCTCGGGCTCGTAGCCCCAGGTCGTGAGCCAGGCCACGAGCGTGTCGGCGAACGCGCGCTGACCGACGGAGCCCGCCACGTGCGGCCGCGCGGAGAGCGGGCCGGCGAGCTCGGCGAGGAGGGCGGGACCGATCGCCTCGAGGACCCGCGACTCGACGCCGTGCTGGAGCACGGCGCCGTTCCGCGTGAAGCCGGTCTGGCCGGCGGCAGGCGCCGACACCCCGGCGATCAGGGCGAGCAGGAGTCCGGTCCACGTGATTCGATGGCGCGCGAGCATCGCGGCCCCAAGGTATCCGGACCCCGCCTCGGGTGCGAGGCGTTTTGACACGGCCGGCCCTCTGCCGCTACCGTGGCTCGCCATGGAATCGACCCGCAGTCCCGTCCTCTCGTCGGGGGCCCGCACGTTCGGCGAGCTGGAGACAGGATTCCGCCGCGCGCGCGATCGACCGGCGCTCGGTCGGCGCTCTGCTTCCGTTCCCGT
>JBOHTO010000163.1:0-1788 GCA_050733695.1 Gemmatimonadaceae bacterium | reverse complement strand
GATATGCGGCCGCCCGGACGTACGCCGTTGACACACCAGGAACGTGCCAGCGCAGACGAAGACGAACCGTTGATCTAACCCGCACCGGAAGCCGATATCATGATCCAGCCGGGGCCCACAGAGCTGGTCGATTCCCTCGCAGCGGATGTTATGTCGATTGTTGACGACATAGGCGGCGAGCTGTTTCGCATCGGTGGCACGCCAGTCACAGTTGCTTCGATCGTCAGCTTCTTCGCCTTTCTCGTCCTCGCCTTCATCGGCTCCTGGATCCTGCAGCGTCTGCTCGGCCGCGTCTATCGAAGACGCGCGATCGACGAAGGTGTACAGTACGCGCTCAACCGGTTGCTGCACTATATCATCATCGCGGTGGGCATCTTTCTCGCCCTGGACAACCTGGGGATTTCAGTCACCGCTCTGGCCGGCCTGGGCGCGATTCTCGCCGTCGGCATCGGCTTCGGCCTGCAGAACATCGCGCAGAACTTCGTCAGCGGCCTGATCCTTCTGCTCGAGCGGCCGATCAAGAAGGGTGACTTCGTCGAGGTGGGCGATGCCAGGGGCACTGTGCGCGAGATTCACGCCCGCGCCACTGTGGTCACGACCCTGGACAACGTGGACATCCTGGTGCCGAACGGCCAGTTCATTACCGAGCCGGTCATCAACTCGACCTACGGCAGCCGCCAGGTGCGGGTCCACATCAACGTGGGTGTAGCGTATGGCTCGGATGTGGATCTGGTGCGGAGCACACTCGAACGAGTGGCGGCGCAACATGCTGGTGTCCTCGAGGAACCCGCGCCGCGCGTCCGTTTCAAGGAATTCGGCGCTTCATCGCTGGACTTCGGGCTGCTCGTCTGGCTGCGCGCGGCGACTGATGAACAGCAGATCAGCAGCGATCTTCGGTTCGCCATCGATCGTGCCTTCCGCGACGCCGAGATCGAGATCCCGTTCCCGCAACGCGACCTGCACCTGCGGAGCGGTTGGGAACCGTTGCGACCATCGACGGCAGGGCAGTGACGCGATTCACTCCGGCGTGTTGGCTTGGATCGGGATCTGGTGGTCACAGCCGTTCGGCGAGGTGATCGGCCAGGCGGATCGCGAGCGCGACGATGGTGAGGGTCGGGTTCGCAAAGCCAGCAGTGGGCAACACGGACGCCCCGGTCACAAAGAGGTTGGCGACGCCGTGGACGCGGCCGTGCGCGTCGACCACACCGCCGCGTGCGTCCACGCTCATCCGCGTGGTGCCGGCGTGGTGGTGCGCGTTCGGATCCGGCCGTAGCACGGACTGGATCTCCACACGTCCGAGCGCCGCTTCCTCCAATGCGCGCGCGATCACCGATCGGAGACGGTCGAGCTCCGCCTGATCCCCGTCTTTCCAGCGCCAGTGAAGTTCAGGCTCCGGCAGGCCAAGGCGGTCTTGTCGAGCGCCGAGCAGGACACGGTTCTCCGGGTGCGGCCGCTGCTCGAGATTCACGATGAGCTGGAACGCATCGAACGATGCAGCCGGGTCGTCGAGAGTGTACCAGCCGTAGCCGGCGCGCTGCCGGGCGCGATGTCCGCCGAAGCGTTCGCGCAGACGGCTGACCCGCGAACGTCGCCTCCGGCGAGGCAGCAGAGTGACGGATGCGTTGGGAATCCCGTCCTCTTCGAGCGTGCGCTCCGTAAGCGCGAACCGGCCGGCCACCATCGTGCCATCGGCGGCGGCGTGCACATCGTAGAATGCCGCATCGCGAAACAGCGTAGGCGAGCGCGGAATCAGCGTGAGCGCATGGTCACGGGGATGCTCCATGAAGC
>JBOHTO010000162.1:0-2979 GCA_050733695.1 Gemmatimonadaceae bacterium | reverse complement strand
CCCATACCCCACGCTCGCTCGGGGAATGTCGAGGTTGACCGGGATGGCCGACCGCCGGAGACGAAAGGGATCTCGATCTACGCCAGCGTTAACGGGCGAGACAAGCTGTGGCAGGCCGGCGCAGCGGGCTGGGTAGCGCCGATCAACGCGGGGCATATTACGGATGTCGTCAACGCCAAGGCACGGACGGTCAGCCTGGCCCGTTCCAGATGCGACGAGTTATGGCTCGTAATCGTGCACGATGTGACTTCACACGCTGCGCCGTCGGAGCTGACGCCGGCCGCAGCCGCGGCTGAGTACAGCGCTCCGTTCGATCGTTTGATTTGGCTGTATCCGCATGATCCGGCCCAATCGTTGGACCTCAAGCTGGCGCCGCAGCTGCCAACGTAGTGTCATCTCGAAATGGAGCGGAGAAACGCGGCATGCAGCAGAGATCTGTCGGTAGCACCCGCTCCGCGGGCGCACTCTATAAAGGGACGAAGGCAGCATAACGATTCGTTAGCTCCTGGGAACCGGTTGGATGCCCTCAGGGGCGACCGGAAGGGGCAGTATGCCATCTCGATCAACGACCAATGGCGGATCTGCTTTCGCTTCGTCGATGGCGAAGCGTATGACGTTGAAGTCTGTGACTATCACTAGACGGAGGGCTGGATGGCCATTTCGAACACTCGCACGATGACCCGGCGGCCGACGCATCCGGGCGAGATGTTGCGCGAGGATTTCCTGCCAGACTATGGGCTGAGCGTTGTCGGTCTGGCCGAAGCCGCGGGCGTGTCGCGTCAGTCCGTTAACGAGCTGCTTCGAGGCCGCCGGGCTGTCAGCCCAGCCATGGCCCTGCGGTTGTCGCGGCTGTTCGGCAACACCGCGGAGTTTTGGATGAACGCGCAGCGTACCGTCGATCTCTGGGACGCGCTACAGGTGGTGAAAGACGAAGTGGCTCGGATCAAGCCGCTCCGTGTCGCCTAACGAACGCTGAACCTGACGAGCGAGCAAGGAAGCCCGCTGCATTCGCATTTTGTTCGATTCGCTCGCAGGTTAGCTGGGGCGTTGATATGACTGGGCTGGTGTCAAGGGATCAGTGCACTGCAGTGGTCGTGGTACGGCGTGGGCGCGAGGCAGCATCGACGGTGAATCCTGCTGATATACGCCGATTACCGACTCGTGTCGGCAGCGCGGCAAGAATTGGATTCGTCGGGAGCTGGCTCATTCTAGGCTCGGGGATCCTGCACCACCTGGTGCTGCTGCAGGCCGCATAACGCCATCGAGAGTGCTCGCACATCGAGCCTCGACGCCACACGCCGGACCACGACCGAGGTGTTCATGCTGCGTGTTGCTCGCTTGGTGCGACGTCCTGCATCACGGCCCACAGGAATCCGACGAGCTCGCGCGCGACCGCGACGGCCGCGATCTGGGGCCGTTTCCGATACGATAGATGATTGAAGCGCTGATGCAGTCGCTGCTGCGCCTTCCACGCATGCGCGATGATGCTGGGCGGCTGACCCTGCTGCCGTCGCTTGAGATCGACGCTGGTCTGCGGCCGATGGTGGTAGCTCCACGCGGCCTGGACGAGCACATGGCGGCAGTGACTGTTCCCCGCTTTCGTGATCGAGCCGAGACGCGTACGATTCCCGCTCGAATCTTCCCTCGACACGAGGCCCAGGTAGCAGGCAAGTTGCGCGGGCCGCTCGAACCGGCGCCAGTCGACGATCTCCGTGGCGAGCACCATCGCCGAGTGCAGCGAGATGCCCCGGAAGCACTGCAGGCGCCCGACCATCGGCGCGATGGAAGGGAGCAGGGCTAGCTGCTCGATCTGACGATCCAGTTCGTCACGCCGCTCGAGCTTGTAGAGGAGGAGCGCGTGGTACTCGCGGAACACGAGCCGATCGTGCGGCGCAAGCGGGGAGCCGTCGGTCGTGAGATGCTGGAGCCACCTGAGATGCGGAGTGCACCAGTTGGTGCCCTCGCGAAAGACGAAGCCGCGGCGGGCGAGGAACTTGAGGATGTAGTGGCGGGACTTGAGGATCTCGCGCTGGAACGTCTCCCGGCAGCGCACAACGTCGCGCACCCGCTCGTCGCTCTCGCTCGGGATCCGCACCGCGGTGAGCTCACCCGCCCGATAGAGGCGTGCGAGGTCGGTGGCGTCTCGCTTATCATGCTTGCGCTGCACCCCAGGCCGTTTCGGAATGAGCGACGGAGCGATGACCTCGCAGGCGTAGCCCCACTCCCGCATCGCGCGGTGGAGCACATAGCCGGCGCCACTCGCCTCGTAACACGCGCGGATCTCGCCGTCGCGCGCGACCCGCTCGAGCCACCGCTTCAGCTTCGGCAGATCGTTCGGCAACCGGTCGAGCCGTGTCGGCGTCTTCGTCCCGTCCGGCAGGACCGCGATGGTGATCGACTCCTTGTGCACATCCATGCCAAGGTAGATGATAGAGCGGACGGCAACGGGCAGTATAGCAGGTGACGATGACATGGGCTGGTCTCCGTGTATGTGCGACAGATCGATCGTCGCAGGTGGCTCTGGCAACTCCGACTCACACGCGAGGAGCTAACCCACGCAAAGGTCGGAGGCCAGCCCAGTCATACTTTCTAGTCAGAACCGCTTGCATCTCTCTTGTGGCGGATAAAGGTCGGGAACGGTGGTATCTGCAGTTCCTCCGGCGGGCACGGACGGAACTGCCCCCGGAACCTCCCGAAGAGCCGGAGCCACCGGACTTCGTGTTTGCCGACGGGAGTCGGCGGGTGGGTGTGGAGCTGACAGTATTCCATCTGCCATCGCCCGCCGGCCAGCGTCCGCATCAAGAGCAACAGAGCCTGAAGGAGCGCATCGTCAAGCGGGCGGAAAGGATACATGCGGAAGCTGACGGCCCAGCGCTGTACGTTACCGTGCTTTTCGACTCTCAGCATGTATTCACGAAGCGGGAGGTTGAACCCCTCTCACGGAAGATCGCGGAGTGCGTGTTGGGCGCGCCCATACCC
>JBOHTO010000161.1:0-8576 GCA_050733695.1 Gemmatimonadaceae bacterium | reverse complement strand
TCGAGCGAGAAATCACTCTCCTCGTTGTCGATCATTGAAGCGAGGATGCCCACCATCGCGTCCGATGCGTAGATGTCCGAGGCTAGCTCCGCCATCTTGCGCTGCGTGATCTCGAAGCCCGCAATGGGCCGCCCGAACTGTATGCGTCCTTCGGCATAGGTCGCCATCTGCCCAAGAATGACTTTCGCCCCCGATGTGCATCCGGCCGCGAGCGTGAGTCGACCCCCGTTGAGCACGTGCACCGCCACTGCGAAGCCCTTCCCGCGAATACCAAGGACGTGATCGTCCGGCACCTCGAGGTTCTCATATCGCAGCTCTGCCTGCGTCGAGCCGCGGATGCCGAGCTTGCGCGCCAGTCCTTCCACGTGGAAGCCGGGCATGTCCGGCCGAATGAGAAACGCGGTCGGGCGCTGTGTCCGCTCACCGCGTCGCTCGACCGTGGTCTGCGCAAACGTGGCGATCACGCCCGCGCGATGCGCGTTGCCAATCCAGATCTTCCGTCCATTGAGCAGCCAGCGCGATCCATCCGTCGCGCGCTCGGCGGTCGTCCGGATGTTCTGCGCATCCGAACCCGTTTCCGGCTCCGTGAGTGCGTACGCCGCGAGCATCTCGCCGCGCGCGAGCGGCGGGAGATAGCGCTCCTTCTGGGCGTCGCTCCCGAACATGACGATCGCCCTGGCGCCGAGACCGCAATGGACTCCAATGAGCACTGCGAGGGAGGGATCAGTGGCCGAGACCTCCGCGAACACGCGCGCGTAGCCCGTCGCCGAGAGACCGAGGCCCCCATACCGCTTGGGGATCGTGAGTCCCAGAAGACCGGCTTCGGCCACCGCACGGATCACGGATTCCGGTATGGCTTCTTCCTCATCGTGGTGTGCCGAATCGATGATGCTGGCACCCATTCGGCGCAGCTCGTTGATCAGTTGCCGGACGACATCAGCCTCCGCCGGATCGCGTCGGTCCAGCGAGGGCGGAAAGGGGAAGAGCAGAGAATCGTGCACCGCGCCGGAGAAGAGGCCGCGGGTGAACGATGGTTTGCCTGCGACCGATCGTCTGGCTCCGGGTTCCCGTGTTCTGTCGATCATTCCGTTCCTGTCACGATATGCCGCGCATGTATCAGGTCGTTGCGATCAGCCGTACCTGCGCCAACCGCCCGCTCGAGCTGGTGCTCCAGAGCGGCCGGCTCCTCGACGGGCTCGTCGCACACGTAACGCCGGCACACGTACGCGGTCGCACGACCGTCGCGCGCGCGGCGTCCTTCGAGCAATGCGATTCGCACGTCGCCAAGGGAACTGCCGCCACCAGCCGATCCCGCGCCGCCCGCGAGCACGAGCGAGGGAACATAGGATCGTGCGACGACCGCTGCGAGCGATCGGAACTCCTCGCTCTCGACCTCGCCCGCGATCGCGACCTCCACCGCTCCGTTCACCAGCATGTCGGCAACGCCAAGCGCATGCCCGAACGCCATGGGATACCGGCTCATCGCATCGGCGAGCGAAACGATCACGGCGCTGCCGCGCTCACGGCGCGCCTCATCCCCATCGTACTCCGCGAGAAGAAGCTGAAGTTCCGCCGCGAGCGAGCTTCCGGACGGCGTTGCGTTGTCCGTCAGCTCTCGCGGTCGGGTGATGAGTGCCTCGGCATCGCTCGCCGTATCAAAGAACGATCCCGTGTCCTCGGCCCGGAACCATCTGTCGATCGTCGCACCGAGTGTCCGTGCCCGATCGAGCCAGATCGGGTCGAAGGTGAGCTGATAGAGAGTGATCAAACCAAGTGCGATCGCGGCATGGTCCTCGAGAAAGCCGGACACCCTCGTCGCACCATCCCTGTACGAGCGCAGCACACGGTTGTCGCGGACGAGCGTGTTCCAGAGAAACGTGGCATTCGCGAGCGCTAGCGCACGATAATCCCCGCGCTCGAACACACGCGCGGCCTCGGCGATCGCCCGCAGCATGAGCCCGTTCCAGGATGCGAGAATCTTGTCATCGCGCGCGGGCCACACGCGGCTGGCCCGCCGATCGTACAGGATTATCCGGGCGCGGGCAATCGCTTCACGCACGTCGCTGTCACGCACGTCGCTGTCACGCACGTCGCTGTCACGTGCGTCGCTGTCACGCGCGTCGCTGTCGATGGGTGATTCCGGGGATCGCCTGTCATCCCCGTGAGAGGCGGAATCCAGGTCGCGCGTGCCGGAAGTGGAGACCTGCAGGATGTTCCTGCCCTCGAAGTTGCCACTGCTGGTCACACCCCAGTGTGCCTTCACCGTGGGCGAGTCATCACCGAGCAGCTCTTCGAGCTCCGCCTCATCCCACACATAGAACCTGCCTTCGACACCCTCGCTGTCCGCATCGAGCGATGAGTAGAAGCCCCCCGAGGCATCGGTCATCTCGCGTGCCACCCACTGCACCGTCTCCTCGACGACACGACGCACGGCGGGATCACCCGTCGCCTGCCAGAGATGGACGCCGAGCCGGATGAGCAGCGCATTGTCGTACAGCATCTTCTCGAAGTGAGGTACGAGCCACTCCGCATCCACGGCGTAACGGTGGAATCCGCCGCCCACCTGGTCGTACACGCCACCGCCGGCCATCCTGCGAAAGGAGTCGAGCGCGATGTCGAGTGCCTCCCGGTTACCGGTCCGCCGCCAGTGGCGCAGGCAGAAATCGAGCGCCATTGTCTGCGGGAACTTCGGAGCGCCGCCGAAGCCGCCGTTACGCTTGTCGTAGCCGGTCGCGAGAGCGCGATAGCAACGATCGAGCAGCGGCGCATCCAGCACGGCCGTGCCATGCTCAGCCATCGATGCGGTGTAGATCGCCCGCATTCGCTCCGCCGTCCGCGCCACGTCGCCCGGTCGCTCCCGATATGCCCCGGCCACTGCCAGCAGCACTCGGCGGAAGGCGGGCATTCCATGCCGATCGTCAGGCGGAAAGTACGTTCCCCCGTAGAACGGCTCGCCCCGCGGCGTGAGGAAGACGGTCATCGGCCAGCCGCCGTGCCCCGTCATCGCCTGCACGGCCTGCATGTATATCCCATCGAGGTCAGGCCGCTCCTCCCGGTCGACCTTGATGTTCACGAAGTGCTCGTTCATCAGCCGCGCCGTTTCCGGATCCTCGAACGATTCGTGCTCCATGACGTGACACCAGTGGCAGGCAGAGTAACCGATGCTCAGCAGTATCGGCCGATTCTCAGCCTTCGCGCGCTCGAGCGCCGCGTCATTCCATGCGTACCAGTCCACCGGATTCCCGGCGTGCTGGAGCAGATAGGGGCTCGTCTCGTTTGCGAGTCGGTTCGGCATTGGATGTCCGTGGTCTCGTGACGTAGCTTACATCATGCTCTTCGCGATCGCGCTCGGAGGCGCCGCCGGCTCGCTCGCCCGTTACGGGCTCGAGGGGCTGGTGCAGCGCGGCTCGACGCACTTTCCCTACGGTACGCTGGTGGTCAATGTAAGCGGATCCTTGCTGCTCGGGTTTCTCATGCACTACCTGCTGCAGACGTCGGCGTCACCGGATATCCGCGCCGGGCTGACCATCGGGCTATGCGGCGGCTTTACCACCTTCTCGACCTTCAGCTACGAAACCGTCCGGCTCATTGAGGACGGGAGCTACGGGCGCGCGCTCGCGTATGTACTCGCAAGCGTCGTGCTGTCCCTGCTTGCGACCTACGCCGGTTTCGCCGCCGCTCGAGGGTTGTTCACTGCGGCGACCTAGAGGAGGAGCAATCGAGTGGAAGAGTTCAGAGGAGAGCGGACGCTCATGCGAATCCACATTGGCGAGCGCGATCGCTGGGAGGGACGGCCGCTGCACGAGGTGATCGTCGACCTTCTGCGCGAGCGCCACTACGCTGGCGCCACCGTGCTTCGTGCTATCCTCGGCTTCGGAGCGACTGCACGAGTGCACACCGACCGGATACTGCGTCTCTCTGCCGATCTGCCGCTCATCATCGAGTGCGTCGAGACCGAGGAGAAGATACAGGTCATACTCCCCGAGCTCGACCGGATGATCGGCGGCGGACTGATCACGCTCGAGCGCATACGAGTGATCACCTATCGTCCGGCCGTATCCTCGGTCGCCCGCGGAAGCTGAACGTGACAGGCGATCCGCCCTGCTGGTCTCATCTGTTCAACGATCTCGACGGCACAGACATGACGGCGACGACATCCATACCGCGCGACATCGATGCTTTCCTCTCCGCGAACGACGCGCGCATCCATGACGAGCTATTCGACTTCCTCCGCATTCCCAGCGTCAGCGCTCGCGCCGAGCATACTCCCGACGTACTGCGCGCCGCACGATGGGTGGAATCCTCGCTTCGATCGGCCGGACTCGGCGCCACCACCCACCCGACAGCGGGTCACCCGATCGTCGTGGGTGAATGGCGCGAAGCGGGCCCAGGCGCACCGACGATGCTCATCTACGGCCACTACGACGTACAGCCGGCAGAGCCACTCGACCTGTGGACGTCGCCGCCCTTCGAGCCGACCGTCCGCGATGGTCGCATCTTCGCGCGCGGTTCCGTCGACGACAAGGGGCAGCTCTTCCTGCACATCAAGGCCCTCGAGGCGCATCTCCGTGTGCGCGAAAAGTTGCCGGTGAACGTGATCGTCCTCGCCGAGGGTGAGGAAGAAGTCGGGAGCGAGAATCTCGCCGGGTTCGTGCGGGAGAACGTCGACATGCTGCGCGCTGATGGCGTCGTGGTTTCGGACTCCGAGATGTTCGCCCCGGGGCTTCCCTCCATTCTCTATTCGCTGCGCGGACTCGCCTACTTCCAGATAGACGTGCGCGGTGCGCAGACGGACCTGCATTCGGGCGGATACGGCGGCGCTGTGGTGAATCCGGCGATGGCCCTGGCACGCATTCTCGCTTCCATGCACGACGATCACGGACGCGTAACCATCCCTGGCTTCTACGATGCGGTGCGTGAATGGGAGCCCGAAGCGCGCGAGCGCATCAGCCGTCTCCCGTTCAGCGACGAACAATTCCTGGCCGAGGTGGGAGCGCCCGCACTCGGTGGAGAGACTGGCTACTCCACGCTGGAACGCCTGTGGACGCGGCCGACGTGCGAGGTCAACGGGCTGCTCAGCGGCTACACCGGCGAAGGCGCCAAGACGGTCCTTCCAGCAACGGCCATGGCGAAGGTGAGCTGCCGTCTCGTCCCCGATCAGGAACCGGTGGAGATCGAGCGCTTCATGGACGAGCACGTGCGCAGCATTGCGCCAGATGGCGTTACTGTGACAGTGCGCCATCTCCACGGCGGACGACCGTGGCGCGCCGAGCTCGACGGCCCGTTGTTCGACGCCGCCAGTCGCGCGCTGGCCGCCGCATTCGGCCGTGAGCCGGTGTTCACGGGCGAGGGTGGTTCGATCCCTGTCGTGAGCGAGTTTGCCACTACACTCGGCGCGCCCGTTCTCCTCATGGGGTTCGGCCTTCCGGGAGAGAATGCGCACGCGCCCGACGAGTGGATATCCGACGACAACTTCGTGCGCGGAATGCGCGCCGTCGCAACGCTGTGGGAGGAGCTGGGCATCGACGCTCATGCGCCGTCTCGCCCGTCAGGATGAGCGCGAGCGCGCCGCGCATTCTGATCGGCATTCTCCTTGTTCTGGTCGCTGCGTACATCCTCGTTCTCGCACTCACGTGGCGACTCCAGGAGCGCATCGTCTGGCAGCCGCCTCGCCTTGCGAAGCATCCTGCCGGCGCCGGTGCCCGGCGGCTGGAATACGTTTCGGAAGACGGTCAGCCCCTGTTCGCGTATCTGGTTGGAGATCCGGCGCGCGCTCCCGGCACTCTCATCGCCTTTCACGGCAACGCCGACCTGGCGGGATGGCTCGTCCCATGGGCCGCGGCCGTCGAGCGGCATACCGGATGGGCGGTGCTCCTCCCGGAGTACCGCGGTTATGGCGGCCTGTCCGGCGCCCCGGATTACGTCTCGTCACAGCGCGATGCCCGTGCGGCCTACCGTCTCGCGCGCGAGCGGTTGGGTGCGGACTCGGCGCGCATCGCGCTGTTCGGCCACTCGCTCGGTAGCGCAATTGCCGCCGAGCTGGCAGCGGATCGACAGCCCGCCGTGCTGATTCTGGTCGCGCCATTCACATCGGCGCGTGATATGGCGCGGGCGATGCTTGTGCTGCCGGTATCCTCGCTCTGGAGCGTGATTGGGCGCGTGCGGTTCGACACCAGGTTGCGCGTTTCGCACATCGATGCGCCCGTGTGGGTGGCGCATGGTGATCGCGACCGGATAATCCCGGTGCGCATGGGCCGGGCCGTTCACGCAGCGGCGCGTCGGCAGGGCGAGTTGCTCATCGTGCGCGGCGCGGGCCACAACGACGTGGGAGAGGTGGAGGACGAGGCTTACTGGGACTGGCTCGGCCGGGCGCTCCGCGGCGTTGGGCGCAGCGGATGAGTGATCACCTGCGCGGGCGAGCGTCTCGCGGGTTGCGCCGCACGACTTACGGAGGGTTTCCTTCCGACGCCTCGCGCCGCGCCTTCTCCAGATCCTCGTCCACCGTCGGGGGAGGCGCCACTGTCGGGGCCTCTGGCGCGGGTGAGGAGAAACGCCATTCTCGGATCAGGAAGAGGCCGAGCGCATTGAAGGGATCGAGCGACTGCTCGCCCAGCGTCGGTTGGGGCAACAGAAAACGCGGGCCGAACCCGGCTTCGATCCGGAGTTCCGGAGTGACGCGATGCTGGACGATGACACCCGGGAACACGAGGCGCGGCCGGGCCTGCAGTACGACGAAGGTGCTCGGATCCGTGTACTTCCCCACCTCGATCTCTGTGTTGCTCAGGAACTCGTCGAAGCGGTCGACCGAAGCGTCGACGGGGTTGCCGGACGGCGTGATGTTGATGTAGTCCGCACCCAGTCCGCGTGCAGCGTCCCCCTCGAACTCATTCACGAGCACACCGAGAAGGGAGCTGGCGAGCTGCCGGGCTGCGAGCTGGCTGAAGCCGGCGAGACTGGCCGCCGGACCCACGCCGCCCGTCTCGTGCAGCAACGATGTCGATGTCCGGCCAAACGCGACGTAGCTGAGCAGGTCCGATTCGGGAATCGGCGGCTGTGCGTCGCTTTCCAGCGAGATCCGCGGCTCCCCAAGCGTACCGCCAATGAGCACGCGGATGGTGAGCGCTTCCTGGCCAGGGCGCGGGACCTGAAACTCGCCCGTGAGCTGGAGTGTCGGATCGGGATCGGGTGTGCCGATGAAGGTCGCCGAGCCCCGCGTGAGTTCGAACCGCTTGCTGAAGACCGTGTACTCGCCGCGATCGGTGCTGAGCAGACCCTCGATGATGAGCGCCTCGTTCGCCTGGTCCATGGATATCTCCAGATCTCCATACACCTCCACGTTGGCTTCGGGCGAGCGCACCCACGTGTCGCGCTCCACCGTCAGCGCCACGTCGATCCGCAGGTTCTCGAGCAGCGGTGAAGGAGGCGGCGCGATCTCATCGAGCGTCACCGTCGAAGTGTCGATGATCTTCACGAGCGTGGGATCACGCAGGTCTATGAGTTTCTTGCTGCTCGATTCAGGCACGTACAGCACGCCGTGATCGATCGTCGCCGAGCCATCGATGAGGACATCGCGAAACGGTCCCGTCATCTTCAGCTCCGCGTCCGCCACGATCTCGCCGAGGTGATTGTCCAGCACCCTGGCGTTATCGGCATGCAGCGCCAGATCGAACGATGGCTCCGTGAGCGTCTCGAGCCCCAGCGTTCCGGTGACGCGAACGGGACCGCCGCTCCGGCCCGCAATGGAGTCGATGAAGATGGTCTCACCGTCCATCCGGATCGCGCCCGCTATCCGGCGCAGAGTGACTCCCACCGGGTCGAGCCGAACGGATGCATCGCTGAGCGCGATCGCTCCCGTCACGACGGGAGCGTCCACCGTGCCACGAATCGTGACCGTGCCGGCCGCTGTGCCGGCCATGTTTGAGATCGCACCTTCGATGGGTGGAAGCACGTCCAGTGGCAGGCTGTCCATCGTGATGTCGACAGACAGCGTCCCATCAGGGATCCGCGACTCGTTCTCCCCGACCCCGCTCAGCGCCAGGTTGACAGGCATCGTTCCCTCGGCGACGACTATGGGCGGCAGGCCTGTGCGGTTGGCTACGGCGTTCGCCACCAGTCGCCGATCGGCATAGCTGAACGTGGCGTGCAGCTCGGGGAGCGTCCTCCCAGCGTACGACCCGCCGATGACACCGGCGGCGCCCTCGAACACCGGAGCGCGCGCCGTACCGGCGAGATTCACCTCGAGCGACACGAGTCCGCTCGCCGCAATGTCGCTCTGCACGAGGTTGATCAGGTTGGCAATCTCGAAGTTGTCGACGGCGATTCTGAAGTCCGCGATTCCTTCCGTCGGCAGCAAGCCATCGACATATATCCTGCCGGTCGATCCGCTTCGCAGCTCCAGCGTCTCCACCTCGACGCCGCGCCCTCCCCACTTCACCGTTCCCGGACGCGTTGCAAGCCAGCTCGTCGTATCGAAATGCAGCGCGAGATCGTCGAAGTGAATCTCGTTGTGATCCGCGTGCAGGGCGTACCACGTCTGTGCGCTGTACTGCTGGCCGCTCTGCTGTTCGATCACGACA
>JBOHTO010000160.1:0-4541 GCA_050733695.1 Gemmatimonadaceae bacterium | reverse complement strand
ATCCTGAAGATCCGTTCGGGACCCGGACTGGTCATCGATCCGTCCTCCGCGAAAAGGACTCCCATGTCCGTCACGAACAGCGCGCCGTCCGGCCCGGTTGCGATGTCGTTGAGAAACCTTGGGTCGTGGCTCTCGAAGGAGATCACTCCGACGGGTGCGCCGGTTTCACGGTTGAATCCTCGCACGACATCGATGTCAGTAACCCACAGCGTGTCGCCTGTGATCGCGAGTCCCTTCGGCGCGTTGAGCACGACCCCTCCAGCGCCGCCGGCGATGAACATCGTGTCGACCAGCATGCTGTCCGGCTCGACGCGGCTGATGAAACCGTTGCCGTCTTTCTGCGATGGATTGCCGTTGATGTTGGAGACGAAGTAGACGTCCTGCTCCTCGTCGTACTTCACGGATTCCGGTGTGCTGAATCCCTCGATCGTGGCGGTGCGCTCTGCGGTGGCGTCGTTGACTGCGGCGGCGATCGTGTCGTCCGCGGCGTCCTCGGCGGGTGCACAGGCGCTGGCCTGCAGGACGACGAGCGTGGCGCCGAGGAGCAGGGCACGGCGGTGCAGTGGTGTGCGGAGAGTAGGTGGTGTCATGGATCGAGCCGCTCCTTGCCTGGCGTAGCGTGTGGATCATGGAGGTAGCACGGGCCGGAAATGGCGTCAAGGGTGCGGAGGCGTGGGCGGCGAAGCGGCGATGACCGGGGTGACGCCGTCGGCTGATGGAGTAGCCTCCTGCCCGGCCTCCCGTGGTGGGACTCCTTCTTCAAGGTCTTTGATGCCCCGCTGCCGGCGTTGGCGGTACCGGGTTTCTGTGGTGTGTTCTTTTCGATTAGGGATTGTGAAACAATAACTGACTCATGTCCGCCGGGCGCGCGGACGGATGCTGTAGTTCCAGTCGCCGTGAAACGCATGCGGCTCAAGCTGAATCTGCGCCATCTGCGCGTCGCTGATCACCACGCCCATCGGATACCGGCCGGGATCGACCTCCGCCCGCACGCGCAAGCCCAGGTCGGTCGTCGTCTCCCCGATGAGGTTGACGATCGTTACCAGGTCGACGAGCGGCTTGCCTCGCCAGTTCATCGCGATGTGCGAGAACAGACGGTGCTCGATCCGGTTCCACTTGCTCGTGCCGGGTGGGAAGTGACACACGGTGATCGTCAGTCCCGTGCGATTGGCGAACTGTTGCAGCTCCCACTTCCATAACCGGACGCGCGATCCGTTGCTGCCGCCGGCATCGGCCGTGATCAGCAGGGCCGGGGTATCGGGGTAGGCGCTCCGTCCCATCCGGTTCCACCAGCGCCGAATCGCGTGCACGGCGAAGCTGGCCGTGTCAGGATCAATCCCCACGCTCACCCAGCCTTCTTTGCGCGCCAGGTCGTAGACGCCGTACGGGACCGCCTTGCCCTGGCCCTTGATCAGAAAGTCATGGACCCGGACCTTCTCGGGCCGGTCCTGCGGCCGCCACTCGCGCCCGGCATTCCTGAAATCGCCGACCAGTTCCTTCTTCTTCGTGTCGACGGAAATCGCGGGCCGGTGCTGGCGCTGAAAGCGCCGGACCTGCGCGGCGAGGTACCGGAACTGAGCATCCCGGTCCGGATGCTGCGGCCCCTCCCGCGTCTTGCGATTCGCCTGCAGGCTGTAGCCGGCCGCATGCAGGAGCGTCGCCACCAACCGATAGCTGACCGCGTGGCCTATGGCCTGGAGCTCCGTGGCCAGATGGCGCACACTCTTCGACGTCCACCGCAACGGCGAGTCCGGATCGCCGGAGGCCGTGGGCTCGACCAAGGCGTCGAGATCCGCCACAAGGCTGGCATCCGTGTCGGCCGCACGCTTGCGCCCCCCGCCCGGCCGGCGCGTGCGTTCGCCGGCGAGCGGCGCGCCCACGTCGAGTTCGCGGATTCCGCGACTGATCGTCGACCGGGAAATCCCGGTGGCCCGCTCCACGAGCCCGATCCCGCCATGGCCGCACGCCACGGCTTCGCTCGCGGCCCACACGCGTCGTGATCGCTCCGTCAGCACTGGTCGCAGCGCCCGGTACTT
This sequence comes from Gemmatimonadaceae bacterium, assembly GCA_050733695.1. GTDB lineage: Bacteria > Gemmatimonadota > Gemmatimonadetes > Gemmatimonadales > Gemmatimonadaceae > JBOHTO01. The sequence goes on along the minus strand of JBOHTO010000160.1, from coordinate 2,505 downwards.
GCGCCGCAGCGTCGTGAGATTCACACTGTACAATGCACGGGCACACTCGACAAATCAATCAGTTATTTCTTCACAAGGCCTTAGGTGTGGCTGCCCCTACAAGAGAACGATGCCTTCCAAACGGCGAAAAGAAAACGGCAAGCGCTTCCGCTCCGTGGCCGCGCGCTGGAGTGCAAGGGTCACCGCCTCCGTACGGCCCTCGACACCGAGCATTCTCGAGAATGCTCGCGACGTGACGCTTGTTTCCCTTCCTCTCGTGGGTGTTAGTCCGTTCCAAAGAAGAGCTCATCGTCTAGGGACGATGGGCTGGCAGACGCCTCAAGTTCAAGGAGCCGAAGAGTCTCGGCCTCGAGTTGCCTAACGATTGCCTGTCCGAACACTGGCTTTCCGATGATTCGTTTCGGCCGAACGCGCGACAAGCCGATCAAAGGCTTCAGCCCTGTGTCCGCGACCACTTTTAGGCCGACGTTGCTATATCCTCCGAGGCGCAGCCCGATGCTGGCGTCGGTAAGGTCGATGTTGGAAACCTGATCACTTTCCGCTTCGATTACTACACTGCCCTGATTCGCGCTGGAGATCAGGACAGTCGTCGCCTTCGCCTCGACAATTGACGTAACCACTCGATGGCTAGCATCCCACTTATTCGCCCTGTACAGCTCGAGAATCTGCTCGCCGAGCGTGATCTGATCCTCGATCGAACGGGAAGCGCAATCAGCCGCGTTGAAGAAGACCGCATTCTTCCGACTAAACTTGATCTCCACACGGGCGTTGACGTTCGGGGCTGCCCCATTGGCGAAGAACTCCACTTCGACCCCTTCCGTGGACTGGAAGTCGACATGAGCGTGGTCGGCGTCCTCGCGCTCCCCGAAATCAAGCGCATAACGATGATCCTTAACATTTGCGCGGCGAACGAAAATCTTGCCATCCATCTCTCCGACATCACCGAGCCGCAGCGGTATATTGGGCTCCCAGGTTCCGTAAAGCGTCTTGAAGTGGTCCCTCAGTTCGTCGGTGTACACGCGGGCGATAGAGCTCATCAGCTCCTCCTTAGCGGGAAGATAGACGGATTGGAGTTACCCCGTTTCCGTGGACGGTTTGCGACTTGGGTTTCAAGCCGCCTCTGATGTGCGGTCAGCGTAATGTCTCTCGTAATTGATCGGGGACTGCTGCCCGAGGCCGGAGTGCCGACGGTGCGGGTTGTACCAGCCTTCGATGAAGCGAAAGGTCGCCATGCGCGCCTCGACCTGCGACCTCAAGCGGTGCCGTCGATGAGCTCGCACTCCAGCGTGGCGAAGAAGCTCTCGCAGAGTGCGTTGTCGTAACAGTCGCCGATGCTCCCACGCGACGGCCGCACACCCATTGCCTCGCAGCGCTGCCCAAAGGCGAGCGCGGTGTACTGCGTCCCGTGATCGGAGTGGTGAATCACGCTCGCCGGTCGCCGCTGATCCAGTGCCATGTCCAGCGCATCGAGCACCAGCTCCGTTCGGAGGTGCGTAGCCATTGCACAACCCACGATGCGGCGGCTGTAGGCATCGAGCACCACGGCGAGATAGAGGAAGCCGGCCCACGTCGGCACGTACGTGATGTCGGCCACCCAGAGCTGGTTCGGCTCCGTCGCCGTGAAGTCCCGCCGCAGCAGATCCGCTGCCTCGATCTCCTCAGCCCCCCGCCGCGTGGTACGTACTCCGCGGCGGCGGTGCACGCCGCCGACGCCGGCCGAGCGCATGAGCCGGGCGACTCGCTCCCGACCCACGCGCTCCCCAGCCTCACGGAGGTCCTCCTAGATGCGCGGCGCGCCGTAGGTCCCGCCCGAGCGCACGTGGCTCGCCTTGACCTTTGCTGTGAGCACCACATCCCGCCTCGCGCCGGCTGACGGCGGTCTCCTCGCCCATGCATAGTACCCGCTGCGAGAGACCCCGAGCACGCGACACATCGTCGCCACCGGGAATAAGGCCTGGTGATCCCTCACGAACCCGAACCCGAAGGTGAGATCGTGCCGGTCTCCCGTGCGAACCAGGCCGCGGCTTTTGACAGGATCTCGCGCTCGAGCTTGAGCTGGCGGTTCTCGCGACGCGGCTTGCGCATCTCTTCCTGGTCAGCGCTCGTCAGACCATCGGTGCGCGCGCCGCGGTCGCGCTCCGCCTGCAGCACCCAGTTACGGATGGTTTGTCCCGAGGGCTCGAACTCACGTGATAGCTCTTCCGGCGTGCGCCCGGCTCGAACCAGTTCCACGAGCTGCTGGCGGAACTCCACGGGATACACCCGGCGCTCTGTCTGTCCGTCCTTCTTCGGCATTTGGATTCCTCCTCCCCCAAAGGGTGAAGTGTCCACGAAACCGGGGGCGGTCTCACGCGGTCATCGCAACAACGCGGGCGAAGGCTTCGGATGGTGTCTGCCAGTCGAGCGTTTGTCGAGGGCGTCCATTCAACTCGGCCGCGACGGCGTCGAGCTGGGCCTGCGTGTAGCCCGATAAGTCGGTCCCCTTCGGGAAGTACTGGCGGAGCA